>NZ_JBXASO010000001.1:0-417874 GCF_058809375.1 Brevundimonas sp. GW821-FHT10E09 | reverse complement strand
TTCCCCTCAAAACCTCCGAAACCGAAGCTCCGAAGCCCTCAGGGCCGGCCCGTTTCCGAGCGAGGCGGCTCTATACGGGCCGCTCTTTTCCGCCGCAACCGGATTCTGACCAAACCATGAAAATTCTCGCGGAGTCGGACTCTTCGAACCCGCGCCGGCGCCCGCTTCAGCCCGTCGCTATATAGGTTCTGAGGCTTTCGGCCTCGCGGGCGTGATCGGCGATCTGACATTTGACGACGTCGCCGATGGAGATGACGCCGACCAGCCGGCCCTCGCTCAGAACCGGCAGATGGCGAATCCGCCGGTCGGTCATCCGCCCCATCACGTCGGACAGGGTTTCTCCCGGTTCGGCGAAGATCACCCGGGCGGACATGTAATCGGAGACGGGACGGCCCAGGGCGTTGGGTCCGTCGACCGCCAGGGCCTTCACCACATCCCTTTCGGAAAAGACGCCGGCGACGGATTCGCCGTCACGGACGACCAGGGCGCCGACGCGTTTGCGCTCCAGCTCTCCGCACGCCTGCGCCACCGTCAGGTCGGACGCGATGGAGAAGACGGCGTTTCCCTTGGTCTTGAGGATCTCGGCGACGAACATCGCGGCTCCTTCTCTATGGTTAGGAGACGACCGCCGGGCCGGGATGGCGACAGGGCCGCTCGATAACCATGATCGCGCAGCCGCGCCCCGGAATCAAACGTCCGATTCGGGCCGGGCCGACGTCCCCATGGGCAAAGGCCCCTTGCCGAAGGCGCGGCCCAAGGGGCCGATGACCAGCAATCCGGCGATGAAGCCGAAGGCGTGGGCCTCCCAGGCGATGCGGGCGCCGTCCGCTCCCGGAGCATAGCCGATCAGCCCGGTGACGGCGTTGACCGCCATCCAGGCGATGGACGCCCCGATCACGCGCCGATCGAACAGGCTCAGCACCCTGCCCCGTCCGCCCATCAGGCGGGTCGCTGCTCCAATCAGGCCGAACACGGCCCCCGACGCCCCCACCATGGCCTCGGTCGAGCCCCAGTGGACCAGGCCGTAGCCCAGGGCCGCAACCACGCCGCACCCTATATAGAAGAGCAGGAAGACGGTCGGCCCGATCCGGTCGCCGAACAGCCGGGCCACCGGCGCGCCGAAGGCCAGGGCGCCGATCGCATTCATTAGGGCGTGGGTCCAACTGCCGTGCAGCAGCATGGCGGTGAACAAGCCGCCCCACCGCCCGTTCTGCAGATCGATGGGTGCGAAGGCCATGGCGGCGCCCATGTCCGGCAACTGGCGCTGGAAGAAAAACAGCACGGGCATCGACAGGGCGATCAGCACCACCGCGACCGGGGCGTTGAACAGTCTTTCGGACCTTGGCCCTTCTGAATTCGGGGGCGCTGCGAATCGGCCATCGGGGTCGGACATGCCTCACCAATGCGCAACGATTTCTGCGATCTCAAGCGCTTCTTAATAACCTTAACGCAGTTTGGGGTGCGGATCGTGGTTTCGGTCCGTCGTCCGTTTGCGCGCCAGGAGTATTATCCATGCCGGTCAAGAGGCTGATCGCCCCCCTGCCGACCGTGCTTGCGACCCTGTTCGTCGCCGCCGCCCCGTCTCTCGCCATGGCCCAGACGACGGGCTCCGGCGGCGCCGCCCGCTTCCAGCAGGGCTATGGCTCCGCGCGCAACCTGACCAACACCGCCGCCACCGGTTCGACCCGCGACGCCAACGGCAATCGCCTGATCGTCAACGGCCTCATCCAGTCCGGCGCCTCTTCCTATTCCAGCCAGTCCGGCGGCGTGGCCTCGGCCTATGCCGGGGCCGGCTCGTCTTCCGGCAACGGCACGACCATCGGCGGCTCCACCGCCATCGGCAATCAGTTGAACGTCGTGGTCCAGGGCAGCCACAACACCGTCATCGTCAATTCGAAACAGACCAACAACGGCGACATCAACGCCGGCACGGCCCTGAACGGAAACATCACCCTGCCATGAGCCGCCCTCCTCTCCTTCGCACCGGCGCCGTCGTGACGGCTGCGGCCCTGCTGCTCGCCGGCTGCGTCAGCCCGGTGGCCGGGCCGTCGGGCCAATATGCGACGCCGATCGGCAATGCGCCGGTCACGGCCAACCCCACCCCCTATTCGGCGGCGCTCTATTGCCTGGCCGACTACGCGCGCCGCTACAACCTGCCCTCGCCGCGCATGGCCGTGGGCCGGATCAGCGACTACACGGGCACGGTCTCGTCGGACGGCGGGCGCCAGATCACCGGCGGCGCCTCGCTGATGGCGAACTCGGCCCTGGCCAAGGCCGGCGCCCGGATCGTCGAACGCTACGACACCTCGGTGTCGGAGCTGGAGCTGCGCTACGCCAACAACAAGCTGATCGGCGACAACACCCCCGGCGCCCAGGGACCGGAAGACACCCAGTACCGCCGCATCCTGGCCGGCCAGGTGCCCGGTTCGGACTTCTACATCGTCGGCGGCGTCACCGAGGTGAACTACAACATCCGCTCGGGCGGCTTCGACGCCGCTGGAGGCCAGGTGGACAGCGACCGTCCCGGCTCGGGCATCGCCACCTACCGCACCTATGTGATGAACATCGCCATGGATCTGCGGCTGGTTCAGACCACCACCCTCGAGGTCGTGGACGTCGTCTCGTACCAGAAGCAGATCATCGGCCGCGAGATCTCGGCCGGGGTGTTCGACTTCCTGAACGGCAATGTCTTCGACATCTCGGCCGGGTCCGGCGGGATGGAGCCGACCCAGCTGGCTGTCCGCGCCCTGGTCGAACGGGCCACGGTCGAGTTCATGGCCAATCTCTATGGGGCGCCCGGCCCCGAAATCTGCCTCAACGCCGCCAACGACCCGCTTGGCGATTCCGCTGTCGGTCCGACCGGCGGCTATTATCCGGCCTACCCCACCACGGAGACGAACAATGGCCAGACCCGCGCCGATCCGTCTCGCTGGCATGATCGCCGCGACGGCGACGTTCGCCCTAGCCGCTACTGAGGCGACGGCGCAGGAGACGCCGCTCTGCGATCCGCAGACCGGCTCGACCTGTTCCAGCACCCAGACCCAGTCCGGCGACGTGACCGGGTCGGTGAACCTGAACGTCACGGTCGATCAGCTCGAGGTGACCAATTCGGCCACGGGCAATTCGCTCGCGGGCGGGATCGAGGATTCGTCCGGGTCCCTGACGGCGCGCCAGACCATGACCGGCGCGACACGCGCTGACACGACCCTCGTCCTGAACGGCGAGTCGGACGGGGTGATCGGATCGACGACCCTGGCGCGCGGCGATTATCTGGGCGTCTCCACTGACGGCGCGACCTTCGCCCTTGATGCGGCCCAGGTCGCGACCGGCGATGACGTCACCGCCCGCACCGTCGTCCAGTCGCCGACCGGCCATATGCTGGCCGGCGGTTTCGCCGGCACGGCGGCCGTCGCCAACAGCGTCGCCCTGGGCGGTCCGTCCTCCTCCATCACCGGCGCAGTCGATCAGTCGGCCCAGACCACCGTTCTGGCCGAGACGGTCGCCGACGTTCAGTACATCCCCGCCCCCGCCGACTTCTCGTCCCAGGCCGTGGCCAACGCCGTCCAGGCCTCG
This sequence comes from Brevundimonas sp. GW821-FHT10E09, assembly GCF_058809375.1. Taxonomy (NCBI): domain Bacteria; kingdom Pseudomonadati; phylum Pseudomonadota; class Alphaproteobacteria; order Caulobacterales; family Caulobacteraceae; genus Brevundimonas; species Brevundimonas sp. GW821-FHT10E09. Next base: position 414,301 of record NZ_JBXASO010000001.1, on the reverse strand, counting down.
ACCACCGGCGCCTCTCACCAGGATCTGACGGTGCGCCAGACCAACGCCGCCTCGACGATTGAGGCGCGGACCGACGTCTATGTCGACAACGCCTGGAACCTGGCCGCCCGCGCCAACGTCGGCGCCAACCAGACCGTCCTGTCCAACGCCGGCGGCTCCCTGGTCGCCGCGACCGACCAGACCAACCAGGGCCGGGTCCGCGCCGTCTCCCGGGCCCGGACCAATCTGCAGGGCCAGACCACCGTCTCGGCCCGCGCCGTCGCCAATGAAGTGATCGCCGGCAACACCGACATCTATCTGGCGCTGGACAACACTCAGCTGAACACCGGCGGGGTCGAGGCGACCGCGACCTATACGGGCGTCAGCGGCTATGACGCCTATGTCGGCGCCGAGGCCGTCGGCAACAGCGTCACCGGTTCCGCCTGTTCCCAGTGCGGCGGCGAGGTCAACATCACCAACAACCAGACCAACAACGCCGCCATCACCGCCACGACCAACGCCACCATCGGCTCCGGCCGCGCCGCCGTGGTCGGGACCACCGCCGTCGGCAACAGCGCGACCTTCTATGTGAGCCGTCCGGGCGGGTGAGGCGGATATTCGACCCCGAAAGGCGGTCGAAACTTCTATGTTGAAACGCATCCTCCCAACATCCCGCGTCAGCGACCGCCTCGATATAGGGGCAAGGTCTCGTTCTGTGCCCAAGGCAGCTACACGAACGCAAGCGTGCACTTGAAAAACCGCATTTCAAGCGGCCGGAGCCGCCGAAGGCAGAGGCGTCACCGAGGGTGCCGGCAGCGGAGTCGCCGCAGATCGGGTCACAGAGATGTCGTAGCTGGGAAACTGGAGTTCTTCAGTCGCCGTGTTACCGCCCTTCAGATGGGTGGTTCCACCAAGAGTGCAGCTGACAGACGAGGTAGAGGCATCGATTAGATCCCCCGGCAAAGGTACCTTCAGTGAGATCCGATCGTTCGATTTGGGCACTTCGACATCCGTGGTTTGAAGCAGTATCGCCCGCTCAGGTCGCCCCTGGCATGAGACGGTGACACGCGTCGCGCCGTCCAGAGTGATCGACCGGCCGTGTTTGGATCGGACAGAGTAGGAAATCATATAGTTTAGCGGCGTCGAGGCCGCCGTGAACGCTACGAAACGGGGGCCATCGCCACTCCCTATGACCAGGTCGGCCCGATAGTCTGGGATATCGTAACGTCGCGATTCCAACAGGGGCGGCCCCGATGTGTCCTCGGCGGCGCGGACGGCGATAACGGCGCCGACGACGGAACGCGATGTGCTCTTTGGCGTGACACTAACCGTAAACCTACATGACCCCGGCGTGCCCGGCGCGGGCGCCACCCGCAGATCGCTGGCCTCGCCCAAGTTGCTCGGCTCTCCCGCGTGCTGTTGTGGCGCCGCAAGCCCCCATTCAGCGGTACGGCAGTAGTTGGAGGGAAGGTCAGCCAAGTCAGCTGAAAACTCCACGCGGGAGTTGCTTTGCACCGACAGGTTTTGCCCTTGGGTTGCAGAAAAATCGGCAGCCGAACGCATGTGCCTTTCGATTTGAGCCTTGTCCGGCAAGTCGATAAAATCACTCTCCCCAACCCAATAGGCTACAGCATAGCTGCGCTCCGAGCTCGTAGTGCTGGTCTGCGTGTTGCCGGAAACAGTCGCCCGCGCAGAGAAGAATGGCACATTCAATCCGGCCGCGCCTTCAGCCGTCAAAAGAGCGGTCTGGGTGAGTCCGATCACTCGGTAAACGGCAAGACCCTCCACCTGATTTCGTATCTGTAAATGGGCACCGGGAGCAGGCTTCGTCCGCCGGTACCACTGCCAGATGGCCGAGGCGATCCGGAAACTGGAAACGCCTGTTGGCGCATCGACCGTCGTCGTGTTGAGGCCAAGCACGGCTGCGATAGGCGAGACCATAACGCCTGCATAGGCGAACGCGGTCTCTGTATCTGCACGGGTGGTAGTGGCTGTAAAAGCCGCCCGCAGATCCGCCGCCGACAGACCCGCCGAAAGCTGCGCATTGCTGCCGAGCATGGTGACACAATTATGCTGCCTTTGCGCATTGCTGGCGTGCTCGTAGAGGATCGGCCTGTCCGTGGATGGCCAAGCAACGCCTAGCCTCTGCGCGAGAGGTCTGCGGGTGGCGGCCTCGCCTTCACCAATGACCTCAAAAACCTGCGCAAAGACGGCGTTCAACGACTGGGCTGACTGCACCTCGACCGGCGCATCCCAGTGATCCTTGAGCACCGACCATCCCTGTACGTCAGAGGGCACATATGAAGCAGGCGTTGCAGAGCGGCGCCCCGTTAGGAAGCCAAAACGACGCGCGGCCTGTGCAGGCAAACAAGTCTTTCCTACTTCCTTGAACTCCCCGTTTACGAAGGAGCTAAGGGTGTTCTGGAGGCCCGCTGTGGCCGGGACCGAAGCAGGCGCCGTCGGGACGGACGCCACGACCGGAATCGACGAGATCGCCGCGACGGCCATCAATGTGGAAGCGTACATGTCAAATGTCTCCATACGGCTGCGGACGAACTAGGTTGGGTCAAAAATCTACGCCGGATTGCAAGCCGGTGAGTGTGAACGCCTGTGCAAGCATCCTCCCGGCACGCCGCCAGCAAAGACCACGAGAGATACTGTACGGAACGCTATGGCTGTCTTCTCATGTCTCCGCCTGTCAGAAGGAACTCCAAAAACCATTGTTATGCAAGAGTCGTTCGCGTTGGCCGCGATACGATCTGGAAAGAGACGCGATGGTGACTCGCGCCCTTCTCCTGAGGCGCCTGCCAAACGGTCGCCTTGCCCTCGCCCCCGCCCTCGCCTACTCCAGACATCGGCCGTTCCATCGGGGGTTGCGGCGTTTCGGAGTAAACTCATGCGTTCTGCGCGTCGCCTTCTGCTTGTCGCGGCCTCTGGCCTGGCGCTTTCGACGGGGGCCTTCGCCGTCCCCGTCCTGGCCTTCGCGCCCGCCGCCCAAACCCAGACCCAGGTCCCGCCCTCCGATCCCTGGGCGCAGGCGACCAGCGACGTTCCGGCCGACCCCGCCGTCCGCTACGGCCTGATGCCCAACGGCATGCGCTACGCCCTGATGCACAACGCCACCCCGCCGGGTCAGGCCTCGTTCCGGCTGCGGATCGACGCGGGCTCGCTGATGGAGCGGGACGACCAGCAGGGGCTGGCGCACTTCATGGAGCACATGGCCTTCAACGGGACCAAGGACATCCCCGAGAACGAGATGCTGCGCATTCTCGAACGCCTGGGCCTGGCCTTCGGCGCCGACACCAACGCCTTCACCAGCTTCGAGCAGACGGCCTATATGCTGGAACTGCCCAACACCCAGGACGAGACGGTCGATACGTCCCTGCATGTGATGCGGGAAATGATGGGCGACGCCCTGATGGCGTCGGACGCCATCGACGCCGAGCGGGGCGTCATCGTCGGGGAGGAGCGGACCCGCAACTCGCCGCAGATGCGGGTGCTGAAGACCCAGCTGGCCCTGCTGGCGCCGGGCCAGCGCCTGTCGAAACGCCTGCCGATCGGCGACCTGGAGGTGATCCGCACCGCGCCGCGCGAGCGGTTCGTCGACTTCTATGACGCCTACTACCGGCCCTCGCGCGCGACCTTCATCGCCGTGGGCGACTTCGACGTGGACGCGATGGAGGCCAAGATCCGCACGACCTTCGCGGACTGGACGCCCAAGGCCGCCGACGGTCCCGAACCCGACCTGGGAACCGTCGCCGCGCGCCAGCCGGAGACCAGCATCATCGTCGAGCCGGGCGTCCAGTCGTCGATCCAGATCAACTGGATCAAGGCGCCGGACCTTGACCCCGACAGCCTGGCCGAACGCTCCGAGGCCGTTCGCCGCAGCCTGGGCCTGGCGGTGCTGAACCGCCGCCTGGGCGAGATGGCGCGGGCCGACAATCCGCCCTTCCTGGGCGCCGGCGGCGGTTATCAGTCGCTATTCGACAGCCTGGACGCCGGCGTCCTGTCGGTCGCCTTCACGCCGGGCGAATGGAAACGCGCGCTGGAGACCACCGAGCAGGAGGCCCGCCGTCTGACCCAGTACGGCGTCACCGCCCCCGAGCTGCAGCGCGAGATCACCGAATACCGCACCAGCCTGCAGAATGCGGTGGCCACGGAGGCGACCCGCTCCACCCCCGCCCTGGCCGGCGCCCTGCTGAACGCCGTCAATGGCGACACGGTCTTCACCTCGCCCCAGGAAAGTCTGGACCAGTTCGAGAAGATCGTCGCCGATCTGACGCCGGAACAGGTCAACGCCGCCGTGCGTCCGGTGTTCGAAGGCCAGGGGCCTCTGGTCCTGTTCACCAGCCCGGTCCCGGTCGAGGGCGGCGAGGCCGCCGTCACCGCCGCGCTGGAGGCCTCGCGTCAGGTTCCCGTCGCCGCGCCCGGCGATCAGTCGGCGTTGGAATGGCCCTATACGAACTTCGGCGCGCCGGCCGTTCCCGCCGCGCGCACCGAGGTGGCCGATCTGGGCGCCACCCTGGTCCGCTTCCCCAACGGGACCCTGCTGAACATCAAGAAGACCGACTTCCGCGATGACCAGATCCTGATCCGCGCCAATACGGGCATCGGCGGCATGGGTCTTCCCGCCGACCGCTTCTCGCCCCTGTTCGCCGCCAACACCGTGCTGAACGCCGGCGGCCTGGGCAAGCTGACGGTGGATGAGGCCGACCGCGTCCTGGCCGGCCATGTCGTCAACACCAGCGTCAGCCAGGGTACGGACAGCTACAGCTTCGGCGGCTCCACCCGCCCGGAGGACCTGCAACTGGAACTTCAGGTTCTGGCCGCCTTCCTGACGGATCCGGGTCTGCGCGCCGCGCCGCTGCAACGCGCCAAATCCTCCTATCCGCAGGCGCTGGAACAACAGGCCGCCACGCCCGGCGGCGCCTTCGGTCTGAAGGCCGGGGAACTGCTGGCCGGGGGCGACAAGCGCGCGGCCGCCCCGACCAACGAACAGTTCCAGTCGGTCGAGATCGAACCCCTGCGCGAACAGATCAAGGCGGCCCTCGCCTCCGGCCCGATCGAGATCACGGTCGTCGGCGATGTGGACGTGGACGCGGTCATCGCCGCCGTGGGTTCGACCTTCGGCGCCCTGCCCGCGCGCGGTCCCGCCCCGACCCCGCCGCCCGGATCGGCCGAGCGTCGCTTCCCCGCCCCGACCGCGACCCCGATCCGTTTGACCCACACGGGCCAGGCTGAACAGGCTCTGGGCTTCGTCGCCTGGCCCACCACCGACCAGATCGAAGACCGCACCACGGCCCGGCGACTGGCGATCCTGTCGGCCGTGCTGCAACTGCGCCTGAACGAGGAGATCCGCGAGAAACAGGGCATCGCCTATTCGCCCAGCGCCAGCGCCACCAGCTCCGACGCCTTCCCCGGCTACGGCTATATCGCCGTCGGCGCCGAAACGCCCCCCGAGTCCCTGACGAAACTGTTCGACGCCGTGGACGTGATCGCCGCCGACCTGCGCGACAATCCGGTCAGCGAGGATGAACTGAACCGCGCCCGCCGTCCGGCGGTGGAGCGGCTGCGGCGCAGCATGGCCGACAACGGCTACTGGCTGACCCAACTGTCGGAGGCCCAGTCCGACCCGGCCTCGCTGGACCAGACCCGCAACAATATCGCGGTGCTGGAGGCCGTCACCGCCGCCGACCTGCAAAGCCTGGCCCGGCAGTATCTGAAGCCCGACGCCGCCTGGCGCGCCGAGGTCGTCTCGGACAAGCTGGCCCAGTAAGAAAAACGGCCCCGGTTCGCAGGAACCGGGGCCGAGCCTTTTTGGGGCCAGTCTTCAGGATCGTCGACGGAGAGCCGACGGTCTTGTCTTGCGTCACACGGCCTGAGCCGCGCCTGAACGGGTCGCGTCAGGTCCGGTTCAGAACACCCGGCCGCCGACGCCGCCGTCCAGGGTGATGGCCCCGGTGATGACGGTCGCGCTCTGGACCTGTTCCTCGCGGTATTCGGTGTATTCTTCCTCGCGGTACATGGTCAGGATCTTCACCCCGGCCCCGTAGCGACGCAGCAGCGAGCGTTCGTTGCAGTCCCGCTCGGGCTTTTCGGGGCGGCATTCCAGCTTGCCTTCGCCGCCGAACCACAGGGCCTCGTGCTTCCTGCAGGTCAGGGTCGTGCCGTGGTCGAATTTGATGTCGCCCTCATAGTCGGCGATCGTCGCCTGGAGCCAGGTGCCGGCCAGGCAACGATAGATCTCGCCGTCATAGCCGTCGGCGATCTCGCGATCCGGCTTCACCTGAGAGGCGGGGTGCGGCACCTGGCGGTCGTCGATGCAGACCGCCTGGATCACCACCCGCTTCATCGACCGACGCCAGGCGGTGAAGGGCGTCCGCACCGTCTGGGCCAGGCCTTCGACGGCCAGGCCCTGGATGGTCGTCGGATAGGGCTGGTCCACGGTCACATAGGCCGCGCCGCCGCCCCCGCCGTAACCGCCGGAGAAGCCGCCGGCCCGCGCATTCACAAAGGCCCGCGACCCGGCGTTCGCATTGGCGCTGGCCCCCGCATTGACGTTGACGTTCACATTGACGTTGGTGTTCGAGTTCCAGCCGCCGTTCCCGCCCCCGCACGATCCCCCCCCGCAGGAAGGCGGCGGAGGCGGCGGAGGCTCGCAGCACGGCGGCGGCGGCGGTTCGCACGCCGGCTGGCCACAGCTCTGGGCCGTCGCCGCGCCCGCGACGCCCAACATGGCCCCGCCGGCCGCCAAACCCAGCATCCAATTCCTGATCCGCTGCCGCATCGGCGGGACTCCCGAACGAATTCTCACGTCGCCTGGACAGACTTCCGGACGATCCAACCTTAACCAAGACGACAAAAGCCTTTCGTTTCCGTTGAGATGGGAAAGTCTTCGGGGATGGCGCAATGCCGCATCCGTCTGCTAGACCGCCCGCATCATGACCGTCCGCGTCTCCATTCGCCTGATTTCGATTAGCCGCCCGGCGTAGCGCTTCCGGGCCCCGTGGCCCCGTGCACGCCGGGAAGACCGCCCTCTGTTCGGGCGAACGAAGCCGCCCTCGAGCAGCGCGAAGCGCGACAGGGCGAACGAAGACAGCGACATCACTTTCACGACGCCGAGACGACCCATGGCCGACGCCACAGACACCACCGACACCCCCTCCGGCCGCGACTATCGCGACACCGTCTTCCTGCCCGAGACGCCCTTCCCCATGCGCGGCGGCCTGCCGCAGAAGGAGCCGCTGATCCTGGAGCAGTGGGGCGACCTGTACGGGACCCTGCGCGCCGAGCGCCAGGCGCAGAAGGCCCCGCTCTACGTGCTGCACGACGGCCCGCCCTACGCCAACGGCGACATCCACATCGGCCATGCGCTGAACAAGACGCTGAAGGACTTCGTGGTCCGCAGCCGGTTCCTGCTGGGCTATGACGTCGACTATGTCCCCGGCTGGGACTGCCACGGCCTGCCGATCGAGTGGAAGATCGAGGAACAGTTCCGCGCCAAGGGCCGCCGCAAGGACGAGGTCTCCAAGGACGAGTTCCGCGCTGCCTGCCGCGAATACGCCGGCAAATACATCGACCTGCAACGCGACCAGTTCAAACGCCTGGGCATCACCGGCGACTTCGCCAACCGCTACGCCACCATGGACTTCACGTCCGAGGCGGCCATCATCGCCGAGTTCCATAAGTTCAAGAACTCGGGCCAGCTGTATCGCGGCTCCAAGCCCGTCATGTGGTCGCCGGTCGAGCGCACCGCCCTGGCCGACGCCGAGATCGAGTACCACGATCATGTGTCGCCGACGATCTGGGTCAAGTTCCCGGTCACGGGCGTGTCCGACGACCACCCCGACGACCTGCTGGCCTTCCGCACCAGCACCCCGTCCATCGTCATCTGGACGACCACGCCCTGGACCATCCCGGCCAACCGCGCCATCAGCTACGGCCCCGAGATCGCCTATGGCCTGTATGAGGTCACGGCCATGGAAGAGGGTCTGGAGTTCGCGCCCTGGGCCAAGCCGGGCGACCGGCTGATCGTCGCCGATAAGCTGGCCGAGGAGGTGTTCAAGGCCGCCAAGATCGCCGCCTGGACCCGCATCTACGACATCAATCCGTCGGGCCTGGAATGCGCCCACCCGCTAGCCGCGCTGGACAGCGGCTATGGCTTCTCGGTGCCGCTGCTGGCCGGCGACCATGTCACCGACGACGCGGGTACGGGCTTCGTCCACACCGCGCCGGGCCACGGCGCCGACGACTTCGAGGTGTGGAAGGCCCATGGTCATCATGAGGTGCCGGACACGGTCGATCCCGACGGCGCCTACTACCCCACCGTCCCCCTGTTCGCGGGGCTGAAGGTGCTGGAGACCGAGGGCAAGAAGACCGGCAAGTTCGGTCCCGCCAACGGCGCGGTGATGGACAAGCTGATCGAGGCCGGCAATCTGCTCGCGCGCGGCCGGCTGGAACACTCGTACCCGCACTCCTGGCGGTCCAAGGCGCCAGTCATCTTCCGCAACACGCCCCAATGGTTCATCCGCATGGACGAGCCCCTGAAGTCGGGCGACACCCTGCGCGAGATGGCCCTGACCGCCATTGACGACACGGCCTTCCACCCGGCGGCGGGCAAGAACCGCATCCGCTCGATGGTCGAGGGTCGTCCCGACTGGCTGGTCAGCCGCCAGCGCGCCTGGGGCACGCCCCTGGCCATGTTCATCGACAAACAGACCGGCCAGCCCCTGCATGATCCCGAGGTCGACGCCCGGATCGTCAAGGCCGTGGCCGAACACGGCGCCGACATCTGGTTCACCGCGCCCGACAGCGACTTCCTGGGCGCCCACGACCCGGCCCGGTATGAAAAGGTCGAGGACATCCTGGACGTCTGGTTCGACGCGGGTTCGACCCACGCCTTCGTTCTTGACCCGCGCCTGCCCGAGCATGGCTATACGGGCGACCGCCCGGCCCACTGGCCCGCCGACCTCTATCTGGAAGGCTCGGACCAGCATCGCGGCTGGTTCCAGTCGTCTCTGCTGGAAGGTTGCGGCACCCGTGGCCGCGCCCCGTTCAAGGCGGTCCTGACCCACGGCTTCACCCTCGATGAAAAGGGCGAGAAACAGTCCAAGTCCAAGGGCAATACGACCGATCCGCTGACGGTCATCAAGGAAAGCGGCGCCGACATCCTGCGTCTGTGGGTGTCGCTGGTCGACTATTCGGAAGACCAGCGGATCGGCAAACAGATCCTGCAGACCACGGTCGACGCCTATCGCAAGCTGCGGAACACGGTCCGCTATCTGCTGGGCGCCCTGGCCGACTTCGACGAGGCTGAACGTCTGCCGCTGGAGCAGATGCCGCCGCTGGAGAAGTTCATCCTGCACCGTCTGTGGGAGTTGGACGCCCATGTGCGCCAGGCCTACGTCGAATACCGCTTCCAGGACGTCGTCCGCCCGGTGCTGGAGTTCTGCTCCAACGACCTGTCGGCCCTGTATTTCGACATCCGCAAGGACAGCCTCTACTGCGACCGCCCCGACAGCCTGCGCCGTCGCGCCGCCCGCACGGTGATGGACGCGGTCTTCATGCGCCTGACCGCCTGGCTGGCGCCGCTGACGCCTTTCACGATGGAAGAGGCCTGGACGACGCGCTTCCCGGATGCGGGGACGAACTGTGCGCGGGTGATTCCGGAGACGCCTGCGGAATGGGAGAATGCGGCTGAGGCGAAACGTTGGAAAGACGTCCAGTGGGTTCTCCTGACCGTGAACGAGGCACTGGAGGCGAGCCGTCGGGAAAAGACGATCGGCAGCACTCTCGACGCCGAGGTCGCCATCCTTACCGACCAAAGCGTCCTGGATCTGTTTGAAAGCGAACAGGAAGCGGCAGACGTGTTCCGGAGCAGTTCTGCAAAATTGATTCTCTGGGATGCTGATGACGCCAAGGCGCTCGATGTTTGGGACTCGCTTCCCGCCATCTCGTTCGAGCCCATCGCCAAGGCAATGTCGGACCAAGCGCGATTGATGGTCAAAGTCCTCCCAATTACGGACAGACCCAAATGCGCCCGCTCCTGGCGCCGCGTCCCCGACGTCGGCTCCGACCCCGCCTACCCCGACCTGTCGGCCCGCGACGCCGATGCGGTCCGATACTGGGACCAGACGCGGAGCTGACGCTCAGACCCTCCCCCGCTTGCGGGGGAGGTGGGCCGGCGTCCGCGCAGCGGACCAGGCTCGGAGGGGGAAGTGTCGCCTAAAGAAGAATTCCCCCATCGTCAGGCGTGTCGCTGCGCGCCACGGCCTGACACTTCCCCCGCAAGCGGGGGAAGGCCTTGGGATGAGGTGTCGCCGAATTGCACTGTTTCGCCTGTTGCACCGGTTTCCCCCTGCGCCGTTCAATTTCAGCGCGGCCATTTCAGACTATTCAGACTATTCAGACCCTGTTTTTCGCGTCTGAATCGGACCCGCCTTGACCCCAGCCTCGGACATCGCCGCCAAAACCCCCGCCTGGGTCTGCGCGCCCGGCGTGCTGAAGGTCCCCTTCCTCGAGGTTTTCCTGGCGGACTACGCCCTGCACCGCCTGCCGGGTGATCAGGTTCAGGCCGTGCTGGGCTGGGGGATGAAGCCGACGGCCGCCGCGGGGCGACGCTGGGCCGCAGCCAACGACCGCCCCTATGTGGCGCTGGAGGACGGTTTCCTGCGCTCCGTCGGCATCGGCGAGGCGGGGGCGGCCAGTCTCAGCCTGATCGTCGATGACCTGGGCGTCTATTATGACGCCACCCGGCCCAGCCGGCTCGAACACCTGATCCAGACCGCCGACGCCTGGTGCGACGCCGCCACCATCGCCCGCGCCCGCGCCCTGATCGACCGGATCGCCGCCTCGGGCGTGTCCAAGACAAACATGGGCGGGCCGCTGGACCCCGGCCTGCTTCGGCCCGGCCGCCGCGTCCTGATCGTGGACCAGACCTTCGGCGACGCCTCCATCGGCTATGGCCTGGCGACGCAAGACAGTTTCGACGCCATGGTCGCCGCCGCCCGGCGCGACGAACCCGAGGCCCAGCTGATCGTCAAACGCCATCCGGCCGTGGCGGCGGGCAAGAAGCGGGGGTGCATAACAGACCTGGCCGGCGTCACCCTGGTGGACGCCGACGTGCGGCCCGCCGACCTGCTGGCGGCGGTGGACGCCGTCTATTGCGTCACGTCCGCGCTCGGATTCGAGGCCCTGTTGCGCGGTCTGCCGGTGCGCTGCTTCGGCGCGCCCTTCTATTCCGGCTGGGGCCTGACGACCGACGCCGTGGACACCGGCCGCCGCGGCGTGGCGCGCACGGTGGAACAGGTCGCCGCCGCCGCCCTGATCGCCTACAGCCGCTATGTCGATCCCGTCACCGGCGAACGGTGCGAGGCCGAACAGGCGCTGGAGCGGTTGATTTCCCTGCGGGACCGCGCCGACCGTCTGGCCGGCGACTGGGCGGCCGTCGGCTTCGCCCCGGCCAAACGCCCGCCGGTGCGTCGCCTGCTGAACTCGCCCAAGGCGCGGATGCGCTATTTCATGTCGCCGTCGCGCGCCGCCGCCCACGCCGCTGCTGTCAACGGCCGGCTGATCTGGTGGGCGGGCAAGGAGAGCGAGGCCGTGCGCCGGGCCGCCGCCGACTTTAGCGGCCCGACCGTCCGCATGGAGGACGGTTTCATCCGCTCGCGCGGCCTGGGGTCGGACTTCGTCGGCGCCCTGTCGGTCGCCCTGGATGACCAGGGCGTCTATTATGACCCGTCGCGCCCGTCGCGACTGGAGACCCTGATCGAGACGACAGAAGCGACGCCCGCCCAGTTGGCCCGCGCCGCCGCCCTGCGGTCCCGCATCGTCGAGGCGGGCCTGTCGAAATATAACCTGAAGGGCCAGGCGCCGGCGGACTGGCCTGCGGATCGCGACATCCTGCTGGTCGTCGGCCAGGTCGAGAACGACAAGTCGATTCTGCTGGGCTGCGAACCCGATCTGGCCACCAACTCCGCCCTGGTCGAGGCCGCACGGGCCGATCACCCCGACGCCTTCCTGGTGTATCGCAACCACCCCGACGTCCTGGCCGGCAATCGGCCGGGACGGCTGGAGGCCTCGGCCCTGGCCTCGGTGGACGCCAGCGCGGACGGGCTGGACATCATCGACTGCCTGAACGCCTGCCGTCGGGTGGCGACCCTGACCTCCCTGACCGGGTTCGAGGCCCTGATGCGAGGCAAGGCGGTGTCGGTCTATGGCCGGCCCTTCTATGCGGGATGGGGCCTGACCGACGACCGGCTGGCCTTCGAACGTCGCAGCCGCCGGGCGACGGTCGATCATCTGATCCTGGCCGCCCTGATCCACTATCCCCTCTATGTCACCCCGACGGGCTGGCCCTGCGAGGCCGAGGATCTGGTCCAGGCCCTGATCGCCGCCCGCGATCAGCCCCCGCCCAAGGCGCCGCGCGGCCAGGTCCAGCGCTGGGCCGCCGGGATCATCGCCTCTCTCGACCGCAGGCCGCCGCCGTCCTATTGAAGGCGTTCGCAAAGGAAACTGTCTACCCGTGCAACACGCCGTTATCGCCGCCACCGGCCTCTTCACCCCCGAACAATCGGTCTCCAACGCCGAACTGGTCGACAGCTACAACGCCTGGGCCGACGGCTGGAACGCCCGTCACGCCGCCCAGATCGAAGCCGGCGAGCTGGAGGCCAAGGCGCACTCCTCGCCCGAGTTCATCGAGAAGGCGTCGGGCATCAAGAGCCGCTTCGTCCTGGACAAGGCCGGGGTGATCGACCCCGAACGGATGGCGCCCAACCTGCCGGAACGTTCGAATGACGAACTGTCGATCCTGGCCGAGATGGCGGTCAAGGCCGCCCGCCAGGCGATCGAGGCCTGGGGCAAGCCGGTCAGCGAGATCGGCGCCGTCCTGTGCGCCGCCTCCAACATGCAGCGCCCCTATCCGGCCATGGCCATAGAGGTGCAGCAGGCCCTGGGGATCGAGGGCTTCGCCTTCGACATGAATGTGGCCTGTTCCTCGGCCACCTTCGGCGTCAAGACGGCGGCCGACTTCATCGCCGGCGGGTCGGTCAAGGCCGTGCTGATGGTCAACCCGGAGGTCTGCTCGGCCCACCTGAACTTCACCGACCGCGACAGCCATTTCATCTTCGGCGATGTGGCCACGGCCGTGATCGTGGAATCGGCCGAGACGGCCGGTCCGGGCGGCTGGGATGTACTGGGCACGCGTCTGAAGACGGTCTTCTCGAACAATATCCGCAATAATTTCGGCTTCCTGAACCGCAACGCCCGCGACACCGCCCATCTCGATTCGCCGGTCGCCGACGACAGCGTCCAGAACGACAAGCTGTTCATCCAGCAGGGCCGCAAGGTCTTCCGCGACGTGGTGCCGATGGTGTCGGACATGATCATCGACCACGCCGGCGAACTGGGCCTTGATCCGCACGAATTGAAGCGGTTGTGGCTGCACCAGGCCAACATCAACATGAACACCATGATCGGCAAGAAGGTGCTGGGCCGCGAGCCGTCCTCGGACGAGAACGTCATCATCCTGGACGACTACGCCAACACCTCCTCGGCCGGGTCGATCATCGCCTTCCACCTGCACAATGACGGCTTCGCCCCCGGCGAGACCGGCCTGATCTGCAGCTTCGGCGCCGGCTATTCGGCGGGGACGGTGTTCGTGCGCAAGCGCGCCTGACGATCAGGGCCGGGGCAGGAACAGGACGACGTCCAGACTCCACCGCCCCGGCCCACCGGCGATCAGCCCGAACAGAATGACCATCAGCAGGGTCTCGGGCAGGTCGAAATAGCTCGACAGGCGATAGCCAAGACTGGCGCCCTCCACCGACTTGGCGGCGACCGTCGCCAGCGCAACCATGCAGATCACGATCAGCACCAGGGCCGACAGGCTGGTGAACAGGCCCAGGATCAGCAGGCCTCCGAAGACGAACTCGCACACCGACACGAACCGGGCGGTCTGACGTGGCGCGACGACGCCCGCCTCCACCATCGTCTGCTGCATCTTCTCCGCCTGGGAGGGGGCGAACAACTTGTAGAAGCCCGACAGGAAGAACATTCCCCCGACCACGATCCGCGCGACCAGCAGCGCAACATCCATCAGCGCAGGCGCGCCAAGGCCCAGGGCGCGATACAGATCGATCATAGGACAAAGGCTCCGCAGGCAGGGTTCATCAATGCCTCGGCGCGCGGTCGGTTGCCGACGCGAGCCACGCCGACAGAAGCCGGAGAAATGGACCCGACGGGAGAGAACCAAAAAGTTTGACCGCCGTTACGTCAGGTTAATCCTGATCTGAGAAGATAATTGCTCAGGCTACGCTTGAATCCTGTACTGGATTTTGCGAGGCCTTTGATTGTCGAGAACAGGGGAGTTCCCAGATGGCTCAGACGACACCGAAGACGGTGCTGGAAAGCCTGGCTCAGGATATCGCCGCCGTGCTCAAGAGCATGGGCGGTTCGGCCCATCAGAATCTGGTCGTGGACTGCGTCGCGGCCCTGAAACGTCAGCGCGGCGAGGCGGTCAACACGCCGGACCTGCGTCAGAAGATCATCGAGACCTTCGAGCAGTATCGCGACTGGTTCGTGCGTCCGTTCGGCGAAGGCTCGCAGCGCTGGGCTCTCGCCGGCGACTTCGCCTAAACCACAAAGCAGAAGGCGCGCCCCTTGCGGAGCGCGCCTTTGTTCTTTCGCCTGATCGTGGGGATCAGAAGCGGCGGATGTAGCTGACCGAATAGGCGTCGGCTTCGCCCGCGTCGTCGCGGTAGTCGCGACGGGTCCAGTCGGCCCGCACGCCGTTCACGCCATCCAGATAGTAGTTGGCGCCGGCGCCATAGTTCCAGCTGTCGCCGCCCAAGTCGGTGTTGGCGCCCGGGAACTCCTGCTTGAGCTCGGTGTGGCCGTAGCCGCCGCGCGCGAACAGCTCCAGCTTGTCCGACACCGGGTATTTGCCGACCACATAGCCGGCGGCGTCCCACTCGTGCTTGATCGAACCGTCGACGCCGGCGACGGTGAAGTCGTCGTCCTTGACGCCGACCGAGGCTTCGGTCTCGACGGCCAGGTAACGGTTCAGGTTTACGCCCAGACGGCCGGTGACGGCGCCCGTGGTTGCATTGTCGCCTTCAAGATGAGTGTAACCCAGAGAGCCGTAACCACGCGGTTCGGGATTGGTTTGAGCAAAGGCCGGAGCGGCGATTGCGGAGACGGCGACGGCGGCGAGAAGAATGTTACGCATTGTTTCTTATTAACTCCTAGATGTGATGACCGATTGGATCATCAGCCCCATCCAGCGAATGCTTAAATAGGTGACGCCTTCGTCTGTTCCATAGGCTCGCGTCACATGACGCCGTCTGTGCGCGGCGAGACACACACTGCGTTCCGCCAAGCACGACAGAAATGCGACGCACAACGAAAAGGGGCGGCGCCTCGCTCAGAACCCGATTGATGGATCAGCGGTCCTTTTCGCGCTCCACGTTCAGCGCCGCCTGGGCTGCCGCCAAGCGGGCGATGGGCACGCGGTAGGGCGAGCAGGAGACGTAGTCCAGGCCGGCCTTCTCGCAGAAGGCGATCGACGACGGATCGCCGCCGTGTTCGCCGCAGATGCCCAGCTTGACGTCGGGCCGCACCGCGCGGCCGCGCTCGGCCGCGATCTCGATCAGGCCGCCGACGCCGTCCTGGTCCAGACGCACGAAGGGATCGGTCTCGAAGATGCCCTTGTCCAGATAGGCCTGCAGGAATCGCCCCGAATCGTCACGGCTGATGCCGAAGGTCGTCTGGGTCAGGTCGTTGGTGCCGAAGCTGAAGAACTGGGCGTATTCGGCCAGGTCCCCGGCGCGGATGGCGGCGCGGGGCAGTTCGATCATGGTGCCGACCAGATATTCGACGCTGTCGCCGGCGTCGGCGAACACGGCCTTGGCCGTGCGGTCGGTCAGTTCGCGCAGATATTTCATCTCCAGGCCGAGGGCGACCAGCGGGTGCATGATCTCCGGGATCGGCGCCTGGCCCGAGGTCTTCTTCACCTCCAGCGCAGCCTCCAGCACGGCCCGGACCTGCATCTCATAGATCTCGGGATAGGCGACGCCCAGGCGGCAGCCGCGGTGGCCCAGCATGGGGTTGGTCTCGTGCAGCTCCTTGGCGCGGCGCTTCAGCTTGTCGGCGTCGATGCCCGACGAGGCGGCCAGGGCGTCGATGTCCTCGTCCGTGTGGGGGATGAACTCGTGCAGCGGCGGGTCCAGCAGGCGCACCGTCACCGGCAGGCCGGTCATGATCTCGAACAGTTCGACGAAGTCCGACTTCTGGAACGGCGCGATCTTGGCCAGGGCCGTGCGGCGGCCGGCTTCGTCGTCGGCCAGGATCATCTCGCGCACGGCGGCGATCCGGGTGTCGTCGAAGAACATATGCTCGGTCCGGCACAGGCCGATGCCCTCGGCGCCGAAGCCGCGCGCGGTCTTGGCGTCCAGCGGCGTCTCGGCGTTGGCGCGCACCTTCAGGCGGCGCACCTTGTCGGCCCAGGCCATCAGGGTCTGGAAGTCGCCGGTCAGTTCCGGCTCGATCATGGCCACGGCGCCGTCCAGCACCTCGCCCTTCGACCCGTCGATGGTGATGACCTCGCCGGCCTTGAAGGTGCGGCCGCGCGCGGTGAAGACGCCCTTGGCCTCGTCGATATGGATCTCCCCGGCGCCCGAGACGCAGGCCCGGCCCATGCCGCGCGCCACCACGGCCGCGTGGCTGGTCATGCCGCCGCGCGCCGTGACGATGCCGCGAGCGGCGTGCATGCCGTGGATGTCCTCAGGCGAGGTCTCCTCGCGCACCAGGATGACGGCCTCGCCCAGACCGGCCAGGCGCTCGGCCTCGTCGGCGTCGAACACGATCTTGCCGGTCGCCGCGCCGGGCGACGCCGGGAGGCCGGCGGCGATCACGGTGCGGACGGCCTCGGGGTCCAGGGTCGGGTGCAGCAGTTGATCGAGCGCCGACGGCTCAACCCGGCTGATGGCTTCCTCCTGGGTGATCACGCCCTCGGCCGCCAGATCGACGGCCACCTTCAGCGCCGACTTGGCGGTGCGCTTGCCGTTGCGGGTCTGCAGCATCCAGAGCCGGCCCTGTTCGACCGTGAACTCGATATCCTGCATGTCGCGGTAGTGGCTCTCCAGCTTGTTCACCACCTCGACGAACTGGCCGAACACCTCGGGCATGGCCTCTTCCATCGAGGGGGCGGTCTCGCCCATCTCCTCGCGGCCGATCCTGGTCAGGGACTGGGGGGTGCGGATGCCGGCGACCACGTCTTCGCCCTGGGCGTTGATCAGGAACTCGCCGTAAAGCCGCGCCTCGCCGGTCGAGGGGTTGCGGGTGAAGGCCACGCCGGTGGCCGAGGTCTCGCCCATATTGCCGAACACCATCGACTGGACGCTGACGGCCGTGCCCCAGCTTTCGGGGATGTCGTGCATGCGGCGATAGAATTTGGCCCGCTCGTTCATCCAGCTGGCGAAGACGGCGCCGACCGCGCCCCACATCTGGTCGCGCGGGTCCTGCGGGAAGGGATGGCCCAGTTCGCGTTCGACCACGGCCTTGTAGTCCTCGACCACCCGCTCCCAGTCCTCGGCCTTCAGGTCGGTGTCGACGCTGACGCCCAGCCGGTCCTTGTGGGCGTCCAGCACCTCCTCGAAATCGTCGTGGCTGAGGCCCAGCACCACGTTCGAATACATGGTGATGAAGCGGCGGTAGCTGTCGAAGGCGAAGCGCCGGTCGCCCGACAGCCTGGCCAGACCCTCGACCGTCTGGTCGTTCAGGCCCAGGTTCAGCACCGTGTCCATCATGCCCGGCATCGAGGCGCGGGCGCCCGAACGGACCGAGACCAGCAGGGGATTGTTCACGTCGCCGAAGGTCTTGCCGACGATCGCCTCGACCTTGTCCAGGGCGGTCTTCACCTGGGCTTCCAGATCGGCGGGATAGGTCTCGCCGTTGGCGTAATAGTGGGTGCAGACCTCGGTGGTGATGGTGAAGCCCGGCGGGACGGGCAGACCCAGCGAAGACATTTCCGCCAGATTGGCGCCCTTTCCGCCGAGAAGGTTCTTCATCGACGCATCGCCGTCGGCGGAGCCTCCGCCGAAGCCGTACACCCACTGAGTCATCTTGCAGTCCCTGAGCTTTTCAGATCGTCCGGCGGGTTGCCCCCGCTCGTACATGCAGCACGATCTAGCGCGGAGGAACCGACTTGACCATGGCGGATGTAACAATGCGTGAGCAGGTAACCGGTTTCCTGATCGCTCGCGCGAAGAGGGCGCCCCCCCCCCCCCTCACCTCTCCGCGCGCGAAGGCGCGGGGGGAGGACAGGTCGCAGAGCGACCAGGCGGGGGGGCGACTCAGGCCGTGGTGATGACCACAGCAGCGTCTGACACCGAGTCGCCCCCACCTGGCGCTCGCTGACGCGATCGCCTGTCCTCCCCGCCGGCCTTCGCCGACGGGGAGGTGAAGGATCAGCCGGCGATCTGGCCGAAGTCGGCGACCTGGCCCATGACGTCGCGGACCTGGCCCAGCAGTTTCAGGCGGTTGTCGCGTTCGGCGGGCACGTCGGAGTTGACCAGCACGTCCTCGAAGAACCGGTCCACCGGCGCGCGCAGACGGGCCAGGGCGGTCATGGCGGCGGCGAAGTCCTCGGTCTCCAGCGCGGTCTCGACGGCGGTGCGGGCGGAGGCGACGGCGAAGGCCAGGACGGTCTCGGGCTCGGGCTGGTTCGGCAGGCCGGTCTGGACCATGCCGGTCGGAACCGGACCCTTCTTCTCCTCGGCGCGCAGGATGTTGGAGGCGCGCTTGTAGCCGGCCAGCAGATTGGCCCCGTCGTCGGTGGCCAGGAAGGCGGCCAGGGCCTCGACCCGGCGGACGATGCGGACGAGGTCGTCGTCGCCCAGGGCGAAGACCGCGGCGACGAGGTCGTGGCGCTGGCCCTGGTCGCGGAGGAGGACGGTCAGGCGGTCGGCGAAGAAGTCTAGGAGGTCTGCTGCCTTATCAATGAAGTCGTACTGCCCTGCGAAAATTTTGTTGTCGCGGAACGCAACTTCAAAAGCCCGGCGATTGAAACTCGCGAACGGGAAAACGATCGGCCAAATGTTAACTTGGGACGTTACGCCAGATGCTGCCGAGATCGCGCGCATGTGTGGGAGACCATGAAGCTCCAATAGTTCATGGGCCTCAGCATGCTGCCCTTCTTTGAGGGCCGCTAGTTTTTCAATGACGCTTAGCTCTCCAGAAATCCCCGCGTTTACGGCAGCATCGATTACTGAGCGCAATCCAATACGAACGCGATTATCGACGATCAATCTGATCATCCCCAACGCGGCTCGCCGAAGCGCATATGGGTCTTTAGATCCTGTCGGCTTCTCTCTTATTGCGAAGAAGCCGACCAGGGTGTCCAGCTTGTCGGCCAGAGCGACGGCGACCGTGACGGGCGCGGTCGGGACCGTGTCGGCGGGGCCTTGGGGCTTGTAGTGGTCGCGGACGGCGTCGGCGACGGCGTCGGAATGGCCGGCCAGACGGGCGTAATAGCCGCCCATGATCCCCTGCAGTTCCGGGAATTCGCTGACCATGCCCGACAGCAGGTCGGCCTTGGACAGGCGCGCCGCCATCTCGGCTTCGTCGGCGTCGGCGCCGACCAGGGGCGCGATCGCGCGGGCCAAAGCGGAGATCCGCTCGACGCGCTCGGCCAGGGTGCCCAGTTTGGCGTGGAAGGTGACGCCGGACAGTTTGGCGTTCCAGGCGTCGAAGCCGACCTTCTGGTCCTCGTCCCAGAAGAAGCGGGCGTCGTTCAGGCGGGCGGACAGGACGCGGCTGTTGCCGGCGGCCAGGGCCTTGCCGCCGTCGGTCGCCTCGACATTGGCGACGACGAGGAAGTTGGGCGCCAGTTGGGGCGCGCCCCCCTCCCCCGCTTCGCGGGTGCTCCCCCCAGAGGGGGGAGAGCCGCGGACGGCGAAATACTTCTGGTGCACCTTCATCGACAGGCGCACGACCTCGGGCGGCAGGGCCAGGAACTGCGGGTCCATGTCGCCCAGGATCGGGGTCGGCCATTCGGCCAGGCCCGCCACCTCGTCCAGCAGACCGTCGTCATCGACCAGGACCAGGCCCTTGGCGGCGCAGGCGGCCTTGGCCTGATCCAGGATGCGCAGCTTGCGGTCGGCCACGTCCAGCAGCACGAAATTCTGTTCCAGCTGGGTGCGGTAGTCGACGAAGTCGCTGACCTTCAGCAACTGGCCCGAGCCCATGAAGCGGTGGCCCTCGGTGATGGCGTCGGAGGGGATCCCGTCGATCTCGAACGGGACCACCTTGCCGTCGAACAGGCACAGGATGCGCTTGATCGGCCGCACCCAGCGCAGGGTTCCGGAGCCCCAGCGCATCGACTTGGGCCACGGGAAGGTGCGGATGACCTGATCCACCGTCTCGGCGACCAGATCGGTCGTGGCCCGGCCCTTGGACGACAGGACGGCGAACAGGACGCCGTCGCGCTCGGTCAGTTGGTCGCGGGTCAGGCCGGTCTTGCGCAGAAAGCCCTCCAGCGCCTGTTCCGGGGCCGAGGCGCGCGGGCCTTTCAGCTCTTCCTCGCGGTCGGGCGTGGCGGCGGGCAGGCCGTCGATGACCAGGGTCAGGCGGCGCGGCCCGGCGTAGGTGGTCAGCGCGTCCCAGGTCAGGCCGGCGGCCTTGAGCCGGTCGGAGACCATGCGCTCCAGGTCGCGCGCGGCGCCCTGCTGCATGCGGGCGGGGATTTCTTCGGAGAAGATTTCGAGAAGGAGTTGGGGCATCAGGCGGTTTTCCGCTCTTGTTCAACGTAGGCGAGGGCGCAGGCTTTGCAGAGTTCGCGGATGCGGCCGATGTAGCTCTGGCGTTCGGCGACGGCGATGGCGCCGCGGGCGTCCATCAGGTTGAACAGGTGGCTGGCCTTCAGCACCTGGTCATAGGCCGGCAGGACCAGGGGCTGGTCTTGCGGGCCGCGCATGTCCAGCAGGCGCGAAACCTCCGACACCATGTCCTCGAACCGGCGCTTCAGCCCGTCCACGTCATAGCCGTGGAAATTGGCTTCCGACTGCTGGCGTTCGTTCTCCAGGAAGACCTCGCCATAGGTCAGGCCCTCCTTGGTGAACTTGAGGTCATAGACGTTGTCCACGCCCTGGACATACATGGCCAGACGCTCCAGCCCGTAGGTCAGCTCGCCCGAGACCACATCGACCTCGATGCCGCCGACGCCCTGGAAATAGGTGAACTGGGTCACCTCCATCCCGTCGCACCAGACCTCCCAGCCCAGACCCCAGGCCCCCACGGTCGGGTTCTCCCAGTCATCCTCGACGAAGCGGATATCGTGCAGCTTCGGATCAATCCCGATCGCTGCCAGCGAGCCGAGATAGAGCTCCTGAAGATTGTCCGGGTTCGGTTTTAGTATCACCTGGTATTGGTAATAGTGTTGGAGGCGGTTCGGGTTTTCGCCATAGCGGCCGTCGCCGGGGCGGCGGCTGGGCTGGACATAGGCGGCCTTCCACGGCTTGGCGCCGAGCGCGCGCAGGACGGTGGCGGGGTGGAGCGTGCCGGCCCCGACCTCGATGTCATAGGGCTGAAGAATGGCGCAGCCCTGCTCGCCCCAATAGCGGTGCAGGGTCAGGATCAGATCCTGGAAGGCGAGCGGCTCGGTCGAGGTGGTCAAATCGGGCTCGGGAGGGGCTGGAAAAAGGACGGCGGACCATAGGGCCCGGCGCCGCGCGCTTCAACACGCGCTGGGGATTTATGGCTCAGGCGGCGGCGAGCCGGGTCGCGGCGACCCAGGCCGTGGGATGGGCGGCCGACAGAGCGGCTGCGGCGGCGGCCGCGTCCGCGCTGGACCGGCACAGGCCGAAGACGGTGGCGCCCGAGCCGGACATCCGCGCCAGGGCCACGCCGGGCGTCGCCGCCACCGCCTGAATCCCGTCGGCTATGGCCGGGGTCAGGGCCTCGGCGGGCGGCTGAAGATCGTTGCGCAGGCCGGCCAGCCAGTCGATGACGGCCGCGGGGCTCCAGTCGGCAGGCGGCGCAGGCCGGTCGGCGGCGCGCGGCGGACCGGCGTCATAGGCCCGGTAGACGGCGCCGGTGGGCGAAGGGACGCCCGGATTGAACAGGACGGCGTGGAGCGGCGGCAGGCGCGGCTCGTCGGTCAGGACGTCGCCCCGCCCCTCGGCCCAGGCGGTGCGCATCCGCAGGCACATGGGGCCGTCGGCCCCGATCACCCCCGCCACGGCCTCCAGGGCCGCATCGTCGATGTCCAGCCCCAGGGCCTGACGCGCCAGCTTCAGCGCCGCCCCCGCGTCCGACGAGCCCCCGCCCAGGCCGGCGGCGATGGGCAGGCGCTTGTCCAGCGTGACCCTCAGCGGCGGTTCGCCTGCGCCGGTCGCCTCGCCCACGGCGCGAAGGGCGCGCAGGATCAGATTGTCGGGCTCGGCCGCCAGACCCGCGCCGAACGGGCCGTTCACGGTCAGCGACAGCCGCGCCGCCGGTTCGACCGTCACCCGGTCGCCGACATCGGCGAAGGCGACCAGGCTGGACAGCGGATGATAGCCGTCGGCGTCCACCGGGCCGACGTGCAGGAAAAGGTTGATCTTGGCCGGAGCCAGGGCCGTGAGCGCGGACATGAGGCCTAGTGCGACCCGCCGGTCGCGGGCGCCGCGTCGTCCAGGCCGTGGGCGATCTTGCGCTCGACGTCGGTCTTGCGTTCGGGCTCGGGATCCAGGCTCAGGACGCGGTTCCACAGCCAGACCGCCTCGCGCTGGCGGCCCACCCGCCAATAGGCGTCGCCGAGGTGGTCGTTGATCTCGGGATTGGCGGGCTCCTTGTCGACCGCCTCCTCCAGGGTGACGACGGCGGTGTCGAAATAGCCCTGTTTGAACTGGGCCCAGCCCAGGGAGTCCTGGATGTTGCCGTTCTCGGGCTCCATGGCGTAGGCCTGGGCCAGAAGGCCCGCGCCCTGATCGACGCGCAGCCCCTTGTCCACCCAGAGATAGCCCAGATAGTTCAGGGTGTTGGCGTTGTTCGGATCGGCCAGATGCGCGGCCCACAGCTCGGCCTCGGCCTCGGGGATGCGGTCCAGGGATTCCAGGGCGGCGCCACGCAGGAAATGGATCTGGGCGCCCTGGGTCGCCGTGTTCAGCAGCGGGCCGCTCAACAGGGCCAGGGCCGCCTCATACTGCTCCAGCTGCATCAGCTGGCTGGCCATGACCAGAGCGATACGGGGATCGTCAGGCTCGGCGGCCGCGGCGGCGCGCAGCTCGGTCAGGGCGGCCTGCGACTGTCCGTCCTCTTCCAGGTTCAGCGCCAGCTGGGCGCGGGCGTTGGCGTACAGCACCGGATCCTCCGGCCCGACGCGCGACAGGGCGGTGCGGGCGGCGGCCTTCAGTCCGACCCGGTCCAGCACCTGGGCCAGCTGGATCTGGGTGGCGGCGTCTTCGTTCAGGTTCAGGGCCAGGCGCAGATAGACCACCGCGAACTCGTTGCCGCGCTCGGCCACGGCCTGGGCCGCCGCCGTGGTCAGGGCCTGGGCCGCGCCCTGGCGGAAGTCAGGCGCCGCCGGCGCGCGGCCGCCGGCCTGAAGCCGCGCCAGGGCGCGGGCGGTGGCCAGATCGACTTGCTGACCCTGCATCGCCGCCTGATAGACGGCCAAGGCCTCGTCCCGCTTGCCGCGTCGCTCCAGGAACTCGCCATAGGGGCGGTGGAACAGGGCGCCGATGGTCGGCATGTCGGACAGGGCCTTAAGCTCGGCCTCCGCCTCGGCGTATTTCCGACGCTTCTCCAGCAGGAGGGCCCGGTTCTGGCGGGCGAAGGCCAGGGTCAGGACGTCGCCCTGGGCCGGAGGCGCGGCCAGGGCGCGGGTCCAGTCGCCGGCGGCCGCCGCGATCCAGGGCGCGACCATCAGACCGGCGCGGCTGTGCGGCGCGGCGATGGGCCGGGCGACCAGGGCGGCGTTGGCGGCGCGGGCGTCGCCGTGGACGAAGGTCTGGACGGCCGAGATCAGCCGGCCGATCTCGATGAAGGCGGGCGCGGCGTCGGCGGTCGGCGCCAGTCGGCCCGCCACGTCCAGATCGCCGCTGAGCAGGGCCGAGGTGAAGGCCTGTTCGCGCACGCGGGGCTGTTCGGGCGTCAGGGCCGCGGCCTGGGCCAGCCAATCGGCGCCCTTGGCCCCCTCGCCCGTCATCAGGGCCAGCTTGCCGGCCAGGTACAGGCCATAGGCGCTGCGGCCCTGGGCGTTCAGCGGGACCGGCGCCCAGACCTCGGGAATGGCGGGCTCGGCCGGGTCGTCGGCGATGACGATATGGGGCGGGACATCGCCCTCGGGCGTCTGGGGCGCGCCGTCTTCCGGTTCGTCCTCGAACGGCGCGGCCTCCTGAACCTGGTCCGGCTCAAGTATGACGGCGGGCGGATGGGCGTCGGACGGATTGGCGGGCGCCGAAGCGGGGCCCATGTCCTGCGCCGCCGCCCCCTGGGCCAGGGCCAGGGCGAGGACGGTCAGGGAGGCGGCGAGCAGGCGCGAACGGGAGGCGATCATGCCGCGACCCTTCACGGTTTCCCCTGCCCCCGCAAGAGGACAGATGGTTGACGAGGGCGGGCGACGGCGTATCGTAAGGAAAATCCTTACCGAGGCGATGATGATCACAAGCCGCCTGACGTCCAAGGCCCAGACCACCATCCCCCAGCCGGTGCGCGCCGCCTTGAAACTGCAGGACGGCGACGAGTTGATCTACGAGATCGAGGGAGAACGGGTTCTGTTGAAAAAGGCGCGCAAAACGGCGGCCGACGATCCCTTTGCGACCTTCGAGGAATGGGACAGCGAGGCGGACCGCAAGGCCTATGCCGGACTTTGAACGCGGCGACGTCGTCCGCATCCCCTTTCCCTATACCGACCGCAACACCCGCCAGCATCGGCCGGGATTGGTGGTGTCCGCGGGCGGGATCGGCGATCAGGCCGGTTTGATCTGGGTGGTGATGATCACCAGCGCCGCGAACCGACGCTGGCCCGATGATCTGGATCTGGAGGACCGTTACGGGGAGGCAGGGCTGCCCGCCCCTTCGGTCGTGCGCCCCTCGAAGATCGCCACTATTGAGGCCTCAGCCGCCGAGAGGATCGGCCGGCTGGACGAGGCGCGACTGGCCGTCGTCATGGAGACGATCCGGCGCTGGCTATGACCCCAGCGCCGGTGTTGCGTCACATGTTCGGATAGTTCGGGCCGCCGCCGCCTTCGGGCGTGACCCAGACGATGTTCTGCGACGGATCCTTGATGTCGCAGGTTTTGCAGTGGACGCAGTTCTGGGCGTTGATGACGAAGCGCGGATCGGTCTTGGCGACCTCGTCCGCATAGACGACCTCGTACACCCCCGCCGGGCAATAGAGCCGCGCCGGCTCGCCATATTTGGGCAGGTTGACCTGGATCGGCTTGGACGGGTCCAGCAGTTTCAGGTGGGCCGGCTGGTCCTCGGCGTGGTTGGTGTTGGAGATGAAGACGGACGACAGCTTGTCGAACGACAATTTCCCGTCCGGCTTGGGATAGACGATCGGCTTGTGCTTGACCGCCAGTTCGGTCGAGGCGGCGTCGGTCTTGTCGTGCTTCAGCGTCGGGATCGGCGACCAGCCGCCCAGCAGGGTGCGGCACCACATGTCGAACATGCCCAGCGCCCCGCCCAGGGTGGTGCCGAACTTCGACAGCAGGGGCTTGGCGTTCCTGACCAGGGACAGCTCCTTGTGGACCCAGCTCTTTTCGAAGGCGGTCTGGTATTCGACCAGTTCGTCGCCGCCGCGCCCGGCCTGAACGGCGTCATAGGCGGCGTCGGCGGCGAGCATGCCGGTCTTCATCGCATTATGGCTGCCCTTGATGCGGGGCACGTTCACAAAGCCGGCCGAGCAGCCGATCAGGACGCCGCCGGGGAACGACAGCTTCGGAATCGACTGCAGGCCGCCCTCGGTGATCGCCCGGGCGCCGTAGGAGATGCGCGTGCCGCCCTCCAGATGCGAAGCGATGGACGGGTGGTGCTTGAAGCGCTGGAACTCGTCGAACGGCGACAGGAACGGGTTCTTGTAGTTCAGGTGCACCACATAGCCGATGGCCACGTAGCGGTCGCCGAAATGGTACAGGAAGCTGCCGCCGCCGGTGTGTTCGTCCAGCGGCCAGCCGGTGGTGTGCTGGGCCAGGCCGGGCTGATGCTGTTCGGCGGGCACCTGCCACAGCTCCTTCAGGCCGATGCCGTATTTCTGGGGCGACTTGCCGTCCTGGAGCCTGTGCTTGGCGATGATGGTCTTGGCCAGGGAGCCGCGAACGCCCTCGGCGATGAAGACATATTTTCCGTGCAGTTCGATGCCCGGCTGGAAGTCGCCGGTCGGCTTGCCCTCGCGGTCGATGCCGAAGACCCCCGCGACGACGCCCTTCACCCGGCCGGTGCCCTCTTCCCAGACGACGTGGCTGGCGGCCATGCCGGGATAGACCTCGACCCCCAGGGCCTCGGCCTGTTCGCCGAGCCAGCGCGCGACATTGCCCAGCGAGGCGATGTAGCAGCCGTGGTTGTGCATGAAGGGCGGCAGCAGGGGCATGGGCAGGGACGCCGACCCCTGCGGCCCCAGCAGAAGGAATTTGTCCCTGGTGACGGGGGTCTCCAGCGGCGCGCCGCGGTCCTTCCAGTCGGGGAAGAGTTCGTTCAGCGCCTTGGGATCGATCACCGCGCCCGACAGGATATGGCCGCCGACCTCGGCGCCCTTTTCCAGCACGGCGACACTGATTTCCTTGCCGTCCTTTTCCGCCCGCTGCTTCAGGCGGATGGCGGCGGACAGGCCGGCGGGGCCGCCGCCGACGATGACGACGTCATACTCCATCACCTCGCGCTCGACGCCCTGCAGCGCCTCCAGCGGCGGCAGATTGTCGATGATCGCTTCCTGGCGGGCGTTCTCTGCGCCGCCCTCGATGGCTTCTTCGG
This sequence comes from Brevundimonas sp. GW821-FHT10E09, assembly GCF_058809375.1. Taxonomy (NCBI): domain Bacteria; kingdom Pseudomonadati; phylum Pseudomonadota; class Alphaproteobacteria; order Caulobacterales; family Caulobacteraceae; genus Brevundimonas; species Brevundimonas sp. GW821-FHT10E09. Next base: position 387,373 of record NZ_JBXASO010000001.1, on the reverse strand, counting down.
CCATGTCTTCCCCTGAAATCCAGCTTGTTCGTATGATTATGCCGCTTATCGGAAGGTGACGCGAGGGCGGTCAAGGCCTATCGGTACCTTAGACATGAACGCGCAACCCCATGACATAGCTGCAGTCGAAAGCCTGCTCGCCTTCTGGCGGGATGCGGGCGTGGACGCCTGCTATGGCGATGCGCCGGTCGATCACACCCATCTGGCCCCGCCCCCGGCCCTGAAGGCGGTGCAGAAGGCCACCGCCTCGGTCGTCATGCCCCTGGCCGGACCCAGCGCCCAGGACGCCCTGGCCGAGGCGCGGCGTCTGGCGGCGGGGGCCTCGACCCTGCAGGATCTGGCGGCGGCGGTGGCGGCGTTCGAGGGCTGTCCCCTGCGCGGCATGGGGGCCAGCCAGTCGGTGTTCGGGCGGGGCAATCCCAACGCCCCCGTCATGGTGATCGGCGAAGGCCCCGGCGCAGACGAGGACCGGCTGGGCCAGCCCTTCGTGGGTCGGGCCGGCAAGCTGCTGGACCGGATGCTGGCGGCGGCGGGCCTGACCGACAAGGTCTTCATCACCAACACCGTCTTCTGGCGCCCGCCCGGCAATCGCACCCCGACCCCGCAGGAACAGGCCGTGTGCGCCCCGTTCGTCGAACGCGCCTTCGCCCTGCTGCAGCCCAAGGCGGTCCTGTTGCTGGGCGCGGCGGCGGCCAAGTCGGTGCTGCAGACCGAAGACGGGATCATGAAGATGCGCGGCCAGTGGCGGGAGTGGCGGCTGGCTGAAGGGGGCGTGTCCGCCCCCGCCCTGCCGACCCTGCACCCCGCCTTCCTGCTGCGTCAGCCCCAGGCCAAACGGCAGGTCTGGGCCGATCTTCTCGCATTTGCAGCAAAACTGGACGGCTCAGGTTGAGGTTAGCGCCGCTTTAAGGCATGCTGGTCGTTTGACGACCAACGCCAAACGATCCCCGCCTGACGAGAACGGGCAGGGTGACGCCAACGGGGCCGCCGCGTATGAATATGTTCCGCCGGGCTAGTCTGGCCTCGACGCTGGTTTTTGCGCTCGCCGCTTCAGGTTGGGCCGCCGCAGGCTCGGCCCTGGCGGAAACGCCTTTTGACGGAATGTCCGGCGCCGCGTCCGGTTCCGCCCGCCCCACGGCCCTGAGTTCGGCCGACCGCCTGTCCTACACCACCGCCTTCGACGCCCTGCGGCGCGGCGACATCGAGGCCGCCCGCGCCTCGGCCCGTCAGGCCCAGGACCGGGTCCTGCTGGGCCAGGTCGAGTTCGAAAGCCTGTTCCACCCCGATCACGTCGCCACCTATGACGAACTGACGGCCTGGCTTGAAACCTATTCCGACCTGCCCTGCGCCGACCGGGTCTATACCCTGGCCCTGCGCCGCCGGCCCGACGGAGCGCCCGAACCGGTCAAGCCCGGCGGTCTTCTGGGTCGGACCTGGAACAGCGTCGTTTCCGCCGTCTCGGGCGGCCCGGCCGTCGATCCGATGAAGGCGGCGCGCATCGCCTATAACAATGACGACCTGACCGGCGCCTCGGCCGTCGGGCGCGAGATCGGCGACTGGTGGACGGTCGGACTGGCGGAATGGCGGCTGGGCCAGTTCCACGAATCCTTCGCCGCCTTCGAACGCGTCGCCAACGATCCGACCGAAGACCCCTGGGTCCGCGCCGGCGCCGCCTACTGGACCGCGCGCGCCGCCTCGCAGTCGGGCCGGCAGGACCGGGTCAACGACTATCTGCGCCTGGCCGGACAGTGGCCGGCCACCTTCTACGGCCAGATCGCCCTGCGTCAGCTGGGCGAGGAGCCGACCATCGAGAACATGGGGCCGCGCGCCTACCAGGCGGAACCGCGCCTGCAACGCGCCGCCTATGTGCCCCAGGGCGCGCGGGTCGAGACCGGCGAACTGGAAGCCTTTGTCCAGACCGACGCCCGCGCCAAACGCACCGTCGCCTATTATGAAGTGGGCCGACGCACCGAGGGCGAAAGCGAATTGCGCTCGGGCCTGCGCACCGCCGTGGGCGACGCCGCGCGCATGTGGACGGCTCTGGCGCGGGTGATGATGTCGGGCAATGGGGGCGACGCGACCCGGATCGACGCGATGCGCTTCCCCATGCCCGTGCTGGAGCCGGAGGGCGGCTTCGTCATCGAGAAGGCGCTGGTCTACGCCCTGGCGCGCAAGGAGACCGACTTCAATCCCGACGCCCGGTCCAGCGCCGGCGCCTATGGGCTGATGCAGGTGATGCCGACGACGGCGGCGGAGATGACCGGGGACCGGACCTTCGTCACCGATCCGTCCAAACTGCTGGTTCCCGCGACCAACATGCGGCTGGGCCAGGCCTATATCAACCGGATGCTCCAGCTGCCGGCCTTCCAGGGCGACCTGCTGCGGGCCGTGGCCTCGTACAACGCCGGACCGGGGCCGATGCTGACGGCGGTGCGCAAGCTGGGGCCGGACGCCGATCCCCTGCTGCTGATCGAGACGATCGACGTGCCCCAGGCGCGCGACTACGTGGAAAAGGTCGTGGCCAGCTACTGGATCTATCAGCGGATGTTCGGCGGACCGCTGAACACCCTGGACGCCGTGGCCTCGGGCGCGAAACTGGTTCCGGTGTCGCTGGACTATGTGCCGCCCGCGCCGGTCGCCGAACCCGTACTGGTCGCCCAGGCGGCCACCGTCGGCGGCGGTCGATAGGGTTCAGAACAGGGCGGTGAGCAGCATCGCCCAGAAGGCGGCGCCGACGACGGCGGCCAGCACATAGGCCATGACGGGATTGAGCGGGCGCGCCTGAACCGGGACCTCCGCCCCCTGTTTCGCCACGACTAAGCGGGTCGGCATCGGTCTTTCTCCCCGGCGAGACGCGCGATCCGCGTTCACATCCGGGATAACGACGTCGCCTTAACACCCGGTGCGAAAGCTTGGTTTCCCGGCTTTTAAGTCAGAGCCTCCGTCTCCCACAGGCGGAAGTCCGGGTGAGCCAGCAGGCTCTGGACATAGGCCGAGGCGACGCCGTCGTCGCCGTGGTCGGCCAGATCGATCTGGAAATGGCGGACACGCGCCGCGACCGGAGTGAAGAAGGCGTCGGCGATCGACCAGTCGCCGAACAGCCAGGGACCGTCCCCGCCGAACCGACGCCGCATCTGCCGAAACAGGGCGACGATCCGCGCCAGATCCCGGTCCAGCGCCGGGTCGGACGGGGTCTCTGACCGGGCGTCGCCGACCATGGGCCGGTCCGGTCCCATGCCGCAGAAGGTCCGAAGGGCGGAAAAGCCGGAATGCATCTCGGCCGTCGCCGACCGGGCCAGGGCGCGGACGACGGGATCGGCGGGCCACATCCGCGCCTGGGGATAGTGTTCAGCCGCCCATTCGCCGATGGCCAGGGTGTCCCAGATCATCTCGCCGTCCACCCGCAGCACGGGCACGAATCCGGACGGGGAGAGATCCCGCAGCGCCGCCTTCTGGGCCTTTGTGTCGTAGCACACGTCGATGACGCCGAAGTCCGCGCCGGTGTGCTTCAGGATCAACCAGCCGCGCAGCGACCAGGTCGAATAGGTGCGGGGGCCGATGATCAGTTCCATGTCGCGTCCTTCGCTCGATTCGCAGGCGGACACGCCGGGCGGCGCGTCTGATGGGATGGCGTTTTGCCCCATCCGGCGAATTTATGCATCCGGCCTGACCCGCCAGGAAGCCCGGCCGTATATAGGGGGCGCCCGACACTGCGTTTGACGCATGGGCCTCCCGCGCCGTTGCGTTGAAACGTGCCGGATTCTAAGGCTGCACAACGATGAACGGGATTTTCTAGATGCGCGTCGCAATGATCGGCACAGGCTATGTGGGCCTGGTGTCTGGAGCCTGTTTCGCCGACTTCGGCCATGTGGTGACCTGCATCGACAAGGATCCGTCGAAGATCGAACGGCTGGAGCGGGGCGAAATCCCGATCTTCGAACCCGGCCTGGACGATCTGGTCGCCGCCAACGTCGAGGAAGGCCGGCTGTTCTTCACGCTGGAGAGCGCCGAGGCCATTCGCAACGCCGACGCCGTCTTCATCGCCGTCGGCACCCCGACCCGCCGCGGCGACGGCCATGCGGACCTCAGCTATGTCTATGCTGCGGCCGAAGAGATCGCCGGGCTGATCGACGGCTTCACCGTGGTGGTGACCAAGTCCACGGTCCCGGTCGGCACCGGCGACGAGGTCGAGGCCATCATCCGCCGGGTCAATCCGAACGCCGACTTCTCCGTCGTGTCCAATCCCGAATTCCTGCGCGAAGGCGCCGCCATCGGCGACTTCAAACGCCCCGACCGGGTCGTGATCGGCGTCAACGACGGCGAGACGGCGCCGCGCGCCAGAGAGGTGATGAGCGAACTCTATCGTCCGCTGAACCTGAACGAGAGCCCCCTGCTGTTCGTCGGCCGGCGCACGTCCGAGCTGATCAAATATGCGGCCAACGCCTTCCTGGCGATGAAGATCACCTTCATCAACGAGATGGCCGACCTGTGCGAGGCCGTAGGCGCCGATGTGCAGCAGGTCGCGCGGGGCATCGGCCTGGACAAGCGGATCGGCTCCAAATTCCTGCACGCCGGCCCCGGCTACGGCGGCTCCTGCTTCCCCAAGGACACCATCGCCCTGGTCCGCACGGCCCAGCAGTACGGCGCGCCGGTGCGGCTGATCGAAACCACGGTCGAGGTCAACGACGCGCGCAAGAAGGCCATGGCCGGCCGGGTCGAGACGACCCTGGGCGACAGCGTCGCCGGCAAGACGGTCGCCCTGCTGGGCCTGACCTTCAAGCCCAACACCGACGACATGCGCGACGCCCCGTCGCTGGACATCGCTCCGGCCCTGATCGCCGCCGGCGCACGGGTCCAGGCCTTCGATCCCGAGGGCATGCACGAGGCCGGCAAGCTGCTGCCGGGCGTGTCCATGAAGGCCAACGCCTATGACGCCGTCGAAGGCGCCGACGCCGTCGTCATCATCACCGAATGGGACCAGTTCCGGGCCCTGGACCTGGACCGGGTCAAGCTGCTGATGAACCAGCCCGTACTGGTGGATCTGCGGAACGTCTATCGCCCCGAGGACATGCTGAAGCGCGGCTTCAGATATTCCGGCATCGGACGCGGCTGATGGCGGCGCCGATCCTGGTCACCGGCGCGGCCGGCTTCATCGGCATGCACACGGCCGAACGGTTGCTGGATCGCGGCGAAACCGTGATCGGGGTCGATAATTTCAACGACTACTACGACCCTGCCCTGAAGGACGCCCGCGCCGCCCGTCTGGAGGCCCGCGAGGGCTTCACCATGGTGCGGGCGGACATCGCCGACCACGAGCGGATGCTGGCCCTGGTGCGCGACCACGGCGTGGAGCGGATCGTCCATCTCGCCGCCCAGGCCGGGGTTCGCTACTCGATCGAGAACCCCTTCGCCTATGAGCGGTCCAACCTGGCCGGCCATCTGTCGATGCTCGAGGCCGCGCGCCACAACGGCGTGAAACACCTGGTCTACGCCTCGTCCAGTTCGGTCTATGGCGACCGGCCGCTGGAAGGTTCGGGCTTTCGGGAAGACGATCCGACGACAGATCCCGTGTCCCTGTACGCCGCGACCAAACGCTCGTGCGAACTGCTGAGCCAGAGCTACGCCAAGCTGTACGGCTTTCCCCAGTCGGGCCTGCGCTTCTTCACCGTCTATGGCCCGTGGGGCCGGCCCGACATGGCCTATTTCAGTTTTACGCGGAAGATCGCGCGCGGCGAGGCGATCGAGGTCTATGGCGAAGGCGAGATGGCGCGCGACTTCACCTATATCGACGACATCGTCGACGGGATCGTGGGGGTGCTGGACCATCCGCCCGCGCAGGGCGGGCACGAGATCTACAACATCGGCGACAGTTCGCCCGTCGGCCTGATGGAGATGATCACCACCCTGGAAGACGCCCTGGGCGCCGAGGCGGACAAGGTCATGCGGCCCATGCAGCCCGGCGACGTCACCGCCACCTATGCCGACGTCTCCAAGCTGAACGCCCTGACCGGGTACAAACCCAAGGTCACCCTGGCCGAGGGCCTGCCGCGCTTTGTCAAATGGTGGCGGGGATACGAGAACGGCTGACCGCCGCCCTCCCCCCACCGGATCAGATGCTGAAATCCTCGGTCGAGAACCGGCCGTCCAGCCAGGCGACGATCCGTTCGGCGGCGTCCTCGGCGGACATGGTGGTGGTGTCCACGACGATCTCGGGGGCCTCGGGGGCTTCGTAGGGGCTGTCGATGCCGGTGAAGTTCTTCAGTTCGCCGGCGCGGGCCTTCTTGTAGAGGCCCTTGACGTCGCGCTTTTCGGCGACGGCCAGAGGCGTGTCGACATAGACCTCGACGAACTCGCCCGGCCCCAGCAGGTCGCGGGCCAGGCGACGCTCGGCGCGGAAGGGCGAGATGAAGCTGACCAGGACGATCAGGCCGGCGTCCACCATCAGTTTCGACACCTCGGCGACGCGGCGGATATTCTCGACCCGGTCCTCCTCGGTGAAGCCCAGGTCGCGGTTCAGGCCGTGGCGGACATTGTCGCCGTCCAGCAGATAGGTGTGGCGGCCGTCGGCGTAGAGACGTTTTTCAACCAGATCGGCGATGGTGGACTTGCCGGCGCCCGACAGGCCGGTCAGCCAGATGACGCGCCCCTTTTGGTTCTTGATGGCCGCGCGCGCGGCCTTGTCCACCGACAGGGCCTGCCAGTGGATGTTGTGGGCGCGGCGCAGAGCGAAGTGCAGCAGGCCCGCCCCGACCGTGCGGTTCGAGATCCGGTCGATCAGGATGAAACCGCCAAGGTCCTTGTTCTCGGCATAGGGGGCGAAGGCGACGGGGGCGTCCAGCGACAGGTTGCAGACGCCGATCTCGTTCAGCTCCAGCCGCTTGGCCGGCTGTTGCTCCAGGGTGTTGACGTTCACCTTGTGCTTGGGCTCGGTGATGGTGGCGCCCACCAGCTTGGCGCCGATCTTCAGCAGATAGGGACGGCCCGGCAGCAGGGGTTCGTCGTCCATCCAGACGACTGTGGCCTCGAACTGGTCGGCGGCCTCGGGCGGGGCGTCGGCGCTGGCCAGGACGTCGCCGCGCGAGACGTCGATCTCATCAGCCAGGGTCAGGGTGATCGACTGGCCGGCGACCGCCTGGGCCAGATCGCCGTCGGCGGTGACGATGCGGGCGACGGTCGAGGTCTTGCCCGACGGCAGGACGCGGACGGGATCGCCGGGGCGCACGGTCCCGGCGGCGATCTGGCCGGAGAAGCCGCGGAAGTCGAGGTTGGGTCGGTTCACCCACTGCACCGGCAGGCGGAAGGGGTCGGCCTGAAGATCGTCGCCGACCTCCAGCATCTCCAGCAGGCTCATCAGCGACGGACCGGCGTACCAGGGCGAATGAGCGCTGGCCTCGGTGATATTGTCGCCGCGCAGGGCCGACATGGGGATGGCGTCGAAGGTCTTCAGCCCGATCTGGTCGGCGAAGGCGCGGAAGTCGGCGACGATGGTGTCGAAGACGGTCTGGGACCAGCCCATCAGGTCCATCTTGTTCACAGCCAGGATGACGTGGCGAATGCCCAGCAGGCTGACCAGATAGGCGTGACGGCGCGTCTGGGTCAGGACGCCCCGGCGCGCGTCGATCAGGATGACGGCGGCGTCGGCGGTCGAGGCGCCCGTGACCATGTTGCGGGTGTATTGTTCGTGGCCCGGCGTGTCGGCGACGATGAATTTGCGCTTTTCGGTCGAGAAGAAGCGATAGGCCACGTCGATGGTGATGCCCTGCTCGCGCTCGGCGGCCAGGCCGTCGACCAGAAGGGCGAAATCGATGTCGCCCCCTTGCGTGCCGACGCGGCGGCTGTCGGCCTCCAGCGCCGCCATCTGATCCTCGAAGATCATCTTGGAGTCGTACAGCAGCCGGCCGATCAGGGTGGACTTGCCGTCGTCGACGCTGCCGCAGGTGATGAAGCGCAGCAGGCTCTTGTGCTGATGGGCGTCCAGATAGGCGTCGATGTCGCGGGTGATCAGGTCCGACTGGTGAGCCATCAGAAATAGCCCTCCTGCTTCTTCTTCTCCATCGAGGCGGACTGGTCGTGGTCGATCATCCGACCCTGGCGTTCGGAGGTGGTGGTCAGCAGCATTTCCTGAATGACCTCGGGCAGGGTCGCGGCCGTGCTCTCGACCGCCCCGGTCAGGGGGTAGCAGCCCAGGGTGCGGAACCGCACCGACTTCATCTGCGGCGCCTCGCCGGGCCGCAGGCGGAAGCGGTCGTCATCCACCATGATCAGGGCGCCGTCGCGCTCGACCACCGGCCGTTCAGCGGCCAGATACAGGGGCACGATGGGGATCTGTTCCAGATGGATATATTGCCAGACGTCCAGCTCGGTCCAGTTGGAGATGGGGAAGACGCGGATGCTTTCGCCCGGCCGTTTGCGGGTGTTGTAGAGCCGCCAGAGCTCCGGGCGCTGGTTCTTGGGGTCCCAGCGATGCTCGGCCGTGCGGAAGGAGAAGATCCGCTCCTTGGCCCGCGACTTCTCCTCGTCGCGGCGAGCGCCGCCGAAAGCCGCGTCGAAGCCGTGCAAGGTCAGGGCCTGTTTCAGCCCCTCGGTCTTCCAGAGGTCGGTGTGCAGGGCCGAGCCGTGATCGAAGGGATTGATCCCGCGCGCCAGGGCCTCAGGATTCTGGTGGACCAGCAGTTCGACGCCCAGGTCGGCGGCGGCCTGTTCGCGCATCGCGTACATGGCGCGGAACTTCCAGGTCGTGTCGACGTGCAACAGGGGAAAAGGCGGCGTGGACGGATAGAAGGCTTTGCGCGCCAGGTGCAGCATCACCGCAGAATCCTTGCCGATCGAATACAGCATGACCGGGCGCTCGGCCTCGGCCGCCACCTCGCGCATGATGTGGATGCTCTCGGCCTCCAGGCGCTGAAGATGGGTCAGCCGCTCGGGACCGGGCGGCGGCGCGGACGGGGTCGGGGTTTCGGTCAGAATAGCGGCGTCCACCAAGTCAGGTCTCCATCGAACGCTGACGTGAAACGCCAGTGTGCGACGGGTCGCAAGCGATTGATACTGCCACACACTGTGAGATTTTCGGACCTGGCGGTCGAGGGGCGGCGTCCGCCTTGTGGAACTGAGCCGCGTGTGGCGACTTTATGGCGTTGAAATGGAGTCGCAATGCCCATCGTCAAATCCCTGATCGCCGCCGTCGTCGCCTCGGCCGCGCTGGCGGCCTGCGTCACAGCCCCCTCCCCCGCCGAATACCGTGCGCCCCAGCCGATCAAGGCCGTCGACGTGGATCGTCTGTGGTCCGGGCGCTGGCATGAGGTCGCCCGCCTGCCCGACCGGCTGACCGCCGGCTGCGTCGCCGGCGCCTCGATCTACACTCCGGTCAAGGCGGACCGCATCCATGTGCGCGACACCTGTCAGGTCGGCTCGCCGGAAGGCAAGGAAAAGGCCATCGAGGGCGGCGGCCGTATTCTGGACCCCGGCATGAACGCCAAGCTGCGGGTCCGGTACCTGCATGGTCTGGTGACCTGGGACTACTGGGTGCTGGACCGGGCGGACGACTACAGCTGGTTCATTTCGGCGGATCCAACCTTCGAGCGGCTGTTCATCTACACCCGCGAGGTTCCCAGCGAGGCGGAGGTGCGCGCCTTGACGGATCGGGCGCGGGCCCTGGGTTATGACGTCAGTCGGCTGGAGTTTCCCGCCCTGCCCAGGCGATAGGCCGACAGCAAAAGGCCCCGGCGAACGCCGGGGCCTTTTCATGGGTGACGGCGTCAGTTGACCGGCTCGACGGACACGGTCGGGGGCGGCTGGATCTGAACCGAGGCCGGGGCGGACGCCGCAGGGCTGGCCGCCGTGTTCAAGGCCGCCGTGTTCAAGGCCGCCGTGGCGGCGCTGTAGGGACGCGGGCCGGTCGGCTCGACAGGCCTATCCACACGCGGGGCCGGACGTTCCGCAGGTGGCGCCGACGGGGCCGCCCGGCGCACAGCGGGCTCGGCGCGACGCGGAACCGGGGCAGGCGTCGTCTGCGGCGTCGTCTGGACAGGGACGGGTTGGGCGAGCGGAGTCTCAACCGGCGTCAAAGCCGTCGGCGCGGTCTGCATCTGCGGCGCCGGGGTCGAAAGCGGCTGCGCCGAAGACGCCGGCGCGGCCGGCGCGTCGCCGCCCATCATCAGGGCCGCCGCCGTGCCGATCACCGCCAGGGCGCCGATCGGGGCGATGATCATCCAGGTCTTGACGGATTTGTTGCTTCGGCTGCGACGCTGAGCATAGCGTGGCACGAAGACCTCGTCGGCGGAACGCCCCGTCGCATCGACGGCGGCTGTGTTGGTCGTAACGTCTGCATAAGTCATCGACATGATGTGTCCTCCATGAGATCGGCAGGAAAACACGCTGTTCTTCGAGGTCGTTCCGATAAACGGTCAATGACCTTGAAGAAGCACTGATACGGCCCCGGCTAAGGCGAAATCAGATCTATTATAGGCCAGAAAAGAGCGAATAAGGCGAAAAATGCGCGTTTCGCTCTGGATTTCCCCGACGTCACCGAAACAAATGGGACACGGCCTTGTCTGATCGCGGTGGTTTCTAAGGCGTTTGTCCGCCTCGCGGTTGACCGAACAGGCTCCTTTCGTTCATCACGAGCGCGGGTGGAACACGCAAAGACCGGAGTAACGGCGAGCATGGGTTTTGTAGCCAATATCCGCAGGGACGTGCGCTTCGCGCGCGGACTGTTCCGCCTGCTCAAGCGTATCAAGCCGATCGAGCTGGATAGCGACATTCTGCTGTGCGACGACTTTGAAGAAGCCGTCGACAAGTTCGCGGACAACGTCGCCGTCGAGGACGAGCGCCGCAGCCTGACCTATCGCGACCTGGACGCCATGGCCAACCGCTACGCCCACTGGGCCAAGGGGCGCGGCCTGAACCGGGGCGACACCATCGCCCTGATGATGACCAACCGCGTCGAATATCTGGCGGCCTGGATCGGCTTCTCCAAGGTCGGCATCGCCACCGCCCTGATCAACACGAATCTGACGGGCCAGGGGCTGGCCCACTGCCTGACCATCTCCAACGCCTTCCAGGTGGTGGCGGACGAGGATTGCTGGCGCCAGGTCGAGGCGACCCGCCCCCTGGTCGGCCACACCCTGATGCTGTGGGTCCTGGGCCTGGGCGACGAGGACGAATCCAGCGACCGGCGCGGCCTGGACAAGCCGGTGCGCGGCGCCTCCTCCGTGCGGCCGTCCCGGTCGGTGCGCGAAGGCCTGACGAACCGCGACACGGCCCTGTATATCTACACCTCCGGCACCACCGGCCTGCCCAAGGCGGCCCGCATCCCGCATTCGCGGGCCCGCACCTATATGCGCGCTTTCGCCGGCGCGACCCGTTCGACGCCCAAGGACCGGATCTTCAACGTCCTGCCGCTGTATCACTCGACCGGGGGCCTGGTCGGCGTCGGCGCGGCCCTGCTGAACGGGGCGCGTCTGGTGATCCGCAAGCGGTTCTCGGCCAGCAGCTTCTGGCCCGACGTGGTGGCGTCCGGCGCCACCATGTTCGTCTATATCGGCGAGCTGTGCCGTTATCTGGTGAACAGCAAGCCCCAGGCCTATGAGCAGAAGCACAAGCTGCGTCTGGCCTTCGGCAACGGACTGCGCGCCGACGTCTGGCCCGAATTCCAGAGCCGGTTCCATATTCCCGAGGTGCTGGAGTTCTACGGCTCGACCGAAGGCAATGTCTCCCTGTTCAACTTCGACGGCAAACAGGGCGCCATCGGCCGGGTGCCGAGCTACCTGAAGAAACAGATCAATATCCGCCTGGTCCAGTTCGACGTGGACAGCGAACAGCCGATCCGCGGCCCGGACGGCCTGTGCCGCCTGACCCGCGTCGGCGAGATCGGCGAAGCCATCGGCGAGATCGGCAACGACATCCGCCACGACTTCTCGGGCTATGCTGACAAGGCCGCCTCGCAGAAGAAGATCCTGACCGACGTCTTCAAGAAGGGCGACCGCTGGTTCCGCACGGGCGACCTGATGAAACAGGACGCCGAGGGCTATTTCTACTTCGTCGACCGGATGGGCGACACCTTCCGCTGGAAGGGCGAGAACGTCTCGACCTCCGAGGTCGAACAGGTGCTGATGGAAGGCCCCGGCGTGTCCGAGGCCATCGTCTATGGCGTCCCCGTGCCCGGCCAGGACGGCAAGGCGGGGATGGCCGCCCTGGTGACGGACGCCAAGTTCGACCCCAAGGCCTTCGCCGAACACGTCGAGGCCCGCCTGCCCGCCTACGCCCAGCCCGTCTTCGTGCGGCTGATCGAGGCGGCCGAAACGACCGGCACCTTCAAATACCGCAAGGCCGATCTGGTGGCCGACGGGTTCGATCCGGAAAAAACCGGCGCGACCCTGTATGTGCGCGGCGGCAAGACCGGCTACCAGAAGCTGACGACGGCAGGGCGGACGGCCATTCTGAACGGCGAAGGCCGGCTGTGACGGTATAAGACGGCGTTTCCCGAAACGCCGTCTTAATCAATAACGGTCATCACTTGACGCCTCTCGCGTCAGGATACCGCGTCTCCATGTTCCAGATCATCGGCATCGTACTGCTGTTCGGCCTCGTGTTCGGCAGCTACGCCATCTCGGGCGGCAAGTTCGAGGTCATCATGCACGCCGCGCCCCACGAACTGATGGCGATCGGCGGCGCGGGCATCGCGGCCTTCCTGATCTCCAACTCGATAACGGTGGTCAAGGGTTCGCTGGCGGGTCTGGGCAAGGCCTTCGCCGGTCCGAAATGGAAGAAGCAGGACTACAAGGACCTGCTGTCCCTGCTGTTCCAGCTGACCAAGACCATGAAATCCAAGGGTGTCGTCGCGCTGGAAAGCCATATCGAAAAGCCCAAGGAATCGACCATCTTCCAGAAGTACCCCAAGGTGCTGAAGGACCATTTCGCCGTCGACTTCATCTGCGACACCCTGCGGATGATGACGATGAACCTGGAGGATCCGCACCAGGTCGAGGATGCGATGGAGAAGCAGCTCGAGAAGCATCACCACGAGCATCTCGACAACGCCCACGCCTTGCAGAACCTGGCGGACGCCCTGCCCGCACTGGGCATCGTCGCGGCCGTGCTGGGCGTCATCAAGACCATGGGCTCGATCACCGAGCCGCCGGAAGTTCTGGGGGGCATGATCGGCGGCGCCCTGGTCGGCACCTTCATGGGCGTGTTCCTGGCCTATGGCCTGGTCGGCCCGTTCGCGGCGCGCCTGACCTCGATCATCAATGAGGAAGCGGCCTACTACAAGATGATCCAGTCCGTGCTGATCGCCCACCTGCACGGCAACGCCGCCCAGATCTCGGTCGAGATCGGCCGCGGCGACATTCCCTCCGCCTCCCAGCCGTCCTTCGCCGAAATGGAAGAAGCGCTGAACAATATCAGCAACGACTGAAGCTGAGCGGGCCGGAACGTCCGGCCGCGCGACGAGTTTCAGACGCGGCATGACGCCGCCGTGATCCCGGCTTGCCCCGAGGTTCACGGCGGCGTTATCGTTTCCAGCGAGGCTTTCGGCCTCGCGAACAGCCTTCGGAGGATTGTCCCATGCGCATCACCGCCCTCATCGCCGCCTCGGCCGCCGCCCTGATCATCGCCGGGTGCCAGAAGGCGCCGGAAGAAAAGGCTCAGGAAGCCGCCAGCGACGCGGTCGAAGCGGCCGGAACCGCCGCCGACGCCGCCCTGACCGCCGACCAGGCCGCTGCGGAAGCCGCCGCCGCCGCCAATGAGGCCGCTCAGGACGCCGGCGCCGCCACCGCCTCCGCCTCCGCACAGCCCCCCGAAGGCGCGCCTGCGGCGACCGACACGGCGGCCGGGCAAGCCGCCGCCCCGGCGACCGACCACGGATCGGCCGAGGCCGCCGGCCACTGAGTCCTTCCCCCGACCCACAAAGGGGCCGCCCCGCGGGCGGCCCTTTTTCGTATCGGCGGCGGAGGTGCTAGAGCCGCGCCATGACGACCGACGACACCGCCCCGCACCTGACCTGGACCGATGACGACGAACCGCGCTCCGGCCGGTTCGGCGACGTCTATTTCTCACGCGACGACGGTCTGGCCGAGACCCGCGCCGTCTTCCTGGAAGGCTGCGGCCTGCCGGACGCCTGGGCCGGGCGACGCCATTTCACCGTGGCCGAGCTGGGGTTCGGCACCGGGCTGAACATCGCCGCCCTGCTGGACCTGTGGAGCCGGACCCGGCCCGAGGGCGGGCGGCTGCACGTCTTCTCCATCGAGGGGTTTCCCCTGACCGCCGACGAGGCGCGGCGCGCCCTGGGCGCCTGGCCCGAACTGGCGGAGGCGGCCCTGGCCCTGACTGAAGCGTGGCCGGAGCGGACGCCGGGCTTTCACCGGGTCGATCTGCCGGGGTTCCACGCGGTGCTCGACGTCGCCGTCGGCGACGTCGACTGGGCCCTGGACCAGTGGTCGGGAGCGGCCGACGCCTGGTTCCTGGACGGTTTCTCGCCGGCCCTGAACCCCGGCATGTGGTCCGAAACGGTGATGGACCGGATCGCCGCCCGGTCGGCCCCCGGCGCGCGAGTCGCCACCTTCACGGTCGCCGGCGCGGTTCGACGCGGCCTGTCGGAACGCGGCTTCGTGGTCGAGAAGAAGCCCGGCCACGGCCGCAAGCGTGAACGGCTGGAGGCGCGGCGGGACGGCGCCCCTGCGCCCGACCAGGCCCCCCGCGTCGCCGTCATCGGGGCCGGAGTGGCCGGGGCGGCCGTGGCCCGCGCCCTGGTCGCATCAGGAATCACGCCGGTGGTGATCGAGGGCGAGCGGCCCGGCGCGGGGGGATCGGGGTTTCCGGCCGGACTGGCGACGCCGCGCCTCGACGCCGGGGATGCGGCCATCGCCGGCCTGTACGCCCAGGCGCTGGAACGGGCGCGGCATCTGTATGACGCCACGCCGGGGGCCGTTCTGAGCCGGGGCGTCCTGCAACTGCCCCAGGCGGCGCGCGATCCGGCGCGCTTCGACAAGATCGCCGCCCAGTCCCTGTGGCGCGACGGCGCCATGTCGGTGATCGACGCCGAGGCCGCTGCAGACCGACTGGGCGAACCGACCGCCGAGGGCGGGCTGATGATGGCCGACGCCCGCGTGATTCACGCCGCCGCCATCCTGTCGGCCTGGCTGAAGGCCGTGCCCATGATCACCGCGACCGTGGCCCGGATCGAGCGCGGCGACGCCGGCTGGACCCTGAGTGACGCCGAGGGCCGGATCCTGGCCCAGGCGGACGCGGTGGTGGTGACGGCCGGCTGGGGAACGGCCGGATTGCTGGCGGACGCCGGCCTGTCGCCCGTCCGGGGCCAGGCCGACTGGGTCGAGGGTCCGGCGTCTCCGGGCGTGGCCTGGGGCGGCTATGTCGCGCCCACCGGCACGGGCGTCCTGTTCGGAGCAACCCACGACCGCGGCGACGTGACCCTGGAGGCGCGCGATGCGGACAGCGCCCGGAACCTGGACGCCCTGCGCGCGCGCCTGCCGCATCTGGCCGCCCAGGCTGAGACGGGCGTCCGCCATCGTCGGGTCGCCATCCGGGCCACGACACGCGACCGGCTGCCGTTGGCGGGGCGTCGAGCGGACGGGCTCTATCTGCTGTCGGGCCTGGGTTCACGCGGTTTCTGCGTGGCGCCCCTGCTGGGCGAACATGTCGCCGCCCTGATCGCCGGTACGCCTTCGCCGCTTCCTGCAACGCTTTTTGGACGGATCGATCCTGACCGTCTGGGGCCGGCTTGATCGGCCTTCAGGCTGTGTTCATGTGCGGCGTCTCTTCCTTGTTCCAGATTCCGTATTGGAGACTTCGATGCGTATCCTGCTGACCTCCGCGCTCGCCGCCTCGACGGTGGCGGCCATGAGCCTTTCCGCCTGCGCGCCCGCCGCAACCAGGGCCGCGGCCGCCGCCGACGGCGAAAAGTCCGTCGCCCGCTGCTTCCGTACAGACAGCGTGCGCAACTTCCGCACCGATCGCCAGTCCGACCTCTATATCCGGTCGTTGCGCGACGATGTGTTCCAGATCAACACCAGCGGCGCCTGCTGGGATCTGGATTCGGCGGTGTCCATCGCCGTGACGCCGACCCTCGGCGGATCCGACACCGTCTGCGTCGGCGATCCGGTCCAGATCCTCGTGCCGAACGCCGACCCGGGTCGCCGCACCTGCCGGGCCTTCGTCACCAAGTCGCTGACCGCGGAAGAGGTGGCCGCCCTGCCGGATCGCGCCCGACCCTGATCCGCCGCCGGTCGCAGGGGCGGCTTGAAATCGGGCGACCACGGGTATCAAATCCTCTCATTCACGGGAGGAAGACATGCGCGGAATCGCCAAACTGACCTTTGCCACACTGACGGTTGTCGGCGTCGCGGCCCTGACGGCGGCGACGCCGGCCGCAGCCGAGACCTGGACCCGTTTCTCGGCCAGCGACCGAACCGTCTATCTGATCGATCAGGACACCCTGACGCCGGTCGACGGCGTCGCCACGGCCCGCTTCGCCCGCGTTCCCGCACACGGCGACGCGGCCGATCAGAGCCATGAGGTCGAGGAGTTGGCGGTCCGCTGCTCGGACGGCCAGTCCCGCACCGTCGCCACCATCGTCCACGGCCCGGACGGCGCGGAAGCGGAACGGATCGCCGAAGACGCCCCCTGGGACGCCACCCCCTCCGGCGGCGTGTACGGCGCCCTCAAGTCCTTCGCCTGCGACGACATGCGCCCCCAGGGCGCGCCCTGGCCGACCATCGCCGCCTTCATCGCCGGCGGGCGCGGGGGCTAGGCGCCCCCGGCGGGGCGGCTCTGCGACCGACGGCGCCCGCACGTCCGGCGAGCCGTCGGAGACACCTCATCTTTGGTATCAGTCAGCGGCCGCCACCGGCGTGGCGTCGCTTGCCTCCGCGCGGCAGGAAATGCCCCACGGACCCTGGGTTTCGGCCCGCAGTGCAAGGCGGATAGGCGCCGTGGATCAGGGCTAGACGCAGAAAAAGGCCATCGCCGGGAATAATAGGCCGCCTCGCGGTGTCTATCGATCAAGTCCACCCTGTCCGATCAAAGGCCGCGATCAATGTCGATCTCCTCCCGCAAGTCCGTGATCCGGTTCGCCGTGCTCGCTGCGCTTGGTCTGTCCACACCGCTGGCGGCGAGCACGCCTTCGGAGCAATTTCTGGTCGAAAACGACGCGGTCATGGCCCGGATGCACGCGGCCATGGAAATCCAGCCGACGGGCGACATCGACAGGGATTTCGTGGCCATGATGATCCCGCATCATCAGGGCGGCATCGATATGGCCGTGGCGGTGCTTCGCCACAGCAACAACGAACAGATTCGTCGTCTCGCCCAGGAAATCATCGTCGAGCAACAGCAGGAGATCGCCGCCCTGCGCCTCGCCGTGGGCGAGCCCTTGCCTGCCTCCTATCCGGCCCCGACCAGCCCCCCGCCCACAGCGCCCGTCGGCGTCGAAGGCCCGCGCCGCCATCACGAAGGCTGAAGCCCCATGACTCGTCCCATCCTTGGCCTCGCCGCAAGCCTTTCGACCGCCCTTCTCGTCGCGGGCGCGGCCCAGGCCCAGGTCGCCCCCATACAGTCCAGCGATCGCGTCTATGCGGCGGAGCAGTTCTCGAACACCGTGTCGGTCACCGATCCCTCCACCAACCGCCTGGTGGGTCTGATCCGTTTGGGAGATGCGTCGCCGGCCAACTTCAGCCCTCTCTACCGCGGACAGTTGCTGGTTCACGGTCTAGGCTTCTCGCCGGACGGCAAGACGCTGGCGGTCGTGTCGATCGGCTCCAACTCCGTCAGCTTCATCGACACCGCCACAAATGCGGTGAAACATGTCACCTACATCGGCCGCTCTCCGCACGAGGCCTTCTTCACCCCCGACGGCGAGGAACTCTGGGTCACCGTGCGCGGCGAGGACTATGTCTCGGTGATCGACCCGGTCAGCTACAACGAGATCCATCGCATTCAGACGCCTGGCGGGCCGGGAATGACGATCTTCTCGCCGGACGGTCGTTACGGCTACATCTGTTCGTCCTTCAATCCCAAGACCGTGGTGGTGGATGCCGCCACCCATGAGATTGTCGGGGAAGTGGCCCAGCCCAGCGCCTTCTGCCCCAACATCGCCGCCTCTCCGGACGGGTCGCAGGTGTGGTTCACCCTGAAGGACATCGGCAAGACGGTGGCCTTCAACGCCCGTCCTCCGTTCAACGTGTTGGCGACCCTGGACACCGGCCCTCTCACCAACCACGTCAACTTCGCCCGGACGGCGCGCGGCCAGTTGGCCTATGTGACCGTGGGCGGGGAGAATGCGGTCAAGATCTTCCGGACGGACGACTTCAGCCCCGTCGCGACCATCCCTGTCGGGGCCCTGCCGCACGGCCTCTGGGCGTCGCCGGACGGATCGCGCGTCTATGTCGGTCTGGAGAACGCCAGCGAACTGGCGGTGATCGACACCGCCTCCAACACGGTGGTCGCCAATGTCGGCGTCGGCCAGGCGCCCCAGGCCGTCGTCTATGTGCCCGGGGCTGCGCCCTCGGGCGCCGGCGACCGGAACCTGCAGCCTCGGTCTGACGCCGGTTCTGTCCTGATCCGCATGCGCGTCAGCGACGGGACGGAGGCCGACACCACCATCAGCCTGTATGATCAAGGCCTGATCCAGGTCGTACAGGGATCGGTGTCGGGGCTGACGCCGCGCTCGCCCTATGTCCTGGCCCTGGCGAACGCTGCGGACGGCTCTGGCCCCCTGGAGCCGATCGCCGCCTTCACGAGCAATCCCGCCGGCGCCGCCATCGTCAATGCTCTGGGGCCTATTCGCCAGCAGGTCCGCGCCGAACAGGGTGTGTCGCGGCGCTATCTGGTGATCGCCCCCGGCACGGCGGCCATGCCCGGGGCTCCGGTTCAGATTCAGGTCGCGGCGCCCTAGGATGAGCACATGACGGACATGGGCCAGTTGATCGAGCCGGTCATCCCGGGGCTGCGGCGATACGCCAACGCCCTGGTTCGCGATCCAGCCGAGGCCGACGACCTTGTCCAGGATTGTCTGGAGCGCGCAGTCACGCGGTGGGGGCAACGCCGCGGCGATGGCGACACCCGCAGCTGGCTTTACGCCATCCTGCATAATCTGGCGGTCAATCGCTGGCGCTCGCTTCGCCGAAGGGGAGTGATGGCCGCGATCGAGACGGTCGATCCGGCGTTTCTGTCCGTGGCGCCAGCCCAGGAGCACGGACTGGCCCGGGCCGACGTTCTGCGCGCACTGGATCAATTGCCGGACGAATATCGAGCCGTGATCCTGTTGGTGACGGTCGAAGGCCTGTCCTATGCCGAGACAGCCCGTATTCTGGGCGTGCCGCTCGGCACCGTCATGTCTCGGCTCTCTCGCGGACGCGCCCGGCTGGCCAGTGCGATGGCCGAAGACACGCCCGTCAGATGTCATTTAAGGAGGATCAAATGACCGGGGACCGCCCGATTAGCGAAGACGACCTCCACGCCTTTCTGGACGGGGTGCTCGAGGAAAGCCGGCGCGACGCGGTGCGACGCTATCTCGACACCCATCCCGAGGCGCAGGAGAGATTCGCGGCCTACCGCGAACACGGCGAGGCGTTGCGCGACGCGCTGGCGCCGGTCTCCGACCAACCCCTGCCCGCGGAACTCAACCTGAAGGCCCTTGTCGAGCGTCGCCGGAAGACCTTGGCCGGAAGGCGTCAGATGGCGGCGGCCGCGGCCATTCTCTGCATCGGAGGCCTGTCGGGCTGGATGGGGCGCGAGGCGGTTTCACCCCCGGCGCGGGGCATTCAGGCCCTCGGTCGAGAGGCCGTCGACAACTATGTGGTCTACGCCTCAGACACGCGCCGCCCGGTCGAACTGGCGTCTGACCAGCGTGCGACGCTGACCCGCTGGGTGTCCGATCGTCTCGATACGCCGGTGCAACCCCCGGATCTGGAAGGCGCCGGCTATCGCTTCCTCGGCGGCCGACTGGTGACGACGCCGAATGGTCCCGCCGCCCTGTTCATCTATGAGGGGGCGGCGGCCGAGCGGCTGGCCGTGATGATGCGGCCGATGGAGATCGAAAAGAACCGGTCCATGTCCGAGCAATCCTACGGCGCGCTGGACGGCGTGACATGGTCGCGGGACGGTCTCGGTTTCAGCGTCGTGGCGCCCCGTGCATCGACGGATCTGCTTCCCGTGGCCGAGGATGTTCGACGGCAGACA
The DNA here is from genome assembly GCF_058809375.1 of Brevundimonas sp. GW821-FHT10E09. Classification (NCBI taxonomy): domain Bacteria; kingdom Pseudomonadati; phylum Pseudomonadota; class Alphaproteobacteria; order Caulobacterales; family Caulobacteraceae; genus Brevundimonas; species Brevundimonas sp. GW821-FHT10E09. The sequence continues at coordinate 367,180 of NZ_JBXASO010000001.1, read as the reverse complement.
CCCTTCTCCTGACCACCCTCTCAGGTCGGATCGGCGGCGCGAACTCGGGCCACTGAACGAGGGGTTCGGTCCCCGACTGCTCATTTCTAACCTTGGAGACCCAGATGTACGTGAGACTTCCCAATCCGATCGCCGACTATGTGGACGCCATCGCGCGAGGCGACGTCGAAGGCATGGTGCAACCCTTCGCCGCCGACGGCGTCGTCGTCAGTGACGACGGCCGGCGTCATCAGGGCCGCCCGGCGATACGCACATGGATCCAGGAAACGTCGGCCGCCAACGGGACGGTCCTCACTCCGGACACCCTATGCCACGAGACCAGCAGAATCGTCGTCGAGGGCGTCAAGACCGGCGACTTCGAGGGGAGCCCCCGGCGGTTCGTCCTCGCCTTCGAGCTTGACGGCGGCGTAATCAAGACGATGGAGGCGGCATGACGGCGGAGCAACGCCCCTCCGCTCGATCCAACACATCCAGGCCCATGGGGTCATTCGCAAAATAGGGACAATGCGGAACTGTTTCAGCCGCAACCGGTTTCTCGCACCTCTCTGCGTGCCCGACCTGTAACGACAGCCTATGACCACGCCTGCTTCCCAAGCCCGTTCCACAATGGATCCGGCGACCCGTCAGGCCTCCCTGGCGGACGCGGGCGCAGCGAACGACCATGGGCGACCCCAGGCTCCGGCGGCGGTCGGTCATCCGTCCGACCTGCTGACCGTCCGGCCTCGCATCCTTTTCGCCGCCCGCGCCGCCAGTCCGCTTCAGGACCTGTCTTCGCCCCTTGAGAAAGACGGGATGCGGGTTGTCACGACCGAAACCCCCGCCGGCCTGTTTCGGCGTCTCGGCGACCATCCAAGCCTGGTGATCCTGGACCTCGAGCTCGGCGGCGACGGCCTCAACCTTCTGCGACGCCTGCGTGCGGCGTCGGAGGTTCCGATTATCCTCACGGCGGCGAACTCGCGCCACGCCGCCGACAGGATCGTCGGCCTCGAACTGGGGGCCGACGACTATCTCGACGATCCGGTCGATCCGCGCGAACTCAGCGCCCGAATCCGCAACATCCTGCGCCGACGCAACCGCTTGTCCGGAGCGGCCCGGCTGCATCCCCGCACGCACGTCCGGTTCGGCCCCTGGGAACTGGATTGCCGCACACGGCGCCTGTCCCGGGAGGGTGCTGTCGTCGTCCTGACCCTGGGCGAATTCCGGCTTCTCAACGCCTTCATCGTCGCGCCGCAACGCGTCTTGTCGCGTCAGGATCTGCTCGACGCCACGGGGATGCGCGAGGACCTGTCGGACCGCAGCATTGATGCTCAGGTGTTGCGGCTCCGGCGCAAGCTCCAGACCGGACCGAACAGCGCCGAGGCGATCGCGACCCTGAGGGGCCTAGGCTATATGTTCAAGGCGGAGGTCGAGGCGTCCTGATGCAACCGCAGAAATCGGCCCAAGCGATCCCCAACTGACCGGTCAAAAGGCTTCAACCGGAACGGCGATCCCATATCCGACGCCCCGCTCGGTTCGGATGATGCGCTGAGGGCCGGGCGCGGTTTGAAGCTTTCGCCTCAACCGCAGGATCATGACGTCGATGCTGCGGTCATTCACCTCGTCCGGATGGACTCGGCTGGCCGTGACCAACTGATGACGGGTCAGAATCTGGTTCGGGCTCCTCAAGAGGGCGGTCAAAAGGTTGAACTCCGCTGTCGTGAGCTTGACCAAGGCGCCGTCCGGCGAGGTGAGGCTTCGCCGACGCAGGTCGAGCTCCCACCCGGCGAACCGCCACCGGACGCGTTCTCGCGCCTTCGCCGGGCGCGCGCGACGCAAGACGGTGCGAATGCGGGCGAGCAATTCCCGCGGGCTGACGGGCGTGCTCATGCAATCGTCAGCGCCCAGCTCCAGCGCAACGACCTTGTCCGGCTCGCCGCCGCCAGCATCGGTGATGCTGATCACGGGGGCTTCGTCCCGATCGACGACGCCCCGCATCAGATCGAGGCCGTCCTCGCGCCGTATACCGAGATTGAGGACCACCAGATCGATGGGCCGGGCCCTGAGAATTCGCCGCATGGCTGCGCCGTCGGCGGCTGTGCTGACCTGAAAGGCATGCTCGCTGAGAAATCCGCCAAGCGCATCACGGGCTGAGGCGTTGTCGTCGACGACGAGGACGTGTCTTTGAGCGTACATCATGAAGAAGCACTTTCCTGACATGAACAGACTTGCAGAGGATTGGACGAGGCCCGCCCCGCACTTGAACAGGCGCTTCGACCTTGACCGGGCAGGCGGCCGCCGGTCTCCAACCAGCGGCCGCCCGTTCTTCCGGCCCTAGACCCCGTGAGCCGCGCGGATATAGCGCGAGGCCTTCTCACCGATGATCGTGCAGGGCGCCATGGTGTTGCCCGTCGCGACGCGCGGCATCACCGATCCGTCGGCAATGCGCAGCCCCTCGACACCATAGACGCGCAGACTGCCGTCCACGACGGACAGCGCGTCCCGCCCCATCTTGGCCGAACACGTCTGGTGCCAGTAGGTCACCGCCGCGTCTCGAACGTAACGCTCCATGTCCGCCTGCCCCAACGGGCCGGGCATGGCTTCACGCGCGACCAGCGGCTCAAAGGCCCGGGTGTTGCCCAGATCGCGGCACAGCTGGACGCAGGCGACCGCAGCGCGGAGATCGTCCGGATGGCTGAAGGTGTTGAGTTCGATGCGCGGCAGGGACAGGAGATCCCCGCTCGACAGGCGAACCCGACCGCGGCTCTTGGGGTGGGCGAGACCGGCGAACATGGTCCAACCGTGCTCCGGGACGCCAAGGCCAGCAGTTTCGGGGCTCGGCACCGGGAACTCGACCTGACAGAACAGCAAGTCTGGTTCGCTCAGGGCGGGGTCGGACTTCCAGTAGAGGGTCGCCTCGCTGCCGCTGTTCCGCGGCGCGATCGGCTCGCGGTATTCCCAGATACAGCCGAAGGACACATGGTCCTGCAGGTTGCGGCCTACGCCGGGCAGATGATGAAGGACCTTGATGTCTGCGGCGCGCAAATCGTCCTCGTCGCCGATCCCGGAACGCATCAGGACGGTCGGCGTCATGATGGCGCCGAGCGACAGAATGACCTCATGGGCGGCGTCAAACCGTTCGACCACCCCGTCCCGCACCGCCTCGACCCCGACCGCGCGACCGTTCTGAACGATCACCCGGTTCACCTGGGTGCGGGTCAGGAGCGTCAGATTGGGCCGGTCCAGGTAGGGATAGGTAAAGGCGCGGAAGATGGAATGCCGTTTGCCGTTCCGCGTCAGGACGTCGGAGATGGCGCAACCGCCGTCCCCCTCCATCATCTGGCCGTTCGGACTATCGTAAGTGGGTATGCCGAGCTCGAGCGCGGCGTCCAGCATCGCCAGAGCCGCCGGCCCCGGATCGGGCGTCGGCTGCACAAAGACTGGCCCGCCCGTGCCCCGATACAGGGGATCGGGCGCACCCTGCCAGTTCTCAATCTCAAGGTAGAGGCCGAGAACGGATTCATACCCCCAGGACTCGTCGCCGCTCTCCTGGGCGAAATAGTCCCAGTCGCTGCGGTGGCCGCGCGCCCAGACGCCGACGTTGATGCTTGAACCGCCGCCCAGAACCTTGCCCATGGACATCGGCATGGCCCGTCCGTTCAGCTCGGGATTTGGCTCGGCCACAAACCCCCAGTCTGTCTCGCTGCCCAGGTTGGTCGGCCAGGCGGCCGGCTCCATGACGCTCGGCCGATCATCACTCCCGCCGGCCTCGATCAGCAGCACATGGACAGCCGGATTTTCCGCCAGTCGTCGAGCGAGGACCGAGCCCGAACTGCCCGCGCCACAGACGATGAAATCGTATGTTTTCCGAAGGTTCGCCAGCCGCTGAGCCTGATTGGCCGCGACGCGGGCCGCGAACTCCCCCTTATAGGTTTGCAGTCCATCCGACATTCTCACATCTCCACATTGACGATTTAGGTATCAAATTTACCAATTTCATCAAATGCATCAGATTCTGGCGGAGGTGTGGCGGAGCGGGAGCGCGCCTCCATATTGACGCGAGACCGCGATCAGCCGCAGGAGAGACCATGGACGCCGCCGAGAAGGAGATCGTGACCACCACGGACGCCGCGAAGATTCTCGGCGTGTCGGTCAGAACCGCCCAGTTGCTGATCGAGGGCGGATCGATCCCTTCGTGGAAGACGCCCGGCGGCCATCGGCGGGTTTACCGGAGCGACGTCGTGGCGCTCGTCAAGGGTCAGGAACTCCCGGCCACGCCGGCCTCGGCCAGGGTCATCGTCATTGCGCGGCCCGAACGGTTGCCGCAGTTCAAGGCCGCGCTTGAGAGCGCGCCTTCCTGCTTTGTCGAAACCTATCCCGAGCCTTTCACCGCCTTGTTGGACATAGGCGGCCGCTCGCCGGCGGCCGTGGTCATCGACGCAGAGTCGTTCGCCGTCGCTGATGGCGTGCTCCATGCGCTGGGCTCCGATGTCGCCCTGCAACACACCGTCATACTGGTTGTCGGCCCTGAAGGCCGCCAGACTGTCGTCGACGCGTCCCAAGGAGCGGGCCGGGTTCGGTTCATCGACGACATCGACGATCTGGCCGAGGCGGCCGAGGCGGCCGTAAGGGGACCTGCTCAGCCGGGCGAGGGTCTGGAGGCGACCTCCTTGTTTCCCCTTCCCGGCAATGAGGCGCAGCGTCTACTCGCTCTTGAACGCTCCGGCCTCGTCGATACTCCGCCCGAGGACGCCTTTGACCGACTGACATGGCTGGCGGCGCAGACGCTCGGCATGCCCATCTCGCTGATCACCCTGCTGACGCCGACGCGGCAGTGGTTCAAGTCGCGGCATGGGCTGGAGATGGCCGACACGCCGAGAAGCTGGGCGTTCTGCAATCACACCATCCTGCAGAACAGCTGCATGATTTCAGAGGATCTGTCCGCCGACCCTCGCTTCTCCGACAACCCGGCTGTCGCGGACGCCCCGAACTTCCGCTTCTATGCTGGATGCCCTGTGGTCGATCCCGACGGTTTCACCCTCGGGTCCCTGTGTGTCATCGACACACGTCCGCGCACGCTTGATGACAGCCAGAGGGCGATCCTCACGAACCTGGCGGCGCTTGTTTCGGACGAGATCAAGTTGCGGGCGACCGACAGTCGCCTGCGGCGGGCCATGGAGGCCCTGGACCGAAAGTCTCACTGACCCGGCGCACTTTGATCGGACGGATCGAGGGGTCGGTCCGATCATCCGCGCCCATGCGCCGACCAAGTGGTTTCATCTGTCATCGATGATCACGGATCCTGAAGCTCGCCAGTGACACGGCGCGCTGAACCTGTCGCATCGGCCGTGGCCCACAGCGCCTGTACGGCCGCCGCTCCGACCTACAGGACCAGCGATGACTACGACACGGACCGCCCCCCAGGACGATCATCCGACCACTGCGGACCAGCAACCCGCTCCGTTTCTTGAGCTATCCCCGTCAGGCGAGCCAATCCCCGTCGTCTCCTCACTGGACCTGGAGCGCGACCCCCATGGCCTGTTTCGCCAATGGCGTTCAAAGAGCCCCGTGATCCAACGAGAGGATGGGGCCTGCCTCGTTCTCCGCGCGGATGATGTCGAGCGGCTTCTCAACGATCCCAGGACGCAGCAGATCGACGGCGCTCTCTATGCGCGCATGCGCGGCGTCCCGCCGGGTCCGCTGTTCGACCTCCTGGCGACATCCGTATTGCTGTCAGAAGGTGAGGCGCATCGCCGACGACGGGCGCCCCTGTCGCGCACCTTCGCCTTCCGGGCCATCGAGTCCCTGCGCGATACGGTGCGGACGGCCGCCGAAGGCTTGATCGACGGCTTTGAAGCCGATGGCGCGGCGGACCTGGTCCAGGCGTTCTGCGCGCCCCTGCCGCCTCTGGTTATGAGCCAGCTCCTCGGCGCCCCGGCGAGCGACGCGCAAGAGTTCGCCCGGGCGGTTTACAAAGTCTCTCCCGCCTTTGCGCCGGCCCTGCCCGGCGAAGATATGGACCGAATGGTCGATGGGGCCCGTTGGCTCACAGACTATGTAAAGGCGCGTCTAGCGGACGCGGCTTCCGGCCAGACGCCCCCCGCCGCGCTGCTTGAAGACATGCTCGCCGCCATCGGCGCGGGCGATCTGACCGAGGCCGAAGCCGCCGTCCAGATCGTGACCTTGATCATCGGCGCCAGCGACACGACCCGGGGCGCACTGGCGGTGCAGGTCAGCCTTTTGGCCGAGCGCGGTGCAGACTGGTCCGACTATGGCGACAATCCTGAACTTGCGCGTGCGGCCGTGGCGGAGGCGCTGCGGTTCGAACCGCCGGTGGGCTCCTTCCCCCGGTTCTCGACAGAGGCGATCACGCTGGACGGCATGGTCATTCCGGCCGGCTATCTGGTGTCTCTGTCCACCCTCTCCGCCATGCGCGATCCGGCCCGCTTCCAGGATCCGGACACCTTCCTCATCAACCGGCAAGATCATGTTCGCTGGCACATGGCGTTCGGCGCCGGCGTGCATCGGTGCATCGGCGAGGCCCTGGCCCGACTGGAACTTGAAGAGGGTCTGATGGCCCTTTGCCGCAAGCTGCCCGGGCTTCGCCTCGCTGGACCGCCGGTCAAGGTGGAAGGTTATGCGGGGATCCGACGCATCGGCCAGTTGCAGGTGACGTGGTGACCCAGATCCACTTCAAACGATCGCGCGGCATGACATGGCGCGCCCTCGGTCTGGGGCTCGTCCTCTTGCCCGGCCTTCTCGGCTGTTCGCCGCACCCATCCCCGCTCGAAAGCCTGCCGCCCGAGCGCGCCCTGCCCAGGATCCCCATACAGGGCGGCGTCTGGCGAGAGGCTGCCCATCTTTGGTACGGCGTGATCGGCAGCGGCCCCCCTGTGATCCTGTTGCACGGAGGACTGTCCAGCCACCGGGCCTGGGGCCGACAGGTCCCCGCTCTCCTTGACGCCGGCTATCAGGTCATCCTCATTGACAGCCGGGGCCACGGCCGCAGCACCCTGGGTTCGACACCTCTGAGCTACGATCAGTTGGCCGAGGATGTCGGAGCGGTGATCGATCATCTGCAGTTGAACCGACCCGCAATCATAGGCTGGAGCGACGGCGCCATAACGGCGCTCGTGCTCGGCATGGACCGAGGCGATCAACTCGGCCCCATCTATGCGTTCGGCGCCAATATGGATCTGCAGGGTGTCCGCAAGGACGCCGGCGATGCGCCGATCCTGCGGCAGGTGGGGCCCCGCTCGCCGCCGATTATGCCGAGCTCTCGCCCGCCCCGGATTTCTCCGGGCTGACCCGGGCGGTCAGGACCATGCAGACAACGCGACTTCACTACGGCCCCGGTCAACTCGCCCTGATCCGGGCGCCCCAGGTTCTGATCGTCGCGGGCTCGGAGGATGAATTCATAACGCCGCAGCATGCCGCCTATATTGCGGACGCCATCCCGGGCGCCGGTCTTCAGTATCTGGCGGACAGCGGGCATTTCGCGCCTTGGCAGAGCCCGGAACTGTTCAACCAGTCCATGATCCGGTTTCTGAAGTCAGCCGGATACGCGCCGGACACGGCGGAGACCGAATCCGCCGCGCCAGACGGAATGGACGCGAGAACAATGGCCAGGGGCGACGCCCTGCCCCAGGCCGCAAGCGTCTGCCTCCCCGCCGCCGTCCAATGCCGGTCTCCGGCTGAACCGGCCGGGTCTCGACCGGGACGGAGCGCGGCGCCGCTTCTACATTCAGCGCCGCACCCTACGCCGAAGGCTCAGTGTGGTCCGGGCTGGACGATCCCCCTACCCTTGCGGCCCGTGCGGCATCGCGGCGCAAAGCCTCGGCACGGAGCCGAAGAAGGTTGCCGGTTCGTCAATGACGGGGCGGATCTGTATATCTGAGGTTGATTGTCCAGTACAGATTGACGACGTGCGTATGAAATATTGACGACGCCTGTCAGCTTGTTCGGGTCGTCCAGTCTCTCTGTCGTCTGCGCCTAGGCAGACCACGGGGGACTACATCATGAAAACCAAATCTCGCTATCTGGCGGCGGCCGGAGGCCTGGCGTTGATCGCGGCCTTTCCGCAATGGGCGGCGGCCCAATCGCAGTCGCAATCGACCTCGTCCGAGGCGGAAACGGCGGCGCAACCCAACCCCGCCGTCCTCGATGAAGTCGTCGTCACCGGCTATCTGCAGGGCCTGCGCCGCTCGATCGACGAGAAGCGCAACAGCGACATGATCTCGGACAGCGTCAGCGCCGACGACATGGGCAAGCTGCCCTCGTCCAACCTGACCGAAGCCGCGTCCCGCATTCCGGGCGTGTCGGCGGTCCGCAACCACTTCACCGGCGAAGGCGACCGGGTGGTGATCCGGGGCATGGCGACCGAATACAACGCCTACGCCGTCAACGGCGTGCGCATGGGCGGCACCGGATCGCCGGGCGACAACTTCTTCCGCGGGGTGCGCCTCAGCTTCCTGCCGACGTCGGGCGTGGATGCGATCACCGTCTACAAGAGCCTGCTGCCCTATATGGACGGCGACGCCATCGGCGGCACCATCGACATCAAGACGCCGACGGCCTTCGACTATGATCCGACCCACGTCGCCGGTTCGATCGAGGGCACCCTGCTGCAACAGCGCGACGACCGGACCTCGTGGGCGGCCGACGTCGCCTTCGGCAAGCAGTTCTCCGATCGGCTGGGCCTGTTCGTGACCGGCAACTACTCGGAACGCGCCTCGCAGTTCGAGCAGATCGGCAACTCCGGGGATAATATGCCCCGTAACTGGTACGGCACGGCCCAGAGCCTGGACTTCGATCCCCAGACCTTCGTGACCCGCGGTCTGGAAATGTCCACCGGCGACACGGACGTGACGCGCTGGGGCTTCAACGGCTCGCTGGACTGGCGCGGCGACAATCACGACTTCCACCTGCGTGGTCAGTACAATGAGTATGAAGAGACCCAGTTCAGGAACCGCCTCAACTTCCGCAACGAGGCCGGCACCAGCGCCTCGGCGCGCCTGGAGCAGGTCGACAAGTCGCGCGGCGACCTGACTCAGCCCGCGAACGCCGTCATCGGCTATGGCCCCAAGGGCGCCATCTACAACTACACCACCGCCCAGATCGTCGACCGCGACAAGGATGGGGTGATCACCGACGCCGACAAGGGCTCCAACGGATACTACAGCCTGAACGGCTCGTCGGGTTCATGGGATCCCAAGGGCTTCCGCCTGCGTCGCTACTGGGAAGGCGGCACGACCGAAGGCGTGCTGCAGATGGTCAACTTCGGCGGCGAAAGCCGCTTCCGCGAGTTCACCCTCGACTACGACCTGTCGCACTCGGAATCCGAGGACAATATCGTCGACAGCTACGAGATGTACTTCGGCCGCAACGCCTATCTGTGGAAGGGCAACGAAGGCGTCGAGATCGTCAGCCAGGGGGATCCGCAGTACCTGAAATGGGTGCTGAACCCCGCCGGCATGGCGGGCGTCCAGGACCTGACCCAGTACACCGCCTCCAGCCTGAGCGGCAGCTACGGCGGCGCCAAGGAAACCCTGAACCAGGCCCAGTTCAACCTGCGCTACCAGCCGACAGGCTCCTGGCTGCAAGAGGTCCGCGCCGGCGCCAAATACTACAAGTCCGAGCGTGAACGCCTGGAAGGTTCGCTGATCGACCTGGAGCCCCGGGGCACCATGGCCGGCTATTCCGCCCTGTTCGGCGAAGCGATCACCGACATGTTCGACGGCCGTTACACCGGCCAGTACCAACTCGGCCCCGTCATCGACACCGACAAGATGATGGCCGAGATCGAACGCGCCAAGGCGGGCAACTCGACCCTGCTGACGCTGAACGAGGCGGACTCGATCGACTACGCCTCGACCTGGTTCTACGACGAACAGGTGGTGTCGGCCTACGCCATGGCCACGGCTCGTTTCGGCGCGGCCGAAGTGATCGCCGGCGTGCGGGTCGAGGACACCAGCAACGACATCCGCGCCTGGACCGAAAACCCGGTGCGGGGCGAGGACTACACCACCGACACCTCGGGCTTCACCAACTGGCTGCCCTCGATCCACGTCAACTATGACGTAAGCCGGAACGCCAAGCTGCGGGCGGCGATCTGGACCAGCGTCTCGCGTCCGGACATCAAACGGATGACCTCGGTCAAGGAATACAGCTACGACGGCGATCCCGACGGCGACGGCGTGACCAACCCGACCAGCGAATGGGTGCTGACCGGCATCGTCCAGGGCAATCCCGATCTCGAGCCGATGACCTCGGTCAACTACGACCTGTCGGCGGAATATTACAACGGACGCACGGGCGCCTACTCCGTCGCGCTGTTCTACAAGGATCTGGACAAGTTCCTGTTCCGCTCCTCGTCGTCGGTCATTCGGGACGGCACGGAGGGCGAGTTCGACGATCCGTCGGGCGTGCCCGTCTCCATGCCGATGAACGGTCGCAAGGCCGAGATCCGCGGCGTCGAGATCAACGCCCGCCAGCAACTCCACTGGCTGCCGGCGCCGTTCGACGGGCTGGGCGTGGCGGCGAACGCCACCATCCAGCGCTCGGAAGCCGAAACCGGCCTGTTCTGGCACCCTGAGGGCTACACCCTGCCCTTCATGGAAACCCCCGACCACATCGTGAACCTGGAACTGTTCTGGGAGCGCAACGGCTGGGAGGCCTATGTAGCCTACAACTATCAGGACGTGTCTCTGGAAGACATCGAGGACTTCGGCAACGATCCCTATGAGCAGGACTACCACTTCGTGGACCTGATGGCGCGGCGTCAGATCACGCCGAACCTGACGGCCACCTTCAAGGTGCAGAACCTGCTGGACAACTACACCTACTTCTACACCTTCGGTGCAGGAAAGGGCGGCGTCCGCGACTACATCGAGAACGGTCGTTACCTGAGCCTGAACCTGAACTGGCGGCTCTGATCGCGCCTGCCGCTCGCGGGAGATTTCCCGCGAGCGGCGCCTTTTCCTGACATCGAGGATACTCCATGCGCCTGTCCCTGCGCCTCGCCGCGACCCTGTCCTGCAGCGTCCTGGCCTTCGCCGCCCTCCAGACCGTCCCGGCGCAAGCCCAGACGGTTTCCGCGCCCGAACGCGTTATCGTCAATCTGACCGAGACGCCCTCGACCAGCCTGGCCTTCAACTGGCGCGCCGAAGCGGGCGCGGGCGATGGTTTCATCGAATATGCGATCCTGACGCCGGGGCCGGCCTATCCGGCCCAGGCCGTTCGCCTGCCCGCACAACGCACCTCCGCCGCCTTCACGACGCGGGACGAACAGAACGTCGCCGCCGACTATTACAGCGTGCGGCTGACCGGCCTGACCCCCGACACCCAGTACGTCTATCGCGTGGGCAAGGAAGGCGCCTGGTCGCCCTGGCGCCAGGTCAAGACCGCCGCCGCCGAGGTTCGTCCCTTTACCTTCCTCTATATGGGCGACGTCCAGAACGACATCCGCTCCATGGGCGGCCTGGCCGTGCGCCGCGCCCTGCGCCAGACCCCGGACGCGGCCTTCATGCTGTTCGCCGGCGACCTGATCAACCGGGCCGACAACGACGCGGAATGGGGCGAATGGTTCGATATGGACGCCCACCGTCTGGCCGAGACCCCGTCGCTGATGACGCCGGGCAACCACGAATACATGAAGCCCCAGGGCTCGACCCCGCAAATGCTGGCGCCCCAGTGGCGGCTGCAATTCACCCTGCCCGAGAACGGCCCGTCCGACATGCTGACCGAGACCGTGTATCGGGTCGATTATCAGGGCGTGCGCATCATCTCGCTCGACGCCGACATGATCGACGAAGACCCGCAGGCTGCGCAGGATCAGTTCGCCTGGCTGGAGCGCCAACTCGCGGACAACCCGTCCCGCTGGACGGTCGTCTTCCTGCACTACCCCCTTTACTCCACCGCTCGGGGACGCAGCGGGGAAGAGTTGCAAACCGCGCTGCAGCCGGTGTTCGACCGTTATCACGTCGACCTGGTGCTGGCCGGCCATGACCACACCTATGGGCGCGGCCGCCCCCACGAACAGGGCCCGGTCTATATGGTCTCCAACGTCGGGCCGAAACAGTATCCGCTGGGCGACCTCAACTGGACCGACCGCAAGGCCAGCGGCGTGCAGGTGTTCCAGCAGGTCGAGGTGGCCGGCGACCGACTGACGGTGCGAGCCTTCACCATGGACGGCGCCCTGTACGACGCCTTCCAGCTGGACAAGCCCGGCGCGGGTCCGGCGCGTCTGACCGATCTGAAGCCGGCGACGCCGGAGCTGATCCTGCGGCGCGAGGACCAGTAGTGATCGCGCGCACCGCGATCGTCGGGCTGCTCGCGGCATGGGCGGCGGGGCTGGCGGCGACGCCGGCCCTGGCCGATCCGGTCTGCGGGCAGACCGCCGTCATGTCGCGCCTTCAGGCCGAACTGGCGAAGCCGCGCGGCGCCCTGCTGATCGCCGCACACCGGGCCGGCCACCTCGACGCGCCCGAGAACTCGCTGGCCGCCATCGACGAAGCGGTGCGCGAGGGCGCCGACATCGTGGAGATCGACGTCAAGGTCTCCGCCGACGGCGTGCCCTTTCTGATGCACGATCATACGGTGGCTCGGACCACCGGCGGCGCCGGCGAGGCCGAGAGCCTGACCTACGCCCAACTGCGTCGCCTGCGGCTGGAAGACAGTTCCGAGCCGCCCCCGACCCTAGTCGAGGCGCTTCGCAAGACGTGCGGACGGGTGCTGGTTGATCTGGACCTCAAGACGGATCGCATCGGCCCCGTGGTCGCGGCGGTGCAGGGGCTGGGAATAACGGACCAGGTCGTCTTTTTCGACTCCGACAGGGCGGTGTTGCGGGCGGTGCGTGAGCTCGCGCCGCGCGCCCTGCTCATGCCGCGCGTCAGCCGTCCCGACGGCTTGGCCGCCGCCGTCGAGGGGCTGCCGGCGGCGACGATCATTCACGGCGACCCCGAGTCTCTGACCCCGCAGCTCCGCAACGGGGCGCGGGCCATGCCGGCGCGGATCTGGGTCAACAGTCTGGGCGATGTCGATGAGGCCTTGGCGGTCCGGGCGCCCGACCTGTGTTCCCGGCTGGAGGGACTGCTGGTCCTGGACGCCAATGTGATTCAGACGGATCGGCCACGGGGCCTTCGGCGCGCCGTGAGCGACTGCGGGCTCGCGGCGCTGCCATGATCGAAGCCATGCAAAGGCGCGGGGGCCGAGCGGGCGGCGCCTTCAATCCCCGCCTGACCACGAAGACGCGCGATCTTTCCGGGTCGTGCAGCCTCTCCGTGACGGATCGCTTTGACTTCGCCCAGGATGAGCTTTTGCTGACGGTGTGCAACGCGGCCGGCGGCGATGTGGCGCATCTTCAGATCCTCGATGCGCATCAGCCGTCGGCGTCCATGGACGCCTTCAGCCTGTCGCCCGGCGATCAGGTCGAACTGATCCGGACGGCCGCCCCCTATGATCTGCGCCTGCTTGGACCCGACGGCTTCTGCAGGCGCTTCTCCGGCTGTCTGGCCGAAGACGGCCCTGTCGCGGCGCGCCTGAAAGAGCCGCGCCGAGGTCGGGGCCTGATCCTGGAGATCGTCCCGGCCGAGGACGCCTGGTTCTGCGTCAATGACGAGACGGGCCTGTGTCCCACGCGTCGCTACAGGCTGAGCGCTGGAGCGCCCTTGCGCCTGCGACTTCCGGTCCTGCCGGACGGCGCCTACGACCTGACCGTCTCGCGCCTCGGCGGCGCCTTCAGCCGAAGGTTCGCGGGCCGCCTGGCGTCGCAGGATCCGCTCAGAAGCTGCGGCTGATCGCCAGGGTCACCGTCGGCCCGGTGCGGATGTACTCCCGCAAATCCTCCGGCCCCGAGCCGAAGGTGTACCAATAGGTATGGCTGTTCAGCAGGTTGCGGATCTGAATCGACGCCAAGCCGTCGCCGCCCAACCGTCGTCGAAGGCTGATGTCCACAAAACTGTAGGCCTGTTCGTAGGGGTCGTTGGCGAAACTATCCATACCTTCGAGGAAGCCGCCCTGGCGGCTCCAGCCGGCCGCCGCCTCCCATCCGCCGCCCTGCCAGAACAGTTCGACGGACGCCAGGGTCTCGGGCGTCTCCGTAAAGGGAAGCCGATCGCCGACGCGCCAGACGATGTTGGCGTCGGCGCGGCTGACCTGCCAGGTCAGATTGGCCGTGACGCCCAGCCCATCCAGCGGGGCGGGCGCCCAGTCCAGGCCGTGGCGTATCGCCAGTTCGACCCCGCTGATCCGCGCCCGCCGACCGTTGGCGTAGGCCCGCACGGGCGTCCCGTTCTCATCCCCGCGGTCAATCAGTCCGCCGTCGCGGATCGAACTGGTTGAGGCCCTATAGAGAAAATTATGAATGTCCTTGTGGAACAGGGCCGCCGACCAGGCTGTCGATCGGCCATAGTGTTCGAGCGACAGATCATAGCCGATGGCTTCCATAGGCTTCAGGTCCGGATTGCCTTGGCGGATTTCCTGAAGGATCCAGTCCGCCTCGGGATTGACCTCGCCGTCGCGGTCGGGATCCTGATCGTAGACATACTGCCGCGCCGACGTCATTCGGGCGATGTCCGGTCGGGCGAAACTGGTCCAGATCGCCGCCCGCAAGACCTTGTCGCCCTCCAGGGCGCGCCGCAGATGCAGCGAGGGCAGGACATTGGTGAAACTGTTTCGACGTTGATCCCGTCCGTCGCCACGGAGCGCATCCAGAATGGGAAAACTCACCTTTGATCGGGTGTGCTCGACCCGCACGCCGCCCGTGATCTCGGTTCCGGCCCATCGGGCTGCGGCCATGACATAGCCGGCCGCCGCCTGTTCCTTCAGCCGGAACCTCTCGGCGTCGGCCTGGGGCTCGAACGCGGGGTCTACGGTGAAATAGGCGCTGTCGCCGCGATAGGCCCGTTCGATCTCGGCCGACATCCGTCGGCTGTCCAAGACCACGCCCAGCCGGTGGTCCCCGACATAGCGGCCGTCGAACAAGTCCGTGACCGGCGCGCCGAACAGCCCTTCCAGATCGGCCAGGGTCTCCGGACCGATCAGATCGGGGCGAGCGCCTCCCGCGCTGCGGCGGTTGGAGTGCATATAGCGCCCTCCGGCCTGGACCGACTCCAGCCAGCCGCCGGTCGGCGTATAGGTCAGACCGAACTGGGCCTGGGCCAGGGTCTCGGACGTCTGTTCCCACTCATCGCCCAGATGTCTGAAATCATAGGCGGCCGGATCCTGAACCGCCGCCATGCCGGCGGGATTGAGCCCCCACAGGCGAAAGCGCGGATCGTCGGTCTCGACCACCCGGACGCCGCGATTGCCCAGCCATTCGACGGCGTCGGTCCTGAATTCCAGGAGCGCGCCCTCGTCCAGATCATCCTGAGAGCGCGACAGCGAGACATCATAGTCGATCCGCCACGGCCCGTCCCACCGCCGTCCGCCCACGGTGATGGACGACAAGAGGCCGGATTCCCGCGTCGCTTCCCAGAACCGTCTCAGTCGGAAGCCCATTGGGTCCCACACGCCCGATGCGCCGGCCAGGCTGTAGATGGAGCGGACGTCGCGGTCGGCGTCGGTGATCCGCCCATCCCCGTCCACATCCTTCATGTCCGCAGTCGAGTAGCCGTAGATGCGCCCCAAATCCGGATCCGAACCGACCACCATCGCGTCCGGCTGCGCCAGACCGGTTCGACCGCTGTCCACCTGGACCAGCCGCTCGGTTCCCGCCAGGCCGTCGTTCCGGAAATTCAGACGGTTCCGGTACTCCTCGCCCTCGTAGCGGTTGTACTGAAGCCGCAGGTGAAGCTCCTGCTGCCCGCCTCGCCAATCCAGGCTCCCGTTCACCCCAAGGCGGCGCACCTGGGTCTCGCCGACGGCCAGTTCCATGCCCCTCATGATGAAACGGTCGAAATCCCAGCCGGTCGAATAGAAGGTGTCGAACCAGACGGGCGGCAGGTCGTCGCTCTCGCCGCCGACCATCTCGAATTGCGAGCGGGCGTCGCTCCAGTTGGCGGCGACGAAGAGGCCCAGCTGATCCGAGAGACGGCGCGAGACGGCCAAGGCCAACTTGCCCGACTTCGGTCGATCGAACCGGGTCAGCCAGCCGTTTTCCGCCGACAGCCGCACATAGTCGTGGTCGGCGTCGAAGGCCGTCGGGGTTTGAATGTCGATCAGGCCGCCCAGGGCGTCTCCGTCCAGATCGGGCGTCAGGGTCTTTCGCACGATCAGGTTCTGGATTCCTTCGGGCGGCAGATAGCTGAGGCGGACGCCACGATAGAATTTGTCCGCCCGCGACCCGGCGCCGCCCAGGCGCACGCCATTGATCCGATAGGCGTTCCATTCGGTCGACATGCCGCGGATCGTCAGGCGATCGCCTTCGCCGGTCTGGTGGTTTCTGACGGCGTTGACGCCGGGCAGACGCGCAAGGCTTTCCGCCAGATTGTTGGTGGGCAGCAGGCCCTGGTCGTCGACGCTGACCACATCGCTGACGCCGTCATAGGCCCGTTTAATCTCCAGAGCCTCCTGGAGGGCCCCTTTGCGGCCCAGGACCACCACCTCCTCCAGCTGGGTCACGGTCGTCGGCGCCGGCGCAGCCTGCGCCCGCTCGATGATCAGGGTCTCGCCGACGATGCGGCCCTGCAGGTCCGGATGGGGGGCCAGCAGCCGGGTCAGGGCGTTCCAGGCGGTGGTTCGGCCTTGCCACTGCGCTGTGCGACGTCCGTTCATCAGATCGGCGTCGGCCAGAACGGCCATGCCCGATTGCCGGGAAAGATCACGCAGGGCCTGGGCAAGAGGGCCGCTGGAAATCCGAAACCTGTGCGGGGTCTGGTCGGCGGCGGCGGCGAACGGGGCCGGGGCCGGGGCTTGAGCCGCGGCGCCGCCCGCCGCAAGCCACAGGCTCGTCACCGCTGCTGCGCTCCAAAACCTTGCGCGGCCCGCCCACATCCTGGGTTCACCGATCGATCAGCAGACGGCCGGAGGCGTCCCTGCGAAGCGTCAGATCCTGCATGTCCGCGACCACGCTCAGGACGTCCTGCGGTCGAGAAGCGGCGAACCGCCCGCTGATCCGGCGTCGGCTCAGGGCGGGATCGGCGAGTTCGGCCTGAAGGCCGGGCGATCGGCGTTTCAACTCGATCAGCAGATCGGCCAGGCTCATATTGTCCGCGTCGATCCATCCCTCGGTCCAGTCCGGCGCCCTGACCTCCGGGTCCAGGCGTTCGATCGCCCCGGCTCGGGCAGTCGCGCCGTCGCTCAGCAGTCGACCGCCTGCATTCAGCACCTGGCCGCGCTCGGGGTGGTTCAAAGGGACCACCTCGACCCGGCCTTCCAGGACCGTCACCTCCACCGCGCCGCCGCTGCGTTCATCGACGTTGAAGCGCGTGCCCAGGGCCGTGATTCGATGTGTGGTCGTGATGACCGAGAAGGGGCGTCTGGCGTCCTTGGCCACCGAGAAGAACCCTTCCCCGCTCAGCCAGACGTCCCGCCGTTCCGGGCCGAAGGCCGTGCGGACCCGACTGTCGCCGTTCAGCTGGACCGAAGAGCCGTCGTCCAGCGCCGCTTGAAGGCTGCGTCCCGCCGTTCCCTCCAGCCTCTGTTCGACCAGGGCGGGCTGGGACGGCCATATCAGCACGGCGAGCGTCACGGAGGCCGCCGCCAGCATGCCGCCGGCCCAGAGGGATGGCGAGAGTGGAAGGGGCCGAACCCGCCAGGCGCGCCGACGCCGGCCCGCTTCAGCCGCCAGTGTTGCGCTGGCGGCCGCCAGGGCCGGATCGGCGAGCAACCGCTCCTGGGCCTCCAGCAGTCGGGCGCGCTCCGGCGCTGCGGTCAGCCAGGCGCGCAGCGCCTCGTCCGCCGCGTCGTCCATTTCGCCGTGACGCCGACGGTCGGCCCAAAGGGCGGCCTGTTCTTCGGAGACGCGCGCAGAATTCTTCATCGCGCACGCTCCATGTCCACCGCCTTGCGCACTTCGAGGGCGGCGCGACTGAAGTGTTTTTGGGCGGCCTCGACCGAGATGTTCAGCCGCGCGGCGATCTCCGGATAGCTGAGATCGGCGGACTGGCGCAAAACAAAGACTTCTCGCCTGAGCCGGGGCATGCGCTGAAGCGCGCGGGTGAAAAGGTCCGCTCTCTGCTTCATGTCGAGAACTTCGAACGGGGAGGGCGCGTCCGAGGCCGCCGCGTCGTCGATCGGTTCGTTCACATCCGGGGCGCCGGGGCGCCTCTGATCGCTGAGCAGATTGAGCGCGACCCGAAAGGCGTAGGCCACCGGATCCTTCAGCGGCGTGGCCCGGGATCGGGCCAGGACGCGGGCGTAAGCCTCCTGGCTGATGTCGTCGGCGTCGGCGTCGTTGTGGACCCGGCTGCGGACAAAGGCGCGCAGACGCACGGCGTTCTTCGCCAGCAGCCGCCCCGCACTCAGATCCTGAACAGACATCCTACCCCCGCGGGCGCACCCGTTGGGCCGCGCTTTTACGGCTCAACGATGACGGTGCGAAAACAGTCCGACGAATAATCGAGCGGCGGAACGACCTGGAGCATTGCCTAAGCTTAACTTGATAGGGGCGCGCCGCAGACGGCATGTGAATACCGTCATGGGGCTGACGCGGGCTTTGTTGCTCACCTTCGCCATTTTCCCAGGCCCATGGCGACACAGGATCGCCTTCTGCAGTTGTGCTGCCGGCGCCTGACCGGCGAAGAGTCCACCCGCCCATTTTGGAGAAGTGTTTCGTGAGCTCTGAAATCAAGACGCTTGTTGCAGGCTTTATCGCGCTCGGTTTGACGGTGGGCGCGGCCCCTACCATGGCAGCAGGTCGCCCTGACCTGCGATCCCAGGTCGTTGCAGCGGACGCCCGTCTCTTCGAGTTGTTCATGGAGCGGTGCGACCCCGCCGCCCTCCGCGCCATGGTGACCGACGACTTCGAATTCTTTGATGACCGCGGCGGCCTGGTCGCGACAGACGGTGACGCTTTCGTCGCCCAGTACGCCACGCGCTGTAAGGGTCGAGATGCTCCGGACGCGTGGCGGTCGCGCCGGGAAGCCTTGGACGAAACCGTCGCCGTCTTCCCGATAGAGCAGTATGGCGCCGTCGAAACCGGCGAGCATGTCTTCTATGAACGTCAGGGCGACGGCGAAGAGAGCCGTGTCGGCCGAGCTCGATTTGCTCAAATGTGGAAGCTCGAAGGCGGTTCTTGGAAACTGGCCCGCGTCTTCAGTTACGATCACGGACCTTTGCCCTAGGCAACGACGCGGCTATCTCATTTGGCGTTCGGTCGCCAACCTGGCGACCTGACGGGGCCGATGTCGCGCAGATAATATTCGCCGCCGAGTTTCATCGCCAGCTTCAGACGCTGATACTGCAGCCCGTCATACGGTAGGGCGCTGGAGATGTCGTAGAGCGGCGCCAGCCGCACCTGGCCCTCCTCCGCAATGAGAAACGCGTAGTTCTTGGCGTGGACGTCCGTGCCGCCGATGGCCGACAGCGCGACGGACACGGCCCTCGCCCCGATGCCGCCGATTTTCACGAGCCCCTGCACGCGTCGATCCGGAGCGCGATACGATCACTCCTGCCCCGGCTCGCAACGGCTTTTGAGACGCTCTGAGCCTGGCTCACTTATGGATCGCCCTGCTTGCGCCGCATCGGGCTGCTCTGGCGCCGAAGCCGTTCTCAAGGGATCGCGGCAGTCCGTATTCCCAATGCGAGGCAAGCGACAGCGCGCCCTTCACGCAGCCGGACACGCCCTGGCGACATAGTCCGCATGAGACGGCATCAGGGCGACGCACTTGCCTATGACGGTCTCCACATCCGCCAGGTACCGCTCAATGTCCGGTTCCGGCGTCACATCGACGAGCGGGTCATAGCCGGCCGGGGTTATCCCCTGCCCCAGCAGCACCTGTATCCAGCTTTCCTCGGCGAACAGTTCGTCGTCTTCGCGGAATATCCGGCCGTTGGCGCGGAACAGGTCGATCTTCCGCTCCAGCGTCACAGGGACATCCATGTCGCGGCAATAGCGCCAGAACGGCGTGTCGTCGCGTTCCGTCGCCTTGTAGTGCAGGATGATGAAGTCGCGGATCCGCTCGTATTCGAAATCGGTCTGACGATTGAACTCGGCGATGGTCGCCGGATCGAAACCGGCGTCCGGCATCAGGCGCACCAGCCGGATCAGCACGGATTGGATCAGGTGCAGGCTGGTCGATTCCAACGGCTCGAGAAAACCGGAGGCCAGGCCCGCCGCCACGCAGTTGCGGTTCCAGATCTGACGACGCTTGCCGGCGACGAAACGGATGCGGTTCGGTTCCGCCATCTGGGCGCCGTCCAGGTTCGACAGCAGGATTTGTTCGGCCTCTCCGTCGTCCATATGGCGGCTGGAATAGACGTGCCCGTTGCCCGTGCGGTGCTGCAGCGGAATACGCCACTGCCAGCCGGCCGGGCGGGCGGTCGAGCGGGTATAGGGCGTAAAGGGCTCGGTCCGCGCGCAGGGCACGGCCATCGCCCGGTCGCACGGCAGCCAGTGCGACCAGTCCTCGTACCCGGTCTTCATCGCCTGCTCGATGATCAGACCGCGGAACCCCGAACAGTCGATGAACAGGTCGGCCGATACGACCGCTCCATCCTCAAGCGTGACAGAGTCCACAAACCCGTCCTCGGGCCTGAGTTGGACCGAGACGACCTTGCCTTCGCGACGGCGCACGCCCGCCGCCTCGGACATCCCGCGCAGATATTTGGCGTAGAGGCCGGCGTCGAAATGGAAGGCGTGGGCGATATGGCCCAGCGGCGAGCCCGGTCGTTTCGGGTCGGCGCGCATGAAGCGGTTCTGCAGGGCCGCCGCCGTATTGATCGAATAGGCGGCGAGGTCGGACACCTTCCCCTCAGCCCGCATCTTCAGCCAGTGCTGATGGCAGCGCAGCCATTTCAGATCCCGGCCGATCACGCCGAAGCCATGGATATAGCTTGATCCGACCCGGTCCCAGTCGACGAACTGGATGCCCAGTTTGAAGCTGGCCTGAGTGCGGCGCATGAAGTCGTTCTCGTCCAGGCCGATCAGTTCGTTGAACGTCTTGATCGCCGGGATCGTCGCCTCGCCCACCCCGATCGTGCCGATGGCCTCGGACTCGATCAGGGTGATGTCATAAAGCCCCTTGAACAGTTTGGAGAACAGGGCGGCGGCCATCCAGCCGGCGGAACCGCCGCCGACGATCAGGATTGTCTTCAGTTGCCGCACATCCGCCCCCAAAACGCTGTCAGTCGACAGCGTCGCAGACGCCGGGGGTGGTCGGCAAGGGCAGTTCACCCGTCGTCGCGGGCCGGGCGTAGCTGAGTCCGAAGCCCCGCGCGAACTGCACCACGTCGCCCGCATGTTCGCCGGTGCTGCAGGCCGAACCGGGCCAGGCGAAGGACAGCCGCCCGGCGAAGTCGTAACGACCGCCCGAGAGCACATCGGCCAGCCCCGCGCCCTCGGTGCCGGGCAGGAAGGCCGCGACGAAGGCGTCCGACAGATTGATCAGGTCGTTGGCGTAGGCCGGCCGGCCCGAATACAGCACCGAGACCACCGGCACCCCCTTGCCCGAGACCGCGTACAGCAGCGCCAGGTCGTTGGGGCGACGATGGCTGTACTGGACCGGGGCGGGGAAGCGGACATCCCCGTGATATTCGGCATAGGGCGTCTCGCCCAGCACGACCACGACCTTGGCGAACCGGGTCACGTCCACGCCGACGGCGTCTCTGGAATAGACGATGTTGTCCGCGCCGAACTGCGCTGTGAGAGCCTGCAACAGGGTGGCGCCGGTGGCGAAGTCGCCGTTGACGTTCTCGTTCCCCTGCCAGGTCAGGGACCAGCCGCCGGTCTGGTTGGACAGGCTGTCGGCGCTGTCGCCCACGACCAGGATCTTCTCGCCCTGGACCAGCGGCAGGGCGCGGTCGTTGTTCTTCAGCAGGACGACCGACTTGCGCACCGCCTCGCGCGCCAGATCGGTCGCGGCCACGGCCGAGGCCTGCCCGTTGTAGCGGCTTTCCGACGGCGCACGGTCGAACAGGCCGGAGCGCATCTTGACCCGCAGGATCCGGGTCACGGCGTCGTCGATGCGGGACATCGGGATGCGCCCGGCTTCGACGTCGGCGATGGTATTGCCGATGAAGGCCTTCCAGTCCTCGGGGACCATGATCATGTCGATGCCGGCGTTGATCGCCTGGGCGCATTCGGCCTTGGTGCAGCCGGGGACCTGCTCGATCCCGTTCCAATCGGACACGACCAGACCGTCGAAGCCCAGTCGGTCCTTCAGCACGTCGGTCAGCATCTCGCGGCTGCCGTGCATCTTGCCGTAGTCATGACCGGCGGCGACGTCGTTCCAGCTGCTGTAGGAGGCCATGACGGTCTGCACGCCGGCCTCGATGGTCGAATAATAGCCGGCGCCGTGGCGATTGATCATCTCGCTGAGGCTCGCACGGGCCTCGCCCTGGTCCTGGCCGTTGAAGGTGCCGCCGTCGCCCATATAGTGTTTGGCCGTGGCGACCACGTCGCCGTCGCCGGTCAGATTCCCTTGCAGCCCGCGCACCAGGGCCTCGCCGTATTCGGCGACCAGCTGAGGATCGCTGGAATAGCTCTCATAGGTGCGGCCCCAGCGGCGGTTCTCGCCCACCGCCAGGGTCGGGGCGAAGACCCAGGTGATGCCGGTGGCCCGCACCTGCCGCGCGGTGGCCCGGCCGATCCGCTCGATCAGTTGGGGATCATGGGCGGCGCCCAGGCCGATGTTGTGCGGAAAGAGCGTCGCGCCGGAGACGTTGTTGTGGCCATGGACGGCGTCCGTGCCCCAGATCAGCGGAATCTTCACCGTCATGTCTGCGGCGAGAGCGGCGTCATGATAGCGGTCCGACAGGGCGGCCCACTCCGCGACGGTCGCATGTTTGTTCATGGCCGGCCAGGCGCCGCCGCCGTTCAGAACCGAGCCGATATAATACTGCGTCACCTCTTCCGGCGTGATGTAGCGGACGTCCGGCTGGGTCATCTGACCCACCTTCTGCGCCAGGGTCATGCCGGCGACGATGCGGGCGATCCGCGCCTCCATCGCGGCGTCGGGCGCATAGGCCGCAGTCAGGGCCGGCCAATCCGTCCGCTCCTGCTGGGCGGCGGCGCTCATCGGCGCCAGGGCGCATCCGGCCAGCAGCAGCAGCGGGAGAAGCTTGGTCTTGCGGAAGGTCATGGCCGTCTCTCGGTTACAGGTATCGATCAAAAAAAGAGGGCGAGACGGCATGGCCGCCTCGCCCCGGAGGCTAAGGGCTAGGAGAGTGACGCCCTAGAACCGGTAGTTGACGCCGAACAGGAACTGCCGGCCGTACTCTTCATAGGTTTCGGGCAGCGAACCGCCGTCCGCCGTGGTCGTGCCGCCGCTGTCCAGTCCCAGGCGGGTCCGGTAGGGCGAGTTGGTCAGGTTGTTGACCTGGAACAGCACGCCCAGGCCTTCCAGCGGCCCCTGTTCGAAGGTGTAGCCGACCTGGGCGTCGATCTGTTCGTCATCCAGGATCTCGGTGTAGCCGCGCGTGGCGAACAACTGCACGACCTCGCCCTTGAAGGCTTCGCGGAAGCGCTTGCTGATCCGCGCCTGGAAGCCGCCGCGCTCATAATAGGCGGTCATATTATAGACCGTGCCCGACAGGCCCGGGATACGCACATTCTGGCCGTCCGGCGCCGGGTTCAAATCCGACTCGGTAAAGGAAATGCTGCCAAGCACGCCCAGCCCGTCCAGCGGCTCCCAGACGGTGCCGAAGTTCAGTGCGCCGCTGACTTCCAGCCCCTGCACGGTGCCGCCGTCGCCATTGGCCGGAAGACTGATCTGACCAATGGGGCTGACGATGACGTCGGCCGGGATCGAAGACGCCGTAGATGGCAAGGGGATGCCGGTGAAATCAAACGTGCCGTTCTGGGTGTAGATGTAGGTCTCCAGATCCTTGTAGAATCCGGCGATCGACAGATAGGTCGTCGAATCGACGTACCATTCGTAGGCAAGGTCGAAGGCGTTGGCGCGCCACGGCTCAAGTTCCGGATTGCCGCCGGACGCCGACCACGGATTGACGGTCGATCCCGGCGGACAAGGCTGACCCGAGCAGACCAGAGAGTTGAAGCCCGGCGTCACGTTCGCCCGCATCTCGTCCATCCGCGGCCGCGCCATGGTGCGAGACGCCGCGAAGCGAAGCCGATGGCCGCTGCCCAGGTCGTAGATCAGATTGAAGCTCGGCAGGATATCCAGATATTCGGCGCCCTTCGTCACCGAAATCGGATCGATGGGTGCGCCCGGCTCCGTGCCGTTGATGACGACGCCGGTCGATTCCTGGTTCTGGACCACGGCCTGCATGCCCACATTGCCGCGCCAATTTCCGCCCTCGAAGTCGAGTTTAACGAAGGCCGTGGTGACCTCTTCCTCGATGTCCCAGTTCTTGTCGAAATAGTTGGCGTCGAGGATCGGGGCGCGGTCGTAATAGACGTCGAGCGCCCGACTCATGTCGACCGCGAGGACGTCTCCAAAGCCCGCCCAAGCCAAGGAGACCGGGGTTTCCAGATATTGGGCGTCGACATAGACCTGCTGGCGGCCGTTCTTGAGGAACAGATCATAGTCGTCGACGCGCTTGGACTTCTCGCGCTTGGCGTAGTTGACGCCGGCGGTGAAGGTGTTGAAGAAGCCGTCCATGTCGCGCTGGATCTTCAGATCCGTCGAGGTGATGCTCTCCTCCACGTCCGGGAAGCGGATGGCGCCGTCATGCCCCCAACCGCCCCAGGGCGCGCGGTCGCCAAGGGTCACCTGAGAGGCGTCGGAATAGTCCAGACCTTCCGAATAGGTCGGATAGCCGTCGTCGTTCACCGTGAAGCCGATACTGTCCAAAGTGCGCCCAACATCCGGCGTCGCCGGCGTCACTCCCCCTACGCCCCGGCCATATCCGGCGTAGGTCTCGAGTATGGTCTCACGGCGACGATTGTTCGAATAGGACAGATCGGCGACGACTCGTGTCCGGTCGTTGATCTCATATTCGGTATTGAGACCGATCGAGAAGATCTCGTCCTCGCGGGTATTGTAGTCGTTGCGCAGGATCGGCACGGCGTTGTTGATCGTGCCGCTGCGGCCAAACAGCGAACCGCCCCGCTCCTCGGTCACGACGTCGGTGAAGAAGGCGCCGTCAGCATAGGGGTTGGAGAACCACTGAGCGCCCCGCGTCGTCTCCTCCTGCTCGAACTTGGAATAATAGACATCGAGGATCGAGTGCAGCCGATCATTCGGACGCCATTCCACGATGCCGATGACGGCGTCCCGCTGGTTCAGGCGTGACGTGGCGAACACTTCCTGGCCGTTGAGCAGAAGCGCGGTGTCGGCGCTGTCGGGCTGGACCGAGTCCACGGTGCAGGTCGCGCCGGGGGCGCTCGGCTCACACGCGCCGCCGAAAGCCTCGTAACCATAGGCCTTGTAGTGCTTGTTCTGGGAGGGAGAATCCAGATGGGCGTAACCGAGGGCCAGGCCCAGCGTGCCGTCGGCCAATTGATCGATATAGCTGATCGAGAACCGGCCGCCGTAGTTGCGGACGTCGTCGTTCAGCTTGTCGCCTTCGGTCATCTCTCCGCGCAGGTTCACGGCGAGGGCGCGCTGGCCGAACGCCAGCGGCCGCACGGTCTGCAGGTCGGCCGTGCCCGACAGACCCATGCCCGACACCTCGGCGTCCGGCGTCTTGTAGATCACCACGCCCGACAGCAGCTCGGACGGATACTGGTCGAACTCCACCGCGCGATTGTCGCCCGAGCTGGCCTGCTGGCGACCGTTCAGCAAGGTGGTGGTGAAGTCCGGCGCCAGGCCGCGGATCGAGATGACCTGAGCCCGGCCGTTGACACGCTGCGCCGCCAGCCCCGGCAGACGGGCGATGGATTCGGCGATCGAGACGTCCGGCAGCTTGCCGATGTCCTCCGCGGAGACCGCCTCGACGATGGAGGTCTCCCGGCGTTTGGTGGCGATGGAGTCCGCCAGGCCGCGCCGCAGCCCGGTGACGACGATCTCCTCGACCTCCGTCGCGCCGTCTTCGGTCTGCGACGCCGTCTGGGCGACGGCGACCGCCGGCAGCGCCATGGCCAGCGCCAGGGCCGAGGCCGTCAGATGAAGCGCGCTCGCGCGCGGACGAATTGAATGAAACCCAGCAAATGCGCTGCGCATGTGATCTCCCCTCACGTTTCCCTTGGCGCGGGCCCTTTGAGCCCGGCGTCCATCTCTTTGGCGCCGTATTGGAAGCGCTTCCAACACCATACCGCCTTATTCGTCTTTGGCAATACGAGCTTTAGCGGGGTCCGCTCCACACGTAGGTTGCAGCGCTTGCCGGCGGGAGAGCGACCACAGCCCGCAGCCGGTCTTCGCCGATTTGGAACCGGGCCTCGACGTCAGACGCGTTGAGGACCACCAGCACCCGTCGGCCGTCGGGATTGACGAAACCGACCGCCTCAAGCCCCTCCGGTTTGGAAACGGCGACGCGACGCGCGCCCTGACGCACAAACCGGCTGGCGTGCCCGAAGGCGTAGTATTCCTGGTTCCTCTGAACCGCGCCCGTGCGGCTGTCGATCGTGACCACGCCGCGGCAATCGCTGCATCCGCCGGCGTGGGGGCCATGGTTCTCGTCCAGGGCGATGTTCCACATCAGCACGCCGCGCGCATGGTTCTCGACCGAACCGATGATCAGGGACTTCATCGTCCAGACGAAACTGTCCTTGAAGCCGGACGCCCAGTCGCCCCCCGAGCACTCGGTGAAGAAGACGTCCTTGTCAGGATAGGCGTCGAACACCCGGGACTGGGCCGCCACGTCGCCCGCGTAGCAGTGCCAGGCCACCCCGGAGACATAGGGCCGCGCCACAGGGTCGTTCAGCACGCCCAGGGGCTGCTCCGGCTTGTCCCAGTTATGATCCCAGTCGAGGATCTTCGTCTCAAGACCCGCCCGCTCCAACCGGGGCCCCAGGTCGCGTCCGATGAACCGCGCCCGTCCCTCGGCGCCCCAGCGCATGCCAGGATAGGAGTCAGGCTCGAAGTCCGGCTCGTTCTGGATGCTGATATAGTCGGTCGGCACGCCCGCGTCGGCCGCAGCCGAGATGTAGCGCGTCAGATAGTCGGCGTAGGTGGAATAGTATTCAGGCTTCAGTTCGCCCTGGATCATCGAGCCCGTGGTCTTCATCCAGCCCGGCGCGCTCCAGGGCGTGGCCATGACCTTGAGCTCGGGATTGATCGCCAGCGCCTGGCGCACCGTCGGAAAGACCTCAGCCGCCATGGGTGCAACCGAAAAGCCGGCCAGCGACGGATCCTCGGCGTCCGCCAGACTGTAATGGTTCAGCGAAAAGTCCGACGCCCCGATCGTCACCCGCGTGAAATCGAACCCGAGGCCGCCGTTCTCCCGTCCGAACAGATCACGCAGCAAGGCGTCGCGCTGGGACGGCGTCATTCGAGTCTGGATCAGATGGGCGGTCGCATCCGTCACGGCGGCGCCGAAGCCGACCATGGTTTGCAGCGGCGCGTCGGGGTCGAGGAGAATCGTCGGCGCCCCGGAGCCGGCGACCTCTGCTTTCATCACCAGCCGCTCCGGCGTGAGCAGCCGCGACCGATCGCCCGACGTCACCCAGCCGCCGTCCGGCGCCGATGCGCATCCGGCCGCCGCCAGCGTGGCCAAAGCCATGGCGCAGGCGCTCGCCCACAGCCGATCCCGTCGTTTCATGCCACCCTCCCTACAGGCGTCTCGCACGCGCCCTTTAATTGGAAGCGCTTCCATAATGACGCCGCAGATCGGGGCGTCAAGCGATGACCGTCTTAAGCCTCCCAGGCGCCGGCGGATTCCCGCACGACGACCGAATGGGGCAAGGTGCGGAAGGCCCAATCCCCGCCCCCTCCGGTGATCCGCTCGGACAGCAGTCGAACGGCCTCCCCGCCCATGGCCTTCAGCGGCTGATGCACGGTCGTCAGGGGCGGCCAGACGATGGCCGAGACCGGCGTGTCGTCGAAGCCGGAGATCGACACATCGCCCGGCACCTGGAGGCCGCGCGCATGGGCGACCGACAGCGCGCCCGCCGCCATGTCGTCGTTGGCGCAGATCAGCGCCGAGGGACGTGGTGAAAGCGCCAGCATTCGCTCGGCGATCAAGCTTCCAGACCGGAAGGTGAAATCCCCGCGTTCCACCGTGAGGGCGTCGTCCGGCAGCCCCATCTCCCGCATCGCCCGCCTCACGCCGTCCAGCCGACTTTCGGCCGACAGGTGCCCGGCGATGCCGCCGAGATAGGCGAGATGGCGATGGCCAAGCTCCAACAGATACCGCGCGATGTCGTGCCCGCCGGCCTCGTCGTCGATGCCGACGGCGTCGACCAGCCCCAGCCCGCCGCCGCCCGGCGAGATGGCGGCCAAGTGTACGCCTCTCGCTCTCAATTGCTGGATCAGGTCGGCGTTGTCCGAGAACGGCGGCGTCAGGATCACCCCTTGGCATCTCTGGTTGAGCGCGATGTCGATCACCTGCTGGATTGCTGCGGGATCGTCCTGCGGCACATGGCGCGTGAACAGCTGAAAGCCCGAATGCAGGCATTGCCGCACCGCCCCCAATTCCAGCGCCGAGGCGTAGAAGGAGTTGGGCTCCGCATCCAGATCCGATGCGAGAACCAGCGCCAGCATGCGGCTGCCGCCGCCCGCCAGGGACCGCGCCTGCGGATTGACGCGATAGTCGAGCGTCTGCACCGCCTCCAGCACCTTGCGCCGCACCGGCTCCCGGACGTTCGGCCCGCCGTTGAGCACCCGCGATACGGTCGTCCGCCCCACGCCCGACAGACGCGCCACATCGTCGATCGTGGGTTTTCTGGCCGACAGGCCCTGATCCGGTCTCCACATGATCTCTGGATGACCCATGGCGCCGGCGACTGCAAGCAGCCGCAAGCGCTTCCTATCCGCAACACCCAATCCACGCTTCTTTTGGAGGGGCGGGGATCCGCTGAACCCAAATTCGCCCAAACTTGTTTTTGGTGCGGATCTGGGCGCTCTCACTCCGCTGTCTACAGAGCCTAGTATTTCACAGGCTGCAACGCGTGGCGGACAGAGAGTCTGCAATTTCAAGTTCTTAGCGATTTACGTCAGCTACCCGTCGTTACCTTTCGTCGTTCAAAAACGTACCGTTAGCTCGAAAAGGCGTCGCCAGGGATTTCTGGCGATTTCGGACTATTTCCCATCAAGCGCAAAACCTTTGGTGGGTGTGGTGGTGGGTGTAACGGGTTCCCCCCCACTCGTCCGCCTGACTAGTGGATAACTCGCCTTAGCGACTCGAGATGGTGGGTGAGATGGAGGGCATCCTTTCTCGTCAAAAAGCTTCCGCCATATTCACCGCATTTCGTGCGGTGAATAACGTCGCCATTCGCCGCATGGGCGTGGCAGGGGTCAGAGCGGTTACCGGGTTCGTTCACGTGAACGTCCAATCGCGCACCAGTGAACAACCTGAGAGCCATTCCAGATTCCCGCCCGAATAGTTCTGTGAGATTCTGCACTCCTGATCGTTTTGGCGTGATGGAGGAAGGCGTGCCCAAACTACCGGAGCTCATGGGGCCTCTGGCGGTATCTCGGCTGACCAAGCCAGGCCTGCACGCGGTCGGCGGTGTGCCGGGGCTGGCGTTGCAGGTTTTGAAGTCGGGCGGGCGCACCTGGATTCTCCGCGTCATGATCGGCCCTCGACGGCGGGAGATGGGTCTCGGGGGCTATCCTGGCGTCACGCTGGCCATGGCGAGAGAAGCTGCGCGCGAGGCAAGAGACCTGATTCGGCGAGGCATCGATCCCATTGAGGCCGCGAAGGAGGCGCGCGCGGCGCTCTTGGTGACCCCTACAGTAGGCTACACGTTCCGGGCCGCTGCGGAGGCCTATATCGCGGCCCACGAGGCGAGCTGGAAAAATCCCAAGCACCGCGATCAATGGACTGCGACGCTCAAGAACTACGCGTACCCAGTGATGGGCAAGCTCGATGTCGCGGCAATCGAACTGCCGCATGTCATGCGGGTTCTGGAGCCGATCTGGAACAAGAAGACCGAAACCGCCAAAAGACTTCGAGGCCGTATAGAAATGGTCCTCGACTGGGCAGGTGCGCGGGGATTTCGCTCGGGCCCTAAGGCCCGACGATCGCCCACGAGTGAGCTAGGGTCAGATTGCCCTGGGAATACTGCAGGACGAAAGCGGCCATTCCTGCTGTCCGGACAGCCTATTGGGCAACACTGAGGGGAGATAAGCTGACAACCGCAGGCCTGACTACGGCTAGCCAGCGCAGTGTATTTGCTCCTACGAGGTGGCCGCCGCAATCAAGACGTGGACCAACTTTCGCTTCTGGCGCCTTTGAGACTTGTCGGTGACGCCGATATATCCTCCCCGCTCTGACCGGCTGCTCAAGACGCCGCCTTCAGCTCACCGCGTATGAACCGCGCTGAACAGCCCTGAGAAGCAAAATTCAAGCGCAAAGCCGTTGGCGGGCGTGTTGGTGGGTAAGCCCCCGCACCTACCAAAAAACTGTTTAAAAACAACGCGGGTGGCGGACAGAGAGGGATTCGAACCCTCGGTAGGCTTTCACCTACACACGCTTTCCAAGCGTGCGCGATCGACCACTCCGCCACCTGTCCGTTTCACGCCACGTCTTGCGCGCCGCCGGAGGTCGATCCGGCGGGAGGCGGGCCTGATAGAACACACTCGCCCCCTCGGCAAGCGCCTCTGACATCCCCATATAGGCGTCGAAGTCATTTTTCGTCCGAGGAGCCCCGATGTTGTTCAAGAAAAGCGCGGAACTGCCCACCGCAGAGACCGCCCTGCCCGGCCGCGCAGAGCCCCTGGCGACCAACGAGGTCCATTATGTCAGCGGCCATCCGCTGAAGGGCCCCTATCCCGAGGGGTTTCAGACGGCGATCTTCGGCATGGGCTGTTTCTGGGGCGTGGAGCGGATCTTCTGGAGCCTGCCGGGCGTCTGGGTGACCTCGGCCGGCTATTCCGGCGGGATCACGCCCAATCCGACCTATGAGGAGACCTGCACCGGCCGCACCGGCCATGCCGAGGTGGTCAAGGTGGTGTTCGACCCCAAGGTGATCACCTACGCCGAACTGCTGAAGGCCTTCTGGGAGAACCATGACCCGACCCAGGGCATGCGCCAGGGCAATGACGTGGGCACCACCTACCGCTCGGCCATCTACACCCTGAACGACGAACAACAGGCCGAAGCCGAGGCGTCGCGCAACGCCTATCAGGCGGCCCTGACGGCGGCGGGACGGGGGACCATCACCACCGAGATCGAACCGGCGGGCGAGTATTTCTACGCCGAGGCCTATCACCAGGGCTATCTGGCCAAGAACCCCGCCGGCTATTGCGGCATCGGCGGCACCGGCGTGGTCTGCCCCATCGGGGTCGGCGTCGAGGCCTGATCCCCCGTTATCGGGCGAAATGTCCTGTGGCCGCCGGCTAGGCGTCGGCGGCCGACAGGCGTAGGGAACGGCGAAAAGGTCCAGGGAGCCCCTCATGTCCGACTTCGTCCACCCCGATGAGATTCGCAGCCGTTTCTCGGCCGCCCTGTCCGCCATGTACCGGGCCGAGGTGCCTCAGTACGGCGAACTTCTGGCCCTGGTGGCCGAGGTCAACGCCGGGGTTCTGAAGGCCGATCCGGCGGCGGCGGACCGTCTGGCGGCCTCGGGCGAACTGGCGCGGCTGTCCGAAGAACGTCACGGCGCCATCCGCGTCGGCACGGCCGATGAACTGGCCACCATCGCCCGCGCCTTCGCCGTCATGGGCATGGCGCCGGTCAGCTACTACAATCTGGCGCCCGCCGGGGTGCCGGTCCATTCGACGGCCTTCCGCCCGGTCGATCCGGCGGCCCTGGCGCGCAATCCGTTCCGGGTCTTCTGCTCCCTGCTGCGGCTGGAGCTGATCGAGGACGAGGCCCTGAGGGCGGAGGCCGCCGCCGCCCTGGCCCGGCGCGACATCTTCACCCCCGGCGCCCGCGCCCTGGTCGAAACGGCCGAGACCGTCGGCGGCCTGGACGAGGCTCAGGCCGACCGGTTCGTGTCCGAACTGCTGGAGACCTTCCGCTGGCACGCCCAGGCGACGGTCAGCGCACCAACCTATGAGCGGCTGGTCGCCGCCCACCGCTTGATCGCCGACGTGGTCAGCTTCAAGGGACCGCACATCAACCACCTGACCCCGCGCACGCTCGACATCGACGCCGCCCAGGCCGCCATGCCCGAACGCGGCATCACGCCCAAGGAGACGATTGAGGGTCCGCCCGACCGCGCCTGCGCCATCCTGTTGCGCCAGACCAGTTTCAAGGCCCTGCAGGAGGCCATCGCCTTCCCCGACGCGGACGGGACGACCCAGGGCGTCCACACCGCCCGCTTCGGCGAGATCGAACAGCGCGGCTGCGCCCTGACCCCTGTCGGCCGGGCCCTGTACGATGCGGCTCTGGCGAACAAGGACTTCTCGGCCCTGCCCGACGACTGGGCCGCCCTGCGCCGGGACGGCCTGGCCTGGTTCCGCTATCGCGCGACGCCCCAGGGCCTGGCGGCCCGCGCCGAGACCGCCGATCTGGAGGCCCTGACCGCCCTGGGACACGTCGTCGCGGAGCCGATCACCTACGAGGACTTCCTGCCCGTCAGCGCGGCCGGCATCTTCCAGTCCAACCTCGGGGCCGAGGTGCGCGAAGCCTATGCCGTCGACCAGGCCAAGGCCGATTTCGAAAAGGCTCTGGGCCGTTCGGTGCTGGATGAGATGGCGCTCTATCAGGCGGAGCAGGAGGCCTCGATCGCCGCGACGCTGAAGGCCCTGGGGCTGACCGAGACCATGGCCTGACCACGGCCTCGACGATCAGCCGTATTGCCTGAACCGATCCGCCGGATCATAGACGCGGCCGTGCCCCCCTCTGCTCCCTCGTCCACGCGCCGCTATGATCTGGACTGGATCCGGGTCGGGGCCTTTGGCCTGCTGATCCTGTATCATGTCGGCTTGGTCTACGGGGTCTACGGCTGGCATGTGCACAGCGTCCACACCTTCGAGTGGATGCGCGAAGCCATTCTCATCACCAATCCCTGGCGGCTGACCCTGCTGTTCCTGGTGTCCGGGGCGGCGCTGCGGTTCATGACCTTCCGGCGCAGTCCGCGCGAGGTGGCGCGCGCCCGGTTCGCGCGACTGGTCCCGCCCCTGCTGTTCGGCGCCGTGATCCTGGTGCCGATCCAGTCGTGGATCGAGGCGATGGACAAGGCCGGCTGGCCCAGCGGCCTGGCGGGTTTCGCCGCCTGGATGGTGCATGAGTTCAGTTGGAGCGGCCTGGCCGACGGGGTTCCGGTCAACCACCTGTGGTTCATCGTCTATATCGCCGCCTACAGCGTCGTCACCGTGCTGCTGTGGCGTCGGCCGGGCCTGATCGACCAGATGGGCGCGTGGCTGGAGAAGGCGCTGGCGGGACCGCAGGTGCTGATCCTGCCGATCCTCTACCTGATCGCCATCCGCATCCTGCTGTTCCCCTGGTTCGGGGTGACGAACATCCTGCACTGGGACTGGTACAATCACGCCCTGTCGCTGGGGGCCTTCGTCTTCGGCTTCTGCATCGTCGGGCGCGAGACGATCTGGCGCGACATGGAGCGGTATCGCTGGGTCGCCCTGGGTCTGGCTGCGGTCGCCCTGCCGGTCATGATGGCCCAGGTCTGGCATCCGGGCGGGCGGGCCTTCTGGGGCGTGCCCAAGGCCATGGTCTATGGCCTGGACCAGTGGGCGACGATCGTCGCCATCCTGGGCTTCGGCAGCAAACATCTTCGGTCGCGCGGCGGACCGGTGCTGAAATACCTGACCGAGGCCACCTTCCCCCTCTATCTGGCGCACCAGACCATCCTGGTCGCCGCCGTCTGGATCATCCGGCCCGCCCGCCTGCCCGTCGGGCTGGAAGCCCTGTTCCTGTTGCTGATCACCTTCGCGGGCAGTTTCGCCGTCTTCGAGGTCGTCAAGCGAATCCCCGCCATCCGCCCCCTGTGGGGGCTGAAGCCGCTGGACGGCCGGCCCTGGCCGGTGGACCTGGCGGCCTTGCGACGCCCGACCGCCCGCTATCACCGCCGCCGGCGTCTGCTGGCCATCGGCGTGGCCGCACCGCTGCTGGCCCTGACGGTGGTGGCCGCCGCCATCGCCGCCTATCCCGGTTTCGACAACGCCACCCAGTATCTGAGCGAACTGGGCGGGGCGACGGCCCCCGCGCCGATCATCTTCAACGGCGGGGTCTTCGTCGCCGGGGTGATGGCGGCCCTGGCGGGGATCGGCTTCGGCCTGGCCGTCTACGCCCTGACGGAAAAGCGGATCGCCGCCGCCGTGATCGCCGTGGTCTTCGTCCTGGCCGGGGCGGGCATGTCGGCCTCGACCCTGTATCCCTGGCCCGATCCGCGCCACATGATCATCAACCTGGCCCTGGGCATCCAGCTGGCGCCGGTTCTGCTGCTGTGGGGGCTGGCGTCGCGCCGGGACGCGCCCCGGCTGAAAATCTTCCTGGCCGCCACTTTTGTCATCATGGCGATTCTGACGGTTGTTACAAAACACCTCGTCTTCCCCGGCACGGTCAACGACGACAATGTCGGCTGGTGGGAGCGCGCCTACGCCATTGTTCTGGTGTGCTGGGTGGGGATCGCGGCCTGGGTTCTGGACCGTAAACTGCTGCAGGACGCGGTGAAATTCCCGCAGCGCCTGCCTGACGCCGCCCCGGCGGTCAAACCTGGGTAAAGATTCCCGATATTTTTTGCCCATATCAACATTGCGTGATTGAAAGTCGCGCGAATGTGATCGACTATAGGGCTCGTGCTGCAATGCAGCGCGCCGCCCCCTTCCTGCCTTCGGAAGCGGGGTCGGTCAACACGGGGGCGTCCAGAGCGGCATGAACAAGCTGGCGATCCGGCCTGTCGAACAGGCTGATTTCGAGACGACGAACCAGGCGGCTCAAGGGCCGTCGTGGTCCTGGCTGCCTGACGAGGCGCCGCTGGCCATGCCGGTTCAATCCTTGGCCGCGCCCGACGCCGTCGCCGATACGACCCCGGCCACCGCCCCGCGCACGGTCGCCCTGCGCCGCCTGATGCTGCTGGCCGGCACCGTGGCCCTGACGGGCCTGTCCGCCATCACCCCCTTCTACCTGTACGCCCGCAAGGGCTGGGACCCGACCGAGATGCTGGCCTTCGGCATCTTCATGCTGCTGATCACCGCCATCTCCTGCTGGTTCGTCAGCGGCCTGATGGGCCTGGCCGTCATGCTGCGCGGCAAGGATCAGGCCGATCTGGCCTTCGCCCCCCACCCGGCCCTGCCGCGCACGCGCACGGCCCTGCTGATGCCGCTGTACAATGAGGACGCCCGCGCCTCCTTCGCCCGTCTGGCGATGATCGACCAGTCGCTGACCCGCCTGGGCGCCGCCTCGGCCTTCGACATCTTCGTGCTGAGCGATTCGACCAAGGAAGAGGCCGCGGCCTCCGAACGTTCGGTCTTCCAGGCCTTCCGCCTGGCCGCCGGCTGCAAGTCCTTCTACCGCCGCCGCTCGGACAACGCCGAGCGCAAGGCCGGCAACCTGGCCGAATGGGTCCGTCGGTTCGGCGGCGCCTATGAGAACATGATCGTCCTGGACGCCGACAGCACCATGGCCGGCGAGACCCTGCTGCGCATGGTCGACGCCATGGAGCGCAATCCCGGCGTCGGTCTGATCCAGACCGCTCCGGTCATCATCAAGGCCCGCACCATCTTCGCCCGCGTGTCGCAGTATTCGGTGCGCCTGTACGGCCGTGTCGCCGCTGCGGGCCTGGCCTACTGGACCGGTTCGGAATCCAGCTACTGGGGCCACAACGCCATCATCCGCACGCGCGCCTTCGCGGCCTGCTGCGGCCTGCCCCACCTGAAGGGTCGCAAGCCCTTCGGCGGCCACATCATGAGCCACGACGTCGTCGAGGCCGCCCTGATGCGCCGTGCGGGCTGGGCCGTCCACGTCACCGCCGCCCTGGACGGATCCTGGGAAGAGACCCCGCCGTCGATCACCGACTTCATCCGCCGCGACCACCGCTGGTTCCAGGGCAATCTGCAGCACCTGGGACTGATCGGCGCCAAGGGCCTGTCGCCGATGAGCCGCCTGCAGCTGGCCATGGGCTGCATGGCCTATCTGTCCTCGCCCCTGTGGCTGGCGTCGCTGATGGTCGGCCTGTTCATCCAGATGTTCTATCCGGTCGACTGGACCAGCTTCTTCTACATCCTGAACCCCCAGTTCACCCCCTTCATGCTGGCCTCCTTCCTGTCGGGCGTGCTGCTGATCGGGCCCAAGTTCATGGGCGCCGCCCTGGTGCTCAGCCGTCCGGCCGAGCTGCGCGCCTTCGGCGGGCGTCGCGCCATCGCCAAGGGCATGGCCGCCGAGATCGCCCTGTCGGCCATCCTGGCCCCCATCCTGATGGTCGCCAACACCAAGGCCTTCATCCAGATCCTGTCGGGCCACGACACCGGCTGGACCACCCAGCAGCGCGAGGCCGACGGCCTGGCCTGGTCCGACGCCTTCCGCGCCATGCGCTGGCAGATGGTGGCCGGCGTCGGCTTCATCCTGCCCCTGTGCGTCCGCCCCGACCTGGCCACCTGGTTCGCCCCGATCGTCTTGCCGCTGCTGCTGGCCGCCCCGATCGCGGTCTGGACCTCGCGCGTCCGCTCGGGCGACGCCCTGGCCGCCAAGGGCTTCCTGGTCACTCCGGTTCAGGACGGCGTCAGCGTCAACCCGGCCGTCCTGCACGCGCCGCGCTCGCCCCTGCGGGCGGTCGCCGGCGGCGTCCTGGCCCCGGTCGCAGCCCCGGCCATGGTCCCCGCCCGCGCCCCGGAACTGTAGGTCCCGGCTTTAAGCCAGCGAAAACCGATGCATGGCGGCCACAGCGCCGTCATAACCGCTACGGTCAAGCTCGACGCGCCGGGGCGCAGCCGCCATTTTCGATCCTCAGCTCTGCTGGGGACCCGATTCCATGACCAAGAAAACCGGCGCCGATTCCAAACCCGACCTGCGGCTCGTCGGAACCGAGGCCGCCGTCTATGACCTGATGCGCGCGCCCCAGAGCAACGCCGAACGGGTCAAACGCCTCCAGCTCGAAGCCCACGCCCTGGCCCTGGAGGAGATCGAACAGTTCGAGAAACTGCTGACCCAGGCTGCGGAAAAGGCGAAAGACATCGCCTCGGGCGGCGACGCCTATCCGGTCGGCGTGCGTGAAATCGCTGCGCGCCTCGCCGCCGACCTGCCGCCCCGGGCCGAGACCATCCGCACCATCGTCGGCCGGGTCGGCTAAAAACGGGGAACGGCTCGCCGCCTGGATCGCTCTCCTGAAGACCCCCCCAGTCTTCAGGAGACCCGTCATGGACGACCGCTTCAACGCCCGCGCCGACGACATCGCCGACCAGGAACGCGCCATCCAGCGCGACATCGACGCCAAGGACCAGCAGTCCGGCGGCGATGAAGCCTCCGGCGGCGTCCAGGCCGGCGCCCGTCCCTATCCCGCGCCGCCCTTCCCCAAACAGCACCAGACCAAGCCCGGCGACGAGGCCGCGCTGGACCCGGCCCCGATGTACGACGCCCCCTTCTGGAAGGGCTCGGGCAAGCTTGAGGGTTTCGCGGCCCTGATCACCGGCGCCGATTCCGGCATCGGCCGTTCGGTCGCCGTCCTGTTCGCCCGCGAGGGCTGCGACGTCGTCATCTGCCATCTGGACGAGGAGGCCGATGCCGAGACCACCAAGGCGGCTGTCGAGGCCGAGGGCCGTCGCGCCGTCATCCTGAAGGGCGACGTCGCCGATCCGGCCTTCGCCGAGGCGGCGGTCAAGGCCACGCTGGACGCCTTCGGCCGCCTGGACGTCCTGGTGCCCAACGCCGCCTTCCAGGAACACGTCAACACCTTCGAGGACCTGACCTACGAGCATTTCGACCGGACGCTGAAGACCAATCTCTACGGCTATTTCAACATGACCAAGGCGGCGGTCCCGCACATGAAGTCCGGCGGCGCCATCGTCATGACCGGTTCAGTCACCGGCCTGATGGGCAGTCAGGCCCTGCTGGACTACTCCATGACC
Source organism: Brevundimonas sp. GW821-FHT10E09 (assembly GCF_058809375.1). Classification (NCBI taxonomy): domain Bacteria; kingdom Pseudomonadati; phylum Pseudomonadota; class Alphaproteobacteria; order Caulobacterales; family Caulobacteraceae; genus Brevundimonas; species Brevundimonas sp. GW821-FHT10E09. The sequence continues at coordinate 329,135 of NZ_JBXASO010000001.1, read as the reverse complement.
AAGGGCGGCATCCACGCCTACGCCCGCTCGCTCGGCACGCATCTGGCGCCGCGCGGTATACGGGTGAACGTGGTCGCCCCCGGCCCGGTCTGGACCCCGCTGAACCCGGCGGACAAGGACGCCGAGGCCACGTCGCAGTTCGGCGCCCAGACGGTGATGAAACGCCCGGCCCAGCCCGAGGAAATCGCCCCCGCCTACGTCTTCCTGGCCTCGCCCCAGATGTCGAGCTTCATCACCGGCGAGATCCTGCCCATCATCGGCGGCTATTCGGGCGGCTGAATTGAAGACGCCGCCCCCTCGCGCGAGGGGGCGGCGTCCCGGCCGCGCTGAAAGGTTTCAGGCCAGCACGTCGTCGTAGTCGGGATGCCGCTTGTGCCAGGCGACGGCGTAGCTGCAACGCGGAAACAGTTTCAGTCCCTTCTCGCGGGCGTATTCCGCCATCGACTGCATGAAACGGCCGGCCGCGCCCGAGCCGCGCAATCCCTGTTCGGCCTCGACATGCAGGATCATCCGCGCCCCGCCGCGCACGGCGTAGTCGGCCCAGACCCGGCCGTGCCCGGTCTCGCTGTCGAACTCCTGTTCGAAGCGGTTCTCATCTGTCGCGTCCGTGAACGGTCCCATACTCAACTCCCTTTTGCCTTCAACAGCTTGGGAGGCGGGATGTTCCATCGGCGGGATCGCGTCAGATCGGCCGGTTCTGCAGCAGATTGATCAGGCCCAGGACGCTCTTCACGGTGAACCAGACGCTGAGCAGGAACCAGATCAGGACGAACAGCAGCAGGAAGGGAATGCCGACCAGAAACACCGAAGCCAGGGCGCTGACGGCGATGCCGATCCAGGCGGCGATGGTCCACCAGAAGACCGACCAGAACAGGCTGATCTGGGCCTCGATATGCTGGCGCGCCACGCCCACGGCCGTGCCGCGCGCCACATAGGACACGACCAGTCCGACCAGAACCAGCACATTGGCGCTGGGGATCGACAGGATGAACAGGGCCCAGGCGATCAGGGCGGCGACCTTGCCTTCCGGCTCCTGGCCTGCAGTGAAGTTCGACTCGGTCGTCATGATCGTCCTTTCAGAACAGCCAGGTGCGAGGATTGTCGATCGGCCGTCCGGCCTTCAGCCGCATGACGCCGAAGACGCCGCGCGCCAGCACCCACAGGGCCAGCAGGAACAGGACGAAGACGCCGATATTGACGATCACCAGCAGGGCGCCCAGCACCACGGCCACGGCCGCGCTCCACAGGGTGCGCTGCTGATAGATGAAGTGGCTGGCGGCCACGGGCTCCTGCGGCCCGTCGCGGCCCGTCACCGCCAGCAGGGCCAGGACGGCAGCCACGCCCAGCGTCGGCACCGCCAGCAGGATCAGCACATAGACGGCGTACAGGCTCATGGGCGCGGTCTGCGGCGCGTTGCGGCCCACGGGTTCGCGTCGGGGGGGCTGAGCGTCCTTGGCCGCCCGCTCGCGCCCCGCCGAAAACCGCGTTTCCCGCGCAGCGGTGAAGGGCTCGGTGCGATCGAAAGGTCCCGGTTCAGGCCTGGGCTCCGGGCGGGCTTCCGCAGCGAACACAGGCGACACCGGCGCAGGTTCCGGCGGGTCGAACAAATCCGGCTCACGCTCCAAAGGCTTGGACACAGCGGGCTGCGGCTCTGGCGCTCTGGGACGACCCGCCAGCGACGCGGGCGAGACGAAGCCGACATGGGCGTCGTGATCGTGGTCGTCTTGCGCGGCCCCTGGGCCTGTCGGATCGCCGGGTTCGGCCATGACTCTCGAACGCTTCTCTCACGCCGCAGCAGCGACTGGATTCGCGACCGACAATGGCCGTGCGCGGCCATGGACGCAACCTGACCCTCGCCCTTTCGTCAATCCGGGCAAGGCGGGGTCTGGACGGCGGCGGGGTCTAAAGCAGCCGCCGCCCCGGTCGCGACAGGCTGGCCCCCGGTTCATAGGCCCCCGGCCGGCGCCGCGTCAGGGCCAGGGCGAAGCCCATGGTCAGGCCCATGGCCAGCATGGACGAGCCGCCATAGCTGATGAAGGGCAGGGTCATACCCTTGGTCGGGATCAGGTTCAGGTTCACCGCCACATTGATGCAGGCCTGAAGCCCGATCAGCATGAACAGGCCCGCCGCCGCCGTCTGTTCGAACGGATCGGTCAGCTTCATGGCCCGACGCATGCCGCGCACCACGATGAAGGCGTACAGGCTGATCATCGTCAGGCTCAGCACCAGGCCGAACTCCTCGGCGCCGACCGAATAGATGAAGTCGGTGTGCAGATCGGGAACATGGCGCTTCATCACCCCTTCGCCGATGCCGCGTCCGACCAGGCCGCCGGCGCGAATGGCCTCCGCTGCGCTGTCGATCTGATGCGTGTCTGTGGTCTCGGGCGAGAAGAAGCGGCTCAGGCGGTCGCGCATGTGGCCGAACACGAAATACAGCGACACCAGGCCGGCCATGCCCGCGCTGGCCAGAACCGCCATCCATTTGAACGGAACCCCCGCCATGAAGAAGACGGCCATGAAGGTGGTGGTGATCAAAAGCGTCTGGCCGATGTCCGGCTGGATCAGCAGCAGGCAGACGGTCAGGGCGTAGAAGCCGAAGGCGATGGTGACGCCGGGCACCCCCTGCCCCTTCTGCGCCTCGGCGAACATCCAGGCGGCGAAGACGATCAGGCCGGGCTTGGCGAACTCGGACGGTTGCAGGCTGAACGGGCCGAAGTTCACCCAGCGGGCGGCCCCCTTCACCGTGTCGCCGATGAACGGCAGGGCCATCATCACCAGAATGGCGCCGAACAGGGCCAGGACCGCGATCCGCCGCACCCCGCGCGGCGACAGCAGCGAACTGGTCAGCATCAGGGTCAGGCCCGCGCCCGAGAAGACCATCATCCGCCAGGAATAATGGAAGGGATCGGTGATCGATTCATCGGCCAGGATGGCGGCCGGGCTGGAGGCGAAGCTGAGCGCCACCCCCAGGCCCATCAGCGCCAGGGCCGCGCCCAGCAGGCCGCGATCCACGGTCCAGAACCACTGGGCGACCGGGCTCTGGTCGTTGCGCGAGAAGGCGGGGGTGTAGGAGGCGCTCATCGGGCTGTCTCCGGGGTTGCGCCGAGGTTCAGCACGGCGGCGCGGAACGCCTCGCCCCGCACCTCGAAGTCGGGGTACTGGTCGAAACTGGCGCAGGCGGGCGACAATAGCACGATCTGGTCGCCGCCCGCAGCCTGGGCGTCGGCGGCGGCTGCGGCGACGGCGGCGTCCATGGTCTTTGAGATGACGTGGGGCGTGTCACCGAGGGTGGCGGCGAAGGCTTCGGCCGCCTCCCCAATGAGATAGGCCTTGGTCACGCGCGGAAAGAGGTCGGTCAGATCGTCGATGCCGCCGTCCTTGGGCTTGCCGCCCGCAATCCAGAAGACGGAGGGGTAGGAGGCCAGGGCCTGACGCGCGGCGTCGGCGTTGGTGGCCTTGGAGTCATTGATGAAGCGAACGTGGCCGATATGGCCGACGGCCTCCATCCGATGGGCCAGGCCGGGGAAGGTCAGCAGGCCTTTGACCACCGTCTCCTCGGGAATGCCCATGTCATTCACGGCGAGAAAGGCGAAGGCTGCGTTCTGGGCGTTATGCCGACCCGGCAAGGAACGAGCCTTCGACAGATCGACGATGGGGGCGGGACGACCGCCCGCATTATAGGTCAGCCAATCGTCCATCAGATACATGCCGAGGTCGTCATCCATCGGCCGCTCGACCGAGACAGGATCGACAGCTCTCCCCTCCGCTTTCAGTTCCTGCCAGATGGCGAAGCCGTAGGGATCGTCAATCCCCACATAGGGCGCGGTCTTTCGCGACTGGAATATACGCCGCTTGGCGGCGACATAGCCCTCCATCCCTCCGTGACGGTCCAGGTGATCGGGGCTGATGTTGGTCAGGATCGCCACGTCGGGCGCGAAACGGGTCGTCAGGTCCAGTTGATAGCTGGAGACCTCGATCACATAGACGGCGCCCGGCGTCGGCTCGGGCAGGGCCAGGACGCCGATGCCGATATTGCCGCCGACATAGACGGTCAGGCCGGCCTGCTGCAGCACCCAGCCGATCAGGGCCGTCGTCGTGGACTTGCCGTTGGTGCCGGTGATGGCGACGACCTTCGGCCGCTGGCCCTGCGGCAGGACGGCGATGGCGCGGGCGAACAGTTCGATGTCGCCGACGACCGGCACGCCGGCCTCACGCGCCTTGTCCACGGTCCAGTGCGGCTTGGGATGGGTCAGGGGCGCGCCGGGCGACAGGACCAGGGCGGCGAAGCCGGACCAGTCGGCGGCCGTCAGATCCTCGACGATGAAGCCCTCGGCCTGGGCCTGCAGCCGGCCCGAAACCCCGTCGTCCCACAGGATGGGCGTGGCGCCCCCGGCCTTGAGCGCGCGCGCGGCCGTGATCCCCGACCGTCCCAGGCCGAAGACCGCGACCCGCCTGCCCTCGAAACCGGGAACGGGGATCATCTCTGCCCCCCGTCATCCTCGGGCTCGACCCGAGGATCGGAGGATCCGCCGCTGGTGCGAACGGCCAGGCGCACAGCCCGACCGGCGCCCGATCCTCGGGTCAAGCCCGAGGATGACGAAGCTCGGGTCAAGCCCGAGGATGACGGAGAATGGGGGAGCCCGCTCATCTCAGCTTCAGCGTCGACAGGCCGACCAGCGCCAGCGCCCCGGCGATGATCCAGAACCGGATGACGACGGTCGATTCCGGCCAGCCCATCTTCTCGAAATGGTGGTGGATCGGGGCCATCAGGAAGATGCGTTTCTTGGTCAGCTTGTAATAGCCGACCTGGATCATGACCGAGGCGGCCTCCATCACGAACAGGCCGCCGACGATGCCCAGCACCAGCTCATGCTTGGTCGTGACGGCGATGGCGCCCAGGGCCCCGCCGAGGGCCAGGGAGCCGGTGTCGCCCATGAAGATCTTGGCCGGAGGGGCGTTGTACCAGAGGAAGCCCGCGCCGCCGCCGATCATGGCCGCGCAGAAGATGGCCAACTCGCCGGCGCCCGGCACATGGTGGACCTGAAGATACTGGGCGAAGACGAAGTTGCCGGCCAGATAGGCGATCAGGCCGAACGCCCCCGCCGCCATCATCACCGGCACGGTCGCCAGCCCGTCCAGACCGTCGGTCAGGTTCACGGCGTTGGAGAAGCCGACGATGGTGAAGGCGGCGAAGGCCACATAGAACCAGCCGATATTCAGCAGCACGGCCTTGAAGAAGGGGAAGGCGATCGAGGTCTCGAGCCCCGGCGAGGTCGGCGAGACCTTCATCCACAGCACGGTCAGAACGCCCGCGATCACCGCCACCACCGTCTGGGCCGCCAGCTTCTGTTTCGAGGTCAGGCCGGCCGAGGTCTGTTTCGTCACCTTGGCGTAGTCGTCGATGAAGCCCAGCACCCCGAAGGCCGCCGTCACGCCCGAGACGATCCAGATATAGGGATTGGTCAGGTCGCCCCACAGAAAGACCGCGACGCCGATGCCCGCCAGGATCATCAGCCCGCCCATGGTGGGGGTGCCGACCTTGGACAGATGGGACACCGGACCGTCGTCGCGGATCGGCTGGCCCTTGCCCTGTTTGGCGCGGATCCAGTTGATGAACCGGCTGCCCATGGCCGCCGCCACAATGGCCGCCGTCGCCAGGGCCAGGGCCGCGCGGACGGTCTGGTACTGGACCAGGTTCAGCAGCGGATACTGGTGCGCGACGTCGGCGTAATAGAGATACAGAAGGTAGAACATGCGGGGGTCTCTATCGGGTCGCGCGCGGCGCGTCTGGGCTTGAAGAGGCGGTTTGCAGGTCGGCCAGGGCCCTGGCGATCAGGGACGCCCTGGATCCGTTCGATCCCTTGACCATGACGATATCGCCGGCCTCCGCCAGTGCGGACGCCTCCGCCGCGAGTTCGACGGCGGTTTCGCGCCACAGGCCGCGTCGCGAGGCTGGCAAGGCGTCGTACAGGCGCCGCATCTCCGGCCCGGCCGCATGGACCAGGTCCAGACCGGCGGCCTCGATGGGCTGGGCCAGACCCTCGTGCAGGGCGCGGCTCTGCTCGCCCAGTTCCAGCATGTCGGTCAGGACCACGATCCGGCGCCCGGTCGTCGGGCGGGCGCCCAGGCTCTTGAACCCGGCGGTCATCGACAGGGGATTGGCGTTGTAGCTCTCGTCGATCAGGGTGAAGGCGCCGCCGGGCACGGCGACCGTGCGCGTCTGGCCCCGCCCCGCCAGCGGCTGGAAGCCGGCCAGGGCCTGAAGCCCCGTCTCCAGCGCCACGTCCAGCGCATCCAGCATCAAGAGGACGCACAGACTGTTCAGTCCCCAGTGGGCGCCGGACTGGGCCAGCCGGTAGTCGATCCGCCGTCCGAACAGCTCGGCCGCGACCGCCGCCCCTTCGGCGTCCGGGCGGAAGTCCAGCAGCCGGGCGTCGTGGCCCGGATCGGTCCCGAAGACGACCAGCCGCGCCCCGACCGCCCTGGCCGCGTCGCACAGGACGCCGGAGAAGGCCACGTCGCCGTTCGCGACCGCCGTCCCGCCGGGAACCAGGCCCTGAAAGATGGCGGCCTTCTCGCGCGCCACCCCCGCCTCGCCGTCGGCGAAGGCCTCGATATGGACCGGACCCACGGTGGTGACGCAGGCGGCGTGCGGGGCGACGAAGCGCGACAGGGGCGCGATCTCGCCCGGCGCGTTCATGCCGATCTCGAACACGGCGCGCCGGGTCTCGACCGGCATCCGCGCCAGGGTCAGGGGCACGCCGATATGGTTGTTGTAGCTCTTGATCGAGGCGTGGGCAGGCCCGGCGAGATCCAGGCCGGCCTTGATCGCCTGGGTCACGCTGGTCTTGCCGACGCTGCCGGTGACGGCGCCGCGCTTCACATGAGGCGCCCGCTCGCGCGCCGCGACGCCCAGGGCTTCGAGCCCGTGCAGGGTGTCGGGCACGACGACATAGGCCCCGCCCTCGACCGGCCGTTCGACCAGGGCCGCCGCCGCGCCCGCCGCAAAGGCGTTCGCCGCAAACTCATGCCCGTCGCGCGCGCCCTTCAGGGCCAGGAACAGGTCGCCGGCCACGATCTCGCGGCTGTTGTAGGTCAGGCCCGTGATCGGGCGGTCGTCGCCGTGCAGCACGCCGCCCGTGGCGGCGGCGACTTCGGCGGCCGTCCAGAGCGGGCGGGCGGTGGATTCAGGCATTCAGCGACAGGGCCTCGGACGCGACGGTGGCGTCGTCGAACGGATGAGTCGTCCCGCCGACGATCTGGCCCTGTTCATGCCCTTTTCCGGCGATGACCACCACATCCCCGTCGCGCATCATTTCGATCGCCGCCTCGATGGCCGCGCGACGGTCGCCGATCTCCAGCGCCTCGGGGCAGCCGGCGCGGACCTGGGCGCGGATCGAGGCGGGGTCTTCGCTGCGGGGATTGTCGTCGGTGACGATGGCCACGTCGGCCAGACGGCCGGCGATCTCGCCCATCAGGGGCCGTTTGCCGCGATCCCGGTCGCCGCCGGCGCCGAAGACCACGATCAGCCGGCCCGTCGCATGGGGCCGCAGCGCGGTCAGCACCGTCTCCAGCCCGTCAGGCGTATGGGCGTAGTCGACATAGACCTCGCCGCGTCCCGTCTCGGCGCCGATCCGTTGCAGGCGGCCTTGCGCGCCGGTCAGGCCTTCCAGGGCGCTGATCACCTCGTCAGGACGGTCGCCGGCCGCGATGCACAGACCCGCCGCCACCAGGGCGTTCGAGGCCTGGAAGGCGCCGGCCAGCGGCAGCAGGATGTCGCGGACATCGCCGCGCACGTCCAGGGTCAGGCGCTGGCCCTCCGGCGTCGCCTGGCGGCCGATCAGGGCCAGGTCGCGCCCGCGCTCGCCCACCCCCATCACGCCCAGCCCGGCCATGATCGAGGCGGCGGCGAAGGCGGAATAGGCGTCGGAATCGGCGTTCAGCACCGCCGTCCGCCCGCGCGGCAGCAGGGCCTCGAACAGACGCATCTTGGCGGCGCGATAGTCGTCCATCGTGCCGTGATAATCGAGGTGGTCCTGGGTCAGGTTGGTGAAGGCGGCCGCCTTCAGCGCCACCCCGTCCAGACGCCGCTGGTCGATGCCGTGGGACGAGGCCTCGACCGCCACATGGGTCACGTCCTTGGCGGCCAGCTCGGCCATCAGGCGCGCGGCCTCGGCGGCGTCGGGGCTGGTCAGGCCGGGGCCGGTCAGGGCGTAGGTCCTGTCGCCCTTCTGGCCGACGACGCCTAGGGTGCCCATGCTGGCCGACTTGTGGCCCAGGCCGGCCCAGATCTGGCGGCAGAAGGCGGCGACCGAGGTCTTGCCGTTGGTGCCCGTCACCGCCACGCAGGTCCTGGGCTGGGCGCCGTAGAAGCCGCGCGCGGCGATGGCGTAGGCCCGGCGCACGTCGCCCGAGGTCACCAGCACCGGCGCGGCGCTGTCCGGCGTGTCGGTCGGCGCCAGCACGGCGGCCGCCCCCTGGGCCAGGGCCTGGGGAATGAAGGCGCGGCCGTCCGCCGCCGTGCCCGGGAGGGCGACGAACAGGGCGCCGGGCGCGACCTTGCGGCTGTCGGAGGTCACGCCGGTGATGATCGGATCGCTGGCCACGTCGCGGCGCAGCAGATCGGACAGGTGCAGGGCGCTCACAGGCCGTCTCCCTGCACGTCCTGATATTCCGGAATCTTCTCGCCGGTCGCCGTGCGCCAGCGGTCGGCGCGGCGCTCGACGCCCAGGAAGCCGGCGATCCGGTCAGCGACATTGCGCACCGCGGGCGCGGCCACATAGGCGCCGGTCTTGGGATAGGTTCCCGGCTCGTCCATCAGGATGAAGACGGCGTAGCGCTTGGCCTCCAGCGGCCCGTCGACCGGGAAGACGGCGGCGAAAGACCCCAGCGCACGGCTGGGATCATAGCGGCCGTTGACCAGCTTGTTGGCCGAACCCGTCTTGCCCCCGACCCGCAGGCCCGGCGCATCGGCGAACCCGCCCGACCCCTTGACCACATTGCTGCGCATCAGCTCCAGAATGGCGCGCGAGGTCTCCTCGGTGACGATCTGGTGCGGCTGGGCCCCGCGCGCGCCGCCGCGACGCAGGGACAGCGGCACCATCCGCCCGCCGTTCGTCAGCGCGCCCATGGCCTGAACCATCTGGGCCGGGGTGATCATGATGCCGTAGCCGAACGACAGCGAGGCCAGGGTCGAACTGTCCCAACGGCGCGGCACGACCGGACGCGCCGATTCCTTCAGCTCGATCCCGGCGGCGTCCAGCAGGCCCAGACGGCGGAAATAGTCGCGCATCGTGTCCGGCCCCATCTGCACCGCCAGCTGCGACGTGCCGATGTTGGACGAGTGCAGATAGACTTCCTCCAGCGTCATCACCCGGTTCTGGGCGTGGAAGTCCTTAATCTTGCGGTCGCCGATCTGGAAGGCCTGCGAGGCGTCGAACAGGGTGTTCATGTCGGCGCGACCGGTGTCGAGCCCGGCGGCGACGGTGAAGGTCTTGAACACCGACCCCATCTCATAGTGGCCCGAGACGGCGCGGTTCAGCGTCGCCCCGTCGGGCGCGGCGCCGCGATTGGACTGGCTGAAGTTCGGCCAGCTGGCCATGCCCAGGACCTCGCCGGTCTGGACGTCGGTGACGATGCCGACCGCGCCCTTGGCCTGGTTCTTGACGGCGGCGGCGGCCAGTTCGTTCTCCAGCACGCCCTGAACGCGCAGGTCGATGGACAGGGGGAAGCTCTCGCCCCGCTGACCCGCCGCCCGGATCTCGTCGTTGAACGCCAGTTCGGCGCCCGAGACGCCCTGGCCGCCCGTGTCCGCATCCCCGATCAGATGCACCGCCGAGGTTCCCAGCGGATAGGCGCGGCGGTCTTCCGGCTCGAATGTCACGCCGCCCAGGGCCAGGTCGTGAACCGCCGCCTTCTCCTGGGGCGTCAGGCCGGTCAGCACGATCAGGCGACGGTCCCCGTCCAGCACCCTGCGCAGCCGCGCCGCCTGCAATCGCGGCAGGGCGCGGCGCAGCTGACGGAAGGCCAGGTCGCGATCCCAGATCTCGGCCGGGTCCAGATAGAGGCCGTAGTGGACGATATTGGTCGCCAGCAGTTCGCCGTTGCGATCGGTCAGGTCGCCGCGCACCAGGGCGTCGGGATTGGCCCCGGCCCAGCGGCCGCCCGCCTCGCCGAACAGAGCCTTGTACGAGGCGCCGATGGCCAGACCGGCGAAGACGCACGAGAAGACGATCAGGATCAGGAAGATGCGGACCCGCGTGTCCTCTTCGGGCCGCCCATCGGCGCGCGCCCGCTCGAATCCGTGTTCCAGCCGCCAGACCAGCTCCGACAGGCCGCGCCAGAAGGGCGACAGCCGGCCCTGCAGGTCCACGCCCGGCGCAGGACGGTGATAGCGATGGTCCTGAACGCTCATTGCACCGCCTCCGGCGCAGCGGCGGCGACCTCGGCGGGAGCCGCCTGCGCAACGGCGGGCGTGGCCGGCGCCGGGGCGGGCGCAGCCTTCAGCGCAGGAAGCTGGTCTTCCTTGGCCTGGCGATGCACCTCGACCGGGGCCAGGCCGATCTGACGCGACAGGCTTTCCAGCCGCGCCGGCTGCTCCAGCCGGGCGACCTCGGCGCGCAGCAGACGGACCCGCTGGCCGTTCTCGCGGATGTCCTGCTCCAGCTGGGCGATGCGGCTGCTCTCGCGCGCCGCCGCCGCCTTGGCCGCATAGACGGAGACGATCATCACGGCCACCAGGGCCACGCCGATGATCTCGATCCAGCGCACGCCGCGCACCTTCCAGTCGAACAGGCGATGCAGCGCGGTGCGGGAATAGGTGAAGAAGGGCGCCGTGGTCATGCCGCAGCCCTCCCGCCGATCCGGCCCCAGGCCGGCGCCTCGGTGCGGACGGCGGCGCGCAGCTTGGCCGAGCGGGCGCGGGGATTGGTCGAGCGTTCTCCCTCCCCTGCTTCGCGCGCGCCCTTGAACTGAAGCGTGAAACTGGGCTTGCGCGGATCGACGGCGATCGGGGCGTGACGCGATCCGGCCGGCGTATTGCCGGTCCGCTCGGTCAGGAAGGCCTTGACGATCCGGTCCTCCAGCGAATGGAAGGTGACCACCGCCAGGCGGCCGCCGGGCGCCAGGGTGGCCTCGGCCGCCTCCAGCCCGCGCTCCAGCTCGCCCAGTTCGTCGTTCACCGCGATGCGCAGGGCCTGGAACACCCGCGTCGCCGGATGGATCGGCGCGCCGCGACGCCCGCCCAGCGCCTTTTCCACCACCTCGGCCAGGTCCAGCGTGCGGGTGAAGGATTGCTCGACGCGGCGGCGCAGAATGGCGGTGGCGACGCGGCCCGACTGGCGCTCCTCGCCGTACAGTTTGAAGATATGGGCCAGCGGCCCGTGGTCCCAGCTGTTGACGATGTCGGCGGCCGTCTCGCCCTCATCCGACATCCGCATGTCCAGCGGCCCGTCGCGCATGAAGGAAAAACCGCGCTCGGCCTGATCCAGCTGCATCGACGAGACGCCGATGTCGAACACTGCGCCGTCCAGCTTCGCCTTGCCGCTGTCGGCGAAGGCCTGGGCCAGACCCGAGAAGGGGGTCCGCACCAGTTGGAACCGGTCGGGATAGTCGGCGGCGACACCATCGGCGTGCGGCTGAACCGTCGGGTCGCGATCCAGGCCAATCACCTCGGCGCCGGTCGACAGAATAGCGCGGGTATAGCCGCCGGCGCCGAAGGTGGCGTCGATCACGACATCGCCGGGACCGGGCTTCAACGCCTCGATCACCTCGGCCAGCAGGACGGGGGCGTGCGGTGCTTCGGTCACGATCCGCCCCCCGCCAGCTTCATCTGGGCCGCCAGTTTCAGGGCGCCGATCTGGGCCATGCCGGCCTTGGCCAGGGCGCGCTGCTCGGCGCGACGGGCCGCCCACTTCTCGCGCGACCAGATCTGGAACCGGTCGTTCAGGCCGACGATGACGACCGTGTCCTCCAGCCCCGCCTCGGCGCACAGACCTTCCGGCAGGGTGATGCGGCCGCCGGAATCATAGGCCAGGCGCACCTGCTCGCCCATCACCTGCCACTCCAGCGCCGAACGTTCTTCGGAGCCGAACGGCAGGGACTCGATCATCTCGGCGTAGACGGCGAACAGCCGGTCCCCGCCCGCTTCCAGACAGTCGGCCTCGATGGAGGGAAAGATGAACACGCCGCCGGCGGCGCCGTTTTCGGTCGTGCGGAAATCGTTCGGGATCAGGAGACGGCGCTTGCCGTCCAGCTGCTTCTCGTAGGTCGAGAGAAACACGCTCTGCCCAATCGAACCCTTCGGCCCGTCCCTAGATGCCCGACGAACGCCCGACGCGCCCGCCTCTCAGCCCCAAATCATGCGACTGGGATAGCATGGGACGAAATGGGTCTCAATGGGATCGAAGCCAAGATTTAACCATGTTTTGACATGTGACGACTTAGGCACGCTTGAACATACAGAACATACACGGAACACGCCTAGTATTCACAGGCTGTGGGGCGTTCTAACCTTCCCTGACCCGTCAACAGGTTAACGACCGCAAAACTGCGGGAGCGTCGCCAGAACACTGAAATGCGGGGATAATCCGAACCCGGACCAGGCGACGCGCAATGGGGAGGCGCCGGCGTCCCACCCCACTGGCTCAAGAAGGCCGATAGGCCCGAGAAAAACCGGCCTCAAGTAGCGCGAAGCGCGATAGGCCTTAAAAAATGCCAGACGGCCTGTAAGCCGGGTTTTGTTCCGCCCCGGGCCGAAACCCGGAACGACGACGATCATTCCTCTGGACCGTCCATTGCTGAACGGTTCTCGCGACCTACCCGGACATCTGAGGCGGTGAGCCCCGCGAGGCGAACCCCGCGCGATGTCCCTATTTGGTCTTGCTCCAGGCGGGGCTTGCCATGCCGTCCCTGTTGCCAGGCACGCGGTGGGCTCTTACCCCACCCTTTCACCCTTACCGGTCTCGCGAGGCCGGAGGTTTGCTTTCTGTGGCGCTATCCCTCGGGTCGCCCCGGGCGGAAGTTATCCGCCGCCTTTTCACCGTGGAGCCCGGACTTTCCTCGACGAGATCAAGTCCCGCCGCGACCGCCCAGCCGTCTGGCGGGGGCTAGATGCGCCGCCACGTCGCGCAGGTCAACAACTAGCTGGGCGAGGCCCTGCGCGGCTGATTGACGAGACAGAACCGCCATGGCTGATAAGCCTGTCGGAGGATGGCGGACATGATGAAGTATGGGGCGGCCAACGGGCGCGCGCGGCTGCTGGTGATCTTCGGAGCCGCCTCGCTGGCGGCGGTCGGCGTGGGGGCGTGGGTGTGCGCGGCCAGCGGCGTGCCGACAGGATCCTGGGTGCGAAATCTGGCGGCCTGGATGGTTGGGGGGCTGGCTGCGGCGGGTTTGGCGGCGACGGCGCGGCCTGCGGTCCTGCCTATCGTGCCTTGGCTGGCGGGCGCAGGGCTGGCGACCACCTTCTTCAATCCGGCCCAGGAGGGCGTTCATCGTTGGATCGACGTCGGTCCCCTTCACGTCAATGTCGCCATGGTCGTTTCGCCTGCCGCAGCGGTCGCTCTGGCGATGGCGGCGGACCGCCTGACGGTCTGGATCGCGGCCTTCGTCGCCCTGGCGCTCCTGGTCGCCCAGCCGGACGCGTCCCAGGCCACGGCGATGGCCGGGGTGATCGGGCTGGTCGCCGCCTTTTCGCTGAAGACCCGCGTGATGAAGGCGCTGGCCATCGCGGGCGCCGGTCTGTTGACCACTGTGGCCTGGATGCGGCCCGATCCCCTGCAACCGGTCGCCGAAGTGGAGGAGATCGTCGGGATGGCCTTTCGACTGTCGCCCGTCATCGGCGGCCTGGCGCTGATCGCCCTGATCGGCGTCGTTGCGGTTCCGGCCGCCCTGAGTCCATCCAAATCCGGATCGGCTCTGGCCGGCGCGGCGCTGAGCCTCTGCCTGGCCTTGTGGGCGGTCACGCCGATGTTCGGCGCCTTCCCCGTCCCTCTCGTCGGGATCGGCATGAGCCCCATTCTTGGCGCCTGGCTGGGCGTAGGCCTGCTGGCGGCCCTGCACCGCAGGCCGCCCCCTAGTCCAGCACGCCCGTGACGCTTTCGACGCTGGCCAGTTGCAGCAGGCCGACCAGCCGCGCCCGCGTCTCGCCGTCGGCGACGCCGTCGATGCGGTCGGGGCGCCAGTGGCGCTGGAAGGCGCGGACAGTGGTTTCGGTCTCGGCGTCATAGTCGCCGCCGGGCGTCAGCCCATAGCCCAGCCGGTGCAGGCCGGCGCGCAGGACCACGGCCCCGATCCCCTGGTCGCCCTTCTGCAACAGGCCGCCCAGGGCCTTGATCCGGTCGGCGGCGGGCTCGAACCAGAGGCCGTGGCCCGCCTCGGCCAGGCGTTTCCACGGGAACAGCTCGCCGGGATCGGTCTTGCGCGCCGGCGCCAGGTCGGAATGGGCGATGATGCGGTTGTCGGGAATGGTCCAGCGGTCGCGGATGTCGCCGATCAGGGCGATGACCGCCGCGATCTGGGCCTCGGGAAACAGCCGATAGCCGAACTCATGGCCCGGATTGACGATCTCTATGCCGATGGAGGCGGCGTTGCAGTCGTCCTCGCCGCGCCAGCCCCCCGCCCCGGCATGCCAGGCGCGCCGTTCTTCGGGCACAAGCTGGAAGATCCGGCCGTCCTCCTCGACCAGATAATGGGCCGACACCTTGGCCTCGGGGTCGCGCAGCCGCGCCAGGGCGGCCTCGCCCGTCTCCATGCCGGTATAGTGCAGCACCAGCATGTCGGGCGGCGCCCGACGCGTGTCGAAGTTCGGCGAGGGCGCCGCAATCAGGTCAATCATGGCTTCAGGCCTCAGCGGCCGTGGCGTTCCCAGCCGTAGGCGACCCAAGTCCCGTCCACCTTGTGCGCCTCGATCACGTCGGGATCCCCGGCGCGGCGGCGGGGCGCCAGGTTGCGGCGCGCGCGCATGGCCAGACCGGCCAGGAAGACCAGCACCCCGGCGAACAGGGCGATCACCGCGACGGCGGCGGCGGTGAAGACGGCCAGGACCGCGCCCACGGCCATGGCGGCGACGGCGGCGATCATGCCGGCGATCCACATCACGGAGGCCACGAGGCCGTTGGGCCGGCGGCGAGCGGCGAAGCCGATGGTGGCGAGACGTTCAGGCTGGAACATGGGTCATCCTTTCAGGCGTCCCGAAGAACGCCCATTCCACAATGTCGGTCCATCGGGCCTCGCGGTCAATGGATCCGCCTTCAAGCCTGCGTGCGATGGATCGTCACTGCCGGCCTCAGAACATCGGCTGGTCGGCCAGGACCACCGCGCCCTCGCTGCGCATCCGCTCGCCTTCGATGCGGCGCATCACCGCCTGGGCCTGGGGATCGGCCATGACGCCGCCCAGCATGACCAGGGCCTGGGCCGCCTCGCTCTGGACCCCGAACATCTCGGACAGGGCTTCCCACGGCGACTTCGACTTGGGGAAATGCTTGAAGCGGACCGATTCCCCGGCGGGGATCTTGGCCAGGGCCTTGGCCTTGGCCACCGCCTCGGTCAGGCCGCCCAACTGATCGACCAGGCCCAGCGGCAGGGCCTGGGCCCCCGTCCAGACCCGGCCCTTGGCGATCTCGCGCACGCGGGCCGGCTCCAGCTTGCGGCCCGTGGCCACCCGCGTGATGAAGTCGTCGTAGATCCGGTCCATCGAGCCGGCGAAGGCGGCGCGCTGGCTGTTGGTGAAGGACTGGGTCGGCGAGAAGGCGTCGGCGTAGGGACCGCCGACCGTCAGTTCACGCATGTCCACGCCGAACCGGCCCAGGGCGTCGGCGATCACGAACTTGCCGCCGAACACGCCGATCGAGCCGGTCAGGGTCGAGGGCTGGGCCACGATCCAGTCGGCTTCCGAACTGATCCAGTAGCCGCCCGAGGCCGCATAGGCGCCCATGGACACCACCACCGGCTTGCCGGCGGCCTTGGCCGCGCGCACGGCGGCCAGGATCTGTTCCGAGGCTTCGGGCGATCCGCCCGGCGAAGAGACGCGGAAGACGATGGCCTTCACGCCCTTGTCCTCGATGGCGTCATAGATGGCCTCGGCCGTGTCGTCCGAATGGATCGAAGAGCCGCCGCCGAAGCCGCCGCCGTCGCTGCGTCCGGTCACGATGGCGCCCTCGCCGCCGACGATGGCGATGGCGTTCTTGCCCGAGCCGGTCCGCTCGCCCTTGTCCGACGTGTACTGGTCGAACTCGACGATTTCGGCGCCCTTGCCGGCGCGGCGCTTGATCTCGGCCTCGGCCTCCTCGACCTGGCCGATCTTGTCGATCAACTTGTTCGCCAGGGCCTGTTCGGCCGAATAGGGGCCGGCCTCGATCACGGTCTTCAGCGCCGCCGGCGTCGTCTTGCGGTCCTGGGCCGCATTGGCCAGGGCGCTGTCATAGAGGGAGGTCATCCAGGCGGTCATGGCCTCGCGGTGCGGGCCGGTATAGTCGCTCTGGGTGTATTCGTTGACGGCGTTCTTGTACTCGTAGCGCTGCTCGAAATCGGCGCGCACCCCGTATTTCTCGAACGCCCGCCCCAGGAAGACGCTGTCGGCCGAGAAGCCCGTCGCCTGGAAGCCGGCCGTGTTCTGCATCCACAGTTCCGAGGCCGAGGCCCCGACCATATAGGTGGACATCACCGCCCCCATGGGCGCGAAGCCCTGGCTGTGGGCGATGACCGGCTTGCCCGAGGCGCGGAAGCGGCGGACCGCCTGGCGCAGTTCGTCCGCCGTCGCCGGGGTCATGCCGCTTTCCGGCAGGCGGATCAGCAGGGCCTTGACGCTCTTGTCCTCCTCGGCCTGGGCCAGGCCGTCCACCACCTGGGTCACCGACAGGCCGGACCCGCCGAAGGCCGCGAACGGGTTGGTCGAGGGCTGGTCGCTGACGCCCTCGCGCAGGTCCAGCTCCAGCACCGAGGTCGCGGGCGCCGTCGGCTTGGACGAGCCGGCGATCGCCACGGTCAGCAGCACCACCGGAATGACGACGACGAACAGGATCAGTCCGGTGAAGACACCCAGGACCGTCAGGAAGAATTGCTTCATGGGAGAAGGCGCGCTCGCAAGGGGCCGAAAATGGCTCGGCTTCACCATAGCCTCGGAACGGTCACCGTCAAATGAACGTCCCGCAACGTAGGCGCGTCGGATCGCCCCGGATCCACCATGTTGCGGCGCCGCGTGACGATTGATGCGCGTCCCGGAAATCCCTATATGAGCCGCAAGCGAGCGGGGGCCTGTCGCCCGCGCCATAGACCGGAGACCGCCCCATGCTGGTCACCCTGATGAAATCCAAGCTGCACCGCGCCACGGTGACCCAGGCCGACCTCGATTACGAAGGCTCGATCGCCATCGACATGGACCTGCTGGACGCGGCGGGCATCTTTCCGCACGAACAGGTCGATGTGCTGAACATCACCAACGGCGCGCGGTTCACCACCTACGCCATCGAGGCGCCGCGCGGCTCCCGGGTCATCGGCGTCAACGGCGCCGCCGCCCGCCTGGTCCAGAAGAACGACAAGGTGATCGTCGTCACCTACGGCCAGCTGCCCCAGGAAGAAGCCCGCCAGTGGACGCCGAACGTCGTGCTGCTGGACGACGCCAACGAGATCAAGCGCGCCGGCTGACGCCCGCCCCTTTCCCACCAGGGAAACAATCGACCCTCACGCCGAATGCAACAAGGCCCGCCGTCGCCGGCGGGCCTTTCTTCATTCCGAACCGCGGATCAGCGGGCGATGTCGTAGACGCCGGTGATGTCGATCCGGACCGTCAGTTCGCCGGCGGCGACCGGGGTGCTGTCGCGGCTTTCCATCGCCATGGCGCGCACGGCGAACAGCTGCGGCGGCGCGGGCGAATAGCCGCCGCCTTCGCTCAGGTTGCGGATGCCGGCCAGCTGGACGTTCAGGGCCTGGGCGTACAGCTGCGCCTTGGCCTGCAGGGCGCGCACGGCCAGCTGACGCGCGCGATCCTCGGCCGCGCTCGGATCCTTCAGGCCGAAGCTGATGCCGTCGATCTGGTTGACCCCGGCGGCGACGACGGCGTCGGCGGTGGTTCCGACCTTGCTCAGGTCGTTGATCGTCACCGTCACCCGGTTCACGGCCTGATAGCCGCGCAGCTTGGGCGGTTCGTTCTGCTCATAGTCATATTGCGCCGACAGGTTCAGGCCCGAGGTCTGGACGTCGCGCTCGGCGATCCCGGCGCGGCGCAGGGCGGCCATGACCTGGGTCATCCGGGTCGCATTGTCGCGCATGGCCTCCTGGGCCGTCGCCGCCTCGGTCTGGACGCCGAAGCTGATGGTGGCCATGTCCGGCGCGGCCTTGACCTCGCCATAGGCCGACAGGTTCAGCGACGGGGCCGGCTGCATCATCTGGATCGCGCCCGGCTGCATGGTCTGGGCCATGGTCGGCGCGGCCGCGCCCAGGGCGACGGCGGCCGTCAGGGCCCCGCCCAGCATCAGGGTTTTGAACGCGCGTTTCATGCAGAAGTCTCCGTAGAACGATCCCGACCGACGGGTTCGTCGATCCATGGCCGCAACCTTGGCCTTTTACACCTGAACCAACGTCCGCGCCTCCCCGTCGGTTTCCGTTCATCTTGATGAATTCGCCGAAAACCGTCCGACGACCCCGCGCCCCTTGGCAAGCCGCGCCAACCCCTGCTAGGCGGTTCCTCCCGCCGCGCCGCGCGCCAGGACCGCCGGTCCCGTCGCGTCCTGGGGGCCTGTAGCTCAATGGTTAGAGCCGACCGCTCATAACGGTCTGGTTGGGGGTTCGAGTCCCTCCGGGCCTACCACTCCTCGATAGATGTCTGATTAGGCAGGAAATCCAGAAGATGCGGCGCTTGTGACACCAAACTGTGTCACCGAACGGGAATGGAAGCCGTGCATGGATGCGCTCATCTCTACCGCCGTGGAGCGGTCTATCAGTTCCACCGGAGGGTCTCGTTCTCGGGCAACTGGACACTTGAAGGTTGAACGTCCTATTGCTCTAGGCTGCTTCAGGGGACAGAGTTTGACGCAGATCGAAGGTATCCATCGTGTAGGCCTTGCTCAGGTGCTGGGCGGCGCTGTCGCCTTCAATGCTGGCAACATCAACGACACCTATCGCGGGGTTATTCGGACCAACGTTGGTGATCGCCCAGCTATCATAAAAGACCTACCCCCTCGTGAGCTGGCCAACGAGGTCCTCGCGGCAGGGCTCGGGCTAGCGGCACGGCTCCCCATACCGCCCGCCTATCTTGCGTTCGCATCACCTGACCGTCTGGCTGCGAAATATGGCCCTCAGCTTGACGGTGGGCGGCTGCTATTCGCTAGCGTGGATGTGGGCCAGCCTCAGGTCGCAATGCTCTGCCGTGACCGTGGAAATGCAGCAGTTCTCGGCCGATTGGCAGCGTGGGCGGAAGCGGGGCGGATGTACGGGTTCGATGCCTTAGTCGCCAACATCGACCGCCATGCGGGGAACCTGCTATTCAGTGGTGATCAAGAGGTTTGGATGATCGACCATGGGCATTGTTTCACAGGACCCGAGTGGGGCCATAGCGATCTGACGCCGCCCGATGTGCGGGTGGCCAATCGGCTGACGGAGTGGCTCACGCCGGTCCTGGCCGAACGTCAGCGAACCTACGCAGCTCACCAAGCGGCTGTGCTTGCTGGCGACGTGCCCGTCGATTTTAACGCCCTTGCGACGGCCAACCATTTGGCCGAGCTTCTGGACGATGGTGATTTCGCCGCCGTGGTCACTTTCCTACAGGGCCGCCGTCCCTTTACCGCAGGACTTGCTGCCGAAGCTCTCGGAATGCTCGCATGAGACGCCCTTTCAGCCTCAGTGATTTTCCGTCTGTGGACGGCACCGTCGCATGTCGGTGGGCTCCCATCCTGCTTTCACCCATCCTTGATAGCCCAGAGAAGCTCGTTATCGGCGTCGCGGCCGCAAACAGTTCTGGCTTTCATATTGAACGTGCGAACGCTCTGGTTCGGCTTAGGTGCTTATTTGGGAAGTCGGCAGAAACCGCGATATTCGCTTCCGAAGTGGCGTTTGAAGAGCTTGCGGAGAGTCTACTAGGGGCGGGCGAGGAGGGTCTTAAAGAGCGCGGCCTAGTATTTACCGGCGTCACCCTAGGGGACGTTCGGGCGGGCGAAGGCAACTCTCTTCGAGACGTTGCTCGGACTTGGATGAGCGCCATGTCGTCGCTTTATGAGCTTCAGCCCGATATCGAGTTGAAGGTTGCGGCGATATCCGATGTCGCGGAGGAGCCAAGCATTCGGGGCGGGGACAGGTTGCCGATCATGGTCCTTGAAGACGTTGTTTCCCGGAATCCAGCCTACAGCCATTTCTTCAGCGAGGAGATTCGTTTGAAGCGACAGCGTCGTTCGAAGGTGGCGGATATCGGTATCGACTACTCCTCGCCCAACCTCGTCGCCAACTTTGCCACCCTTGGTCCCTCGGCCCAAGCGAAGTCGGTCGACCGCATCAAGCGCAAGTTGTTCGATCTAATAGTTCAGCGCGACGCAGAGCAGTCCACGTTCCTACCCAGGGCGCACGAGATGATCGTTTACAGCCCCGGGATTTCGGACCCTCTCATTACCGAGAAGCAGCGAGAGATGCTGGACGAAGTTCACGACGAGCTAGGGGAGCAGTCTAAGCGCGAGGAGATCGGATTCCTGCCCGTCACCGGCATTGGCGAAATTACGCAGCGCATACTGGAGACGCCGTTCGGCCACGCTTGAGTAGCCTTGCAGTGACACAGAGACTGTGACACACAGCCTCCCATTGAGGTCGGAAAAAGCTAGTAAATCCAACGACTGAGGGGTCCGTAGAGGCTCTCCCTCCGAGCCTACCATTTTTGGGGCGGAACCACTTAAGAGGTGGGTCAAAATCGGTTAAAAGCGGCTCAGCGACTGGAGCCATCGGCCCATGCACCGGCTGGCTGTCCGCCCCTTACTCTAAGGGACATCGAGAAAGTCCGCTTTCGGCGGATACCGTTGAAAAAGTCGGCAATTGCCTCGGACGGCGGGGGCTGATTCACTCTGGTCATTGAAGCCGGAGACAGCGCGATGATGGGCGAGCGGCGGGTCGATCAGGCGGCCCTGTTCTATACTTTCTCGTTGGAGGACCACGTCCCGACGAACCATCTGCTGAGGTCGATCGACCGGTTCGTGGAGTTGGAGGGCCTGCGAGCGCATCTGGCTCCGTTCTACAGCGCCATGGGTCGCCCCTCGATCGATCCCGAACTGCTGATCCGGATGCTGCTGGTCGGCTACTGCTTCGGCATTCGGTCGGAGCGTCGGCTGTGCGAAGAGGTCCACCTCAACCTGGCCTATCGCTGGTTCTGCCGGCTGGGTCTGGAAGGCGCCGTGCCGGATCACTCGACGTTCTCCAAGAACCGCCACGGCCGTTTTAGGGAGAGCGACCTGCTGCGTCAGTTGTTCGACATGGTCCTGCGCCGGTGCATGTCGGAAGGCCTGGTCGGCGGCGAGGGCTTCGCCGTGGACGCCAGCCTGATCAAGGCCGAGGCGAACCGCGAGCGCAGCGTGCCTGGCGATCCCGGTCTGCCGCCCGAGGCGTCCAGCCGGGCCATCGACGAGTACCTGGCGGTGCTGGACGACGCGGCGTTCGGTGGGGCCACGCCGGTGACGCCCAAGTTCATCTCGCCGGTGGATCCGGCCGCGCGCTGGACCGCCGCCAACAAGGGGCCGGCCTTCTTCGCCTATGCCACCAACTACCTGATCGATCTGGAACACGCCGTCATCGTCGATGTCGAGGCGTCCACCGCCGTGCGGCCGGCCGAACTGACCGCGGCCCGCACCATGATCGAGCGGGTCCGGGATAGGCATGATCTCCACCCCGATCGCCTTGCCGCCGACACCGCCTATGGCTCGGCCGAGATGCTGGAATGGCTGGTCAACGACCAGGGGATCGCCCCGCACATTCCGATCATCGACAAGTCTGGCCGCACGGACGGGACCTTCTCCCGGGCCGACTTCACCTACGACCGTGCCGCCGACCTCTATCGCTGTCCGGGCGGCAAGGAACTGAAGCAATATCGGCGAGCCTTCCGCGCCGATCACCCCGATACACCGCCGGATGACACCTATCGCTATCGCGCCTCCAAGATCGATTGCGACGCCTGCGCGCTGAAGCCCGAGTGCTGCCCCAACGGGCCGGCTCGGAAGGTGACCCGTTCCATCCACGAAGACGCCAGGGACGTCGCCCGCGACATCGCCAGGACCGACGCCTACGTCACCTCCCGACGCGAACGGAAGAAGGTCGAGATGCTGTTCGCACACCTCAAGCGCATCCTCAGGCTGGATCGGCTGCGCCTTCGCGGTCCCTACGGCGCCCGAGACGAGTTCCTCCTCGCAGCCACCGCCCAGAACCTGCGCAAAATGGCCCGTCTGATCCCGCTACAGCCCGCCCCAGCACCCGCCTGAAGGCCTGAAGCGTCACGAACCCCGCCACAGCCTGACCATGCCGCTCTTCAAGCCGATCTCAGTCAGGCGACTTTTTCAACGGTATCGGCGAACAGGGCTCATTCGGAAGGCAAAGTCGCTTGCGAAGGCTCAGCTGAGCCATTGCGAGGCCAGGTCCGTGCGGCTCCGAACGAGCCCCGGCCGCTGCCGATAGTCGCAACGGCGAGGTCGTGTCCGGACAGCCGTCACGCCAGCTGCTCGTCTCGCGTCCGCAGCCTAGAGCGCCTAGGGCTGCGCGATGCGCCAAGCGCCGTTGAGGACGCCGTCGCCGGTGATGTCGCCCGGCTTGGCGTCCTTGGTCCAGGTGTAGAGGGGGCGGCCCTGGTAGGCCCATTGACGGGAGCCGTCGTCCCGGATGACGACGGTATAGCTTCCGCTCGCTTGCGCATCCGCATCGGCGGCGAAGGGCGGCCAGTTTGCGGCGCAGGGTCCATTGCAGACCGATTTGCCGTCGCTGTCCTTATCGAACGTATAGAGGGTCATGCCCTGCGCGTTCGTGAGCGCGGGACCTTTTGCGGTTTCCCCCGTTCTGGCCGGATCAGCGGCCAGCGCGGCGGTGGATACGGACAGCGCGAACACGGTTGCGATGATGGCGCGGGTTATCACAGGTCAACTCCTTCTGTGGGCTGGACCTGCAATAGACAGCCGACGCACGGCGATTATTCCCGCCCCCCTGATTAAATCTCGCGCGGACAGGTCGACAGAGGTTTGAGAGCTGCCGGGAAATCCCCTTCCGCCGGCTGTCCGCCCCCATGGCGAGACCCGGCGTGGAGCTCCGCCAGCGCTCGCCCCCCCCACGTCAGCCCAACCGTTCGCCCCGCTCCCTAAGGCTGCGGCGACGTGCTCGTCACCACGGCCGTGCCGTTGGACGCCGCCGGCCGGACCGCCGTCGCCCGCTCCACAATGATCGGTTCCGCGGCCTGGGCTTCCGCAGCCCGCGCTTCCTGCGTGGCGCGGACGGCGTCGGCGCGCGCCTCCATGGCCTCGGCCTGGGCGATGGCCACACGATCATTCACAGTCGCGCTGGTCGCGGTCACGGCGTTCGCCGCCGTCGCCTGGGCCTCCGCTGCGGCGGCTTCGGCCTGGGCGAGGCGAAGGTCGGTCAGATCGTCCGCGCCGTCCGGCCGCGTCAGCAGCCACACGGCGACGACCAGGACCAGCGAACACAGGATGCCGACCGCCCACCAGCCTGCGCTGCTTTCCCGCTGGATGACGATGGTTTCCTCGACCCGCGGCAATGTGCTGGTCAGCGGGATGATGACGTTCGGATCGTCTCGCTTGAACTCGTCCACGGCTTGTCTCCTCAGGTTTCAGCTCAAACCGCAGGGCGGCGGCAATGGTTCCGCTTGAGGCGACGCCGCCTCCCCGCCCCCATCGGCCTCAGCTCTGGTCCAGGTCGTCGACGTCCTCGTCCTTCGCGGTGGTCGGGACCGGCGTGCGGGGATCGGCGCTGAGGGGGCCCTGGGGCAGGTCGCCTTCGGGCTGGCGGCTGGACGACGGGCCTTCCTGCAGCCGCTGCGTCAGGGGGTCCGGCCCGATCTGGCCGCCCGGCCCTATTCCGCCGGCGCGCAGCCGCAGCTCTTCCGGCGGGGTGTTCAGCGATCGGCCCCGGGCGACGCCCTGGGGCAGGGCGTCCTCGGCCTGTTGCTCGCGGTTGCGGTCGGTCATGGTCTGTCTCCTGGGTTTCAGGAAATAAGACCCGCGCGCCGCCGATGTTCCCGCACCGCGGCGGCGGCTCAGCCCTCGGTCCAGCGCTCCACGTCGGGCTGGAGCCCGATCAGGGCCAGGCCGGCGGCGATGGATTCGAACTCGCCGCCGGTCTCGATCCGCGATGCGCCGAAGCGACGGTGGAACAGGGCGCGCACGGCCGGGGTCAGGGAGGTGCCGCCGGTCAGGAAGACCCGGTCGATCCCCTCCAGCGGCAGGCCCGAGGCGTGGAGCGCCTCGTCCAGGGCGGTCTCGATGGCGGTCAGCTCCGGCGCGATCCAGGCCTCGAACTGGGCGCGGGCGACTGGAGCCTCGATCCGCACCCCGCCGGCGACGAACGAGAACTGGGCCGTCTCGGCGCGCGACAGGTCCTGTTTCAGGGTCGAGACGGCGCGGTACAGGGCGTGGCCGTGGTTGTCGTCCAGCACCTCGATCAGCCGCTCGATCTTCTCGGGCTCCAGCGATGTCGAGGCCAGGCCCCGGATGTCGCGCATGTCGCGCGAGGCCCGCAGCAGGGCCAGCTGGTCCCAGCGGGCGAAGGCGGAATAATAGCGCTGGGGCGCCGGCAGGGTCTTGCCCAGGCTGGTGTAGAAACTGCCCTTGCCCAGTTCCGGCGACACCAGATTGTCGATGATCCGGTAGTCGAAGGCGTCGCCCGCCACCCCGACGCCCGACCGGGCCAGGGGCGTGGACTTCAGCCCGTCGGGCGTGTGTTCGAAACGGATGATGGAAAAGTCGCTGGTGCCCCCGCCGAAGTCGGCGACCAGCACCGTCGCATCCTGTTTCAGGGTCCGCGCGAAATAGAAGGCGGCGCCGACCGGTTCATAGGCGTAGCGGACGTCCTCGAACCCCAGCCGCTTGAACGCCGTCTCGTAGCGCGACAGGGCCAGGGCCTCGTCGGGCCGGCCGCCGGCGAAGGTGACGGGCCGGCCGACGATGACACGCGGCGGCAGGTCGGCCATGGCGACGCCCGCATGGTGGCGCAGCTTCAGCAGGAAGGCGGACAGCAGGTCCTCGAACGTATAGCGGCGATCGTGGATGCGGGTCTCGGTGAAGGCGGCGCTGGCGGCGAAGGT
Organism: Brevundimonas sp. GW821-FHT10E09; assembly: GCF_058809375.1. Lineage (NCBI taxonomy): Bacteria > Pseudomonadati > Pseudomonadota > Alphaproteobacteria > Caulobacterales > Caulobacteraceae > Brevundimonas > Brevundimonas sp. GW821-FHT10E09. The sequence goes on along the minus strand of NZ_JBXASO010000001.1, from coordinate 303,871 downwards.
CTTGAACGACTGGATGAACCGGGTGTCGTGCGGATCCTCGACATAGGCCTCGATGGCCCAGGGCCCGGCCTCGACGATCCGTTCCGGCCGCCCCTCGCCCTCGGCGGCGTGGAACTGGAAGCTCAGGGCCGAGCGGAAGGTGGCGGTCTCGCCGCCCTCGATCGCGAACTGCACCAGGACGGCGCCGGTCGTCGGGTCGGCCAGGGCGACGACGGAATTGGTCGTGCCGAAATCTATGCCGATCGTCAGCGGCTGTGGCGTGGTCATGACCCGGCTCCTCGAAGGGCGGGCTTCCTACAGCGTCCGGGCGCAATAGGAAACGCCGGATCGGCGCCTTACCGGCGGTTCGTCGCCTCGGCGTGTCGCGCCAGCAAGGCTTCGGCCTGGTCCAGGTGCAGACGTTCGACCATGGCGCCCCCGACCCGGATCGCGCCACGGCCCTCGGCCTCCGGCGCTGCAAAGGCTTCGACCACGGCGCGGGCCTGGGCCACCTCGGCCTCCGACGGCGAGAAGGCGGCGTTGGCGCAGGCGATCTGCGACGGATGGATCAGGCTCTTGCCGTCGAACCCGTACAGCCGTCCCTGCGCCGCCTCGGCCGCCAGTCCGTCCCCATCCTCGATCCGGTTGAACACCCCGTCGATGGCCAACAGCCCGTGCGCCCGCGCCGCCACCACCAGGGCCGCCAGCCACGGCTTGAACGGCTCGCGATCCGACGACGCGCCCGTCCCCAGCGCCTTGGCCAGGTCGTTGACCCCCAACATCAGCCCGTCCAGCCGCCCGCCCGCCGCAGCAATGTCATTCAGCGCGATCAGGCCGCGCGGCGTCTCGATCATGGCCCACAGCGCCGCCCCCGGCGCGCGGCCCGAGATCGCCTGCACCGTCTCGACCGTCTCCACCTTGGGCGCAACGATCAGGCCGGCGCCGACCTCCGCCAGAGCGTCCAGATCGTCTTCGCCCCAGTCGGTGTCCAGGGCGTTGATCCGCACCCCCAACCTCGGCCCAAACCCACCCGCCTTCACCGCCGCGACCGCCGCTTCCCGCGCCTCGACCTTGGCCTCGGGCGCCACCGCGTCCTCCAGGTCCAGAATGGCCACGTCGCAGTCCAGCGTCCGCGCCTTCTCCACCGCCCGCGCGTTCGACGCCGGCAGATACAGCACGCTGCGGACCAGATCGCCCCGCATCAGACCCGCCCGGTCACCGGCACCAGGGCGCCGGTCATGGCCCGGCTCTCGGGCGAGGCCAGGAACAGGATCACCGCCGCCAGATCGGCCGGCGCCACCCAGGTCGCCGGATCGGCGTCCGGCATGTCCTTGCGATTGGCCGGGGTGTCGATGATCGAGGGCAGGACCGCGTTGACCGTCACCGCCGTCGTCTTCAGCTCCTCCGCCAGGGCCTGGGTCAGGGCGTGAACCCCCAGCTTGGCCGCCGCATAGGCCCCCATGCCCGCGCCGGGCTTCAGCGCCGCGGCCGAGCCGACATTGACGATCCGCCCGTCCGAGGCCGCCTTCAGATACGGCAGGGCCGCGCGGCTGGCGTTCAGGGCGGTGGTCAGGTTCAGCGCCTGCATCCGGTCCCAGGCCGGCGCCGCGTCGTCCGTCGTCTGCCACACGAAGCCGCCGGCGATATTGGCCAGCACGTCCAGCCGCCCGAACCGGCTGATCACCGAGGCCACGGCCCCCTCGGCCTGGGCCGCGTCGGTCAGGTCCACCCCGCCGATCTCCAGCACCCCGGCCGGGACCGGATGGCCCTCGGCGTGGTCGATGACGGCGACCGCCAGCCCCGCCGCCCGCGCGGCCTCCAGCACGGCCCGGCCCAGCACCCCGTGCCCGCCGGTGATCACCATCACCCGTTGCGTCATCTCGTCCTCCATCCCTTCCCCCTCTTGTTCTTCAGCTCAGCCGGCGGCGAAGACCCTGGCCATCAGCCGCTCCAGCCCCGCCTGGTCCACGGCGTCGAAGGCGGCCGGCGTCGTCGCATCCACGTCGAACACGGCGATCAGCGCGCCCGCCGCGTCCAGCACCGGCACGACGATCTCGCTGGCCGAGCGGCTGTCGCAGGCGATATGGCCGGGGAAGGCGTGGACGTCCTCGACGATCTGGGTCGTGCGCGTCGCCGCCGCCGTCCCGCACACCCCGCGCCCGAAGGCGATGCGCAGACAGCCCAGCGTCCCCTGATACGGCCCGACCACCAGTTCATCCGCCTTGTCCGGCGCCACCACGTAGAAGCCCGTCCAGAAGAAGTCGTCGAAGGCGTCGGCCAGCATCGAGGCGACCGTCGCCATCCGCGCCGTCAGATTGGGCTCCCCCTCCAGCACGGCCAGCACCTCGGCCTCGACCTCGGCGTAGCGGTCAGCCTTGTCGGCGGGGCGGTCGTCGCGGGCGAGGTAGGACATGGGCGGCTCCTTCGATTCGCAGCCGATATAGGGGGCGGTCGTCTCCGACGCGAGCTTTCGTCTCAGGACCGAATTTTCTAAGCATCGGAAATCAAACAACAAGGTTCTCCGGCCTGAAAATAGGGGCTTGCTGCCGCACAGCTTTGTCGCAAAACAGCGTTAACCATGATGAACGATCGGACCTGTCGGCGCACGTGGGCGTCGTCCTGCATCATGGCGTACACAGGATTACCGGGGGCGACAGCGACTGATGAAGGAGCACGACAAAACGGCGCACGACCCCTTCCGTCTCCAGCGGCATCGCACGCCCCTGGCCGGCGGCGCCCTGGCAATCGTGGTCCTTCTGATCGCCGTTCTGCTCCTGGCCAGTTGCGGCGACGGCCGGCCGGGCTTCTGGCGTCGGGGCGGCCAGAATGACGCCGCCCTCTCCTGCCCCCGCCCCGCCTCGGTGACAGGGTCCGAGTTCAACGCCCAGGAGGCCGGTCTGCGCGCCCTGCGCCGCGCCGCCTTCCGCGGCGACGTCTTCGCCCAGCTGGAGCTGGGCTCGCGCTACGCCGCCGTCCGCGCCACCGACAAGAATATCGAGGACCCGATCGAAAGCGCGGTCTGGTACGCCATGGCCCTGGCCAATGATGAGGGCTACGCCCCGATCAACCGGGTCGAACGCAACAGGGGCGGACTGTTCGGCGGCGGCTGGCGCCCGCTGTCGCGCTACGACGACTGCCGCGCCTTCGAACGCCACCGCGCCTATCAGGTCCTGGACCGCCAGCTGTCGCGCATGAGCCGCGAGGAGCAGGAGGCGGTGCGCGACCGGGTCATCTACGTCCTCTCGACCCAGGACGCCGAGGGCTATCGCACCCTGGCCCGGCTGCATGACGGTCTGTACGGCCCGTTCGGCGAGCCCGAGGACAATCCCGAGGCGCGCGAGGCCCTGGGCCGCGCGGCCGACGGCCAGGGCCTCGGCCAGAAGCGTCCGCGCGGCGGCTACTGGGCCGCGATCAACCTGTTCCAGCGCAACGACGTCGACGCCTATCTGTACAACTATCTGGCGGTCCAGACCGGCGACGTCGGCGCCTATGTGCTGATGAAGGACTTCGAACGCTCCTCGCCCGGCCGCGCCCAGTATGCGGGTTTCGTCGAGGCCAAGGCGCGCCAGTGGACGCCGCCGTTCGAATTCTACCCGCTGGAGGCGCCGGCCTCGGGCGTCCCCTTCTCGGACGAGAGCCGGCCGCGCGGCGACGCCTATGAATACGCCCTGTCGCGGCTTCAGGGCGAACTGCCCTTCATCCATGTGGGCCGCGCCCTGCGCTATCTGGGCGTGACCCCCGAGGCCGTCACCGCGCCCGAGCAACTGTCCCGCCAACAGATCGAGGCCTTCGAGGCCATGATCGGCCATGCGACCGAAAGCCGGCTGTCCCCGGTCGAACGGGTCCGCGCCATCCAGCTGGCCGCCGTCAACGGCTCGTCCGAGGCCCAGCTGGTGCTGGCCGTCATGTACGCCGAGGGGATCGGCCTGCCCGCCGACTACGCCCGCTCGTTCAAATGGTTCAGCGAGGCGGCCCGCCAGGGCAGCCCCGAGGCCAAGTTCGCCATGTCCACATACTTCGCCCTCGGCGTCGCCGGGGTGGCGGATCAGGACAAGGCCGACGCCGTCGCCTACCGCATCGAATCCGCGCTGTCGGGCTTCGGCCCCTCGGCCTCGCGCCTGCAGGCCCTGCTGTCCCAGGTGTCCCGCGCCCAACAACAGCGCCGTTAACAGGGAGGGTCTGGTCGCATGAACATCCGCTCGCTCGCGAAAGTCTCGCTCCTCGCGGCCTTCGCCCTATCCACCCTGGCGGCCCTGCCCGACCCGGTTCAGGCTCAGGTGGCCGCCAAGGTCGAGGCCCAGACCCGGCCCAACTTCGGCGTCCTGCTGGACCCGCCGACCCGCAGCCGGCCGCGCGCCCATCGCCGCTACGACTACGGCCGTTATCGCGGCCCCGACTGGCGCCCCCTGCCCCGTCCCCCGCACCAGGAAGAGGTCGTCCTGGTCGATTGCGGCGGCAATCCCGGCTCCGGCGCGATCGAAAGCGCGGTCCAGCGCGTGCGCCCCGGCGGCACATTGATCATCCGCGCCCGGGCCGGCGCCTGCGTCGGCTGGCTGAACATCGACAAGCCGATGACCATCATCGGCGACAGCGGCTTTGATCCGCGCCGCTGGGATGCGGCGACGCCGACCCTTCAGGCGCCGGACGGCCTGCCCTGCCTGACCGTCGCGCCCGGCGTCCGGGTCGAGGTTCGCGACTTGGTCTTCGCCTCGCCCCGCGCCGGCGACGCCGCCTGCGTGGTCGGCTACAACGCCGAGATCGTCATGAGCCGGGTCGGCTTCCGCCACGTCGGCGACGAGGCCGCCATCTATGTCGACGGCGGCCTGCTGGACCTGCGCGACGTCCTGATCGACGCCCGCACCGTCTCGGCCGCCATCGTCGCCGACGGCGCCGCCGTGACCCTGTACGAGACCGCCGTCGCCGGGGCCCAGTCGGGCGTGGACCTGACGCCGGGATCGGGCGCGCCCTCCACCCTGACCTCCGTCACCCTGATCGGCTCGGAACAGCCGAACAATTTCGGCCCCCGCGCCATCGGCCTGATCGTCCGCGCCGCGCGCGACTACGGCCAGGTGGCCGTCAGCAACGCCAAGATCTGCGGCTATGTCGAGGGCGTGGCGGTCGAGGGCGCCTCGGTCTCGGTCTCCAACAGCCGGATCTGCAAGGGCGACAAGGGGGCGGTCCTCTATAACGGCGAGCTGCTGTTCGATCAGAACCGCGTCCGCGTGAACCAGGTCGGGGTCGCCGCAGCCTCGGGCCGGGCCGTGGTAACGGGCAACAGTTTCGCCGGGGTCCGCGACGCCATCTACGCCGAGGAACGGGCGACCATCCAGGCGCGCGGCAACAGCGTCTGGTCCCGCGATCTGTGCCGCCCCCGCTTCGAGAACCGCTACCGCGACCGCTACGCCCCGTCCTGGAACGGCAACGACGGCGGGTACGACTGCCAGCAGACCCCCTACCCCCGCGACTGGTGGGAGGCGGAAGACGGTCCCTATTTCGACCAGGCCTACGTCCTCGACGGCTACGACCGCTACCAGCAGGGCTATGGCTGGTACGACCGCGCCGGCCGCTACATCCCCGACGACCGCTACCGCGGCGACGACCGCTGGCGCCGCGGCGGCTGGTTCTAGGTCCGCGCCCCCTCCGTCTCGCCGGCTTCGCCGGCGATCCACCTCCCCCAAGGGGGGAGGAATGGGATGACGGAGATCCTCCCCCCTTGGGGGAGGTGGCGCGGCGCAGAGCGCCGTGACGGAGGGGGCCCGAACGGGTCCAACTATCACAATGACGCTGGTCCTGCCGTAACGATTCCAGCGGCTTGTCAGATTCTCGTCCCGACTTCCCCGCCTGGGTTCGCCCACCCCCTATAATCACTCCCGGTCTCGTCGCTTGGAGGGCTCGCTTGGCCTGCGACCTTGCGGCGGCGGGAGCGGATGGAACGGGAGCGGGGGTGCAATCCCTCCGCGCCGACGGCGTCTCAAAACGCCGTCGGAGGGTCGAGGGGGATACTCGGCCGCACTCGGGACGGTTCTTCGCAGGGACCGCCGACCCGTCGCAGGCTTATGGGGTTAGGCGATAAGACCGCCACCGCTCGGCGCCCCGAGCTTGCAGACCAACCAACCGCGCGGGGCGTCAAACCTTCGTCGAAACGGTATTTCTAGATCAAACTCCGGGCGAAGGCCCGGCGCCCCGCCCAGCCCTCCGAACTTCGCAGCGAAAGCGCGAAGACGACGCCAATTCAACCCGACGCGACACTGCGTCATCTTGTCAGACGGGGCAAAGCGCCCCACCTGAACCTATCCAAAAATCACCCCTTCGCCCGCGACAGGAGCCTTGATGCCGCATGCCGACAGCCTGATTCTCACCCTGGTCGGAGGATTCGTCCTCGCCTTCGTGTTCGGCATGTTGGCCAATCGGCTGAAGCTGTCGCCCCTGGTCGGCTATCTGGTCGCGGGCGTCGCCGTCGGCCCCTATACGGGCGGTTTCGTCGCCGACACCGAACTGGCGCCGCAACTGGCCGAGATCGGCGTCATCCTGCTGATGTTCGGGGTCGGGCTGCACTTCTCGCCCCGGGATCTGATGCAGGTGCGCAAGGTCGCCGTGCCCGGCGCCCTGGTCCAGATCGCCGTCGCCACCGTCCTGGGCTGGGCCCTGGGCCGGGTGGTGCTGGGCCTGGGGGATGTCGAGGCCCTGCTGATGGGCTTCGCCCTGTCGGTCGCCTCCACCGTGGTCCTGCTGCGCGCCCTGGAAGAGCGCAAACAGGTCAAGGGCGAGGTCGGCCGTATCGCCGTGGGCTGGCTGATCGTGGAGGACATGGTCATCGTCATCGCCCTGGTCATGCTGCCCATGATCATCGTCCCCGCCGGAACCCAGACCGATCTCGCCGCCCTGGGCATGGGCATCGGCTGGACCCTGCTGAAGGTCGGCCTGTTCGTCGCCGGCATGCTGGTCGTCGGCGGCAAGCTGATCCCCTGGCTGCTGGTCCGCATCGCCCACACCCGCTCGCGCGAGCTCTTCACCCTGGGCGTCCTGGCCATCGCCCTGGGCATCGCCTGGCTGGCCTATTATCTGTTCCATTCGTTCGCGCTCGGCGCCTTCCTGGCCGGCCTGGTGATGAACGCCTCGCCGCTGGGCCACAACGCCGCCGAACGGTCCCTGCCCCTGCGCGACGCCTTCGCCGTGCTGTTCTTCGTCTCGGTCGGCATGTTGTTCGACCCCATGATCCTGGTGCGCCAGCCCTGGGCCGTTCTGGGCGTCCTCGGCATCGTCATCATCGGCAAGTCGCTGGCCGCCCTGGCCATCGCCCGCGTCTTCAGGCTGGACCGGTCCACCGGCCTGACCGTCGCCGCCTCCCTGGCCCAGATCGGCGAGTTCTCCTTCATCCTGGCCGCCCTGGGCGTCAGCCTGGGGGCCATGAGCCGCGAGACCCACGACCTGATCCTGGCCGCCGCCCTGCTGTCGATCTCGCTGAACCCCTTCGTCTTCCTGTTCACCGACCGGATGGGCGGCCGGCCCCGCCCGCCGGTCTCGGGCTCGCCCGAGGCCAAACAGGCCGCCATCGATCACAAGGCCGAAATGGCCGGCCCCAACCCGGCGACGGCGTGAAACTGTCCTTGGCCTCGAACCCCGATCATCGTTAACTGACCCCATGGACGCGACGAACACGACACAGGCCGCCCTCCACTATGGCGACGGCGAATTCGCGGTGTTGAAACCGGGACGGTTCGTGCGCTGCGCCGTCACGGAAAAGCCTATCCCGCTGGAGGTGCTGCGCTACTGGAGCCCGACCCGGCAGGAGGCCTATTTCGGCCCGGCCGAGTTCATCGCCCGGATGACCGCCCCTTGATCGGCCGCCGCCCGCTGCTGCTCGGCTTCGGCGCGGCCCTGGCGACCCCGCGGATGCTGGGCGCCTCGGCCCCGGCTCAGGGCGCGGTCGATCTGGTCCTGAACGGCGCCTGGCGTCAGGGCGGCTACGCCCTGGGCCGCACCGAGCCGCGCGCCCTGATCCTCGTGGACGGCGAGGCCCTGTCCACCGCCTCGACCGACGGCCTCTTCATCGTCGGCTTCGACCGCGACGCCCCCGCCCTGGCCGAGATCGAGGTCCGATCCGGCGCCCGATCCACCCGCCGCGTCCTGGACGTCGCGCCCTACGCCTTCCCCTCGACCCGCGTGGACGGCCTGCCGCCCGCCACGGTCGAACCCAGCGATCCGGCGCTTCTGGACCGCATCCGCCAGGAGGTCGCCCTCAAGACCGAGGCCTTCGCCAGCCGGGCCGACGCCGACGACTTCCGCGACGGCTTCATCTGGCCGCTCGAGACCTACCGCATCTCCAGCGAATGGGGCGCCCAGCGTATCCTGAACGGCACGCCCGCGCGGCCCCATTACGGCGTCGATCTGGCCGCCCCGGCCGGGACCGTGATCCGCGCCCCGGCCGACGGCCGCATCGTCTTCACCCGCCCGGACATGCATTTCGAGGGCGGTCTGACCCTGATCGACCACGGCCAGGGCCTGATCAGCGCCTATCTGCACCAGTCGCAACTGGACGTGACCCCGAACCAGCCCGCCGGCGCGGCGATCCCCTGGGCCGCGTCGGCATGACGGGCCGCGCCACCGGCCCCCATCTGTGCTGGCGCCTGAAATGGCGCGACCGCAATCTGGACCCGTCCCTGCTGGTCGGCGCCCGCGCGCCCCGGCGTCTGGCCTGATTTTATGGCTCAGCTTGCGAGAGTAAGGATAAACACGTAGTTTCCCCGCCTCGCTTCGGGGGCTCCGATGTCATCGCTTCAATCGCTGGCCGTTCTGCTGGTGGACGACAATCAGCATATGCGCGCCATCACCTCGGCCGTGCTGAATTCCGCCGGCATCCACAAGGTTCACGAAGCGCCCGACGGCGCCGTGGCCCTTGACATTCTTAGCCACCAGCCCGTCGATCTGGCCATCGTCGACTACAACATGTTCCCGCTGGACGGCGTCGAGTTCACGCGGCTGGTCCGCACCGGCCCGGACAGCGCCAACATCTACCTGCCCATCATCATGATGAGCGGCCATGCCGAAAAGAGCCGCATCTATGCGGCCCGCGACGCCGGCGTCACCGAATTCCTGGTCAAGCCGATCACCGCCAAGGCCATCCTCGACCGGATAAACGCGGTCATCCTCAAGCCCCGCGCCTTCATCAAGACGAGCGCCTACTGCGGTCCCTGCCGCCGACGTCGCGACGTCGAGGCCTATGCCGGGCCGTTCCGCCGCGCCGCCGATTCCAGGCGATCGCCCAGGGCCGCATAGACCCTGTCCGGCCAGCGCCGGTGAACCCAGAACCAGTCCTCCGGAACCTCGCGAACCCGATCCTCGACGAAGCGGTTCACCGCCTGGACGCCCGCCAGCACGTCAGCCGCCTTGTCCGCGGTCTCGGGGATCATGATCGGCTCATGCGCCGTCACCCGGAACCGCACGCCGGGCAGACGCACCACCGACAGGGGCTGAATCACCGCCCCGAACTTCAGCGCCAGTCGCGCCGCCCCCGGCGAGGCGTTGACCGGCTGACCAAAGAACTCGACCTCCGGCCCCTGATTGTATTTCTGATCGACCAGAAGCGCGATGGAATCGCCCCGCTTCATCCCCGCCATCAGCTCGCGCGTCCCGTCGCCCTTGGGCGCGAACAGGCGAATGCCGTAGCGCTCGCGGCTCTGGCGGATCAGGGCGTCCACATAGGGATTGTTCGCCGCCCGATAGGTCACCTGGCACGGCAGGCCCGAGGCCATGATCACCGCCGCCATGACTTCGAAATTCGCCAGATGGCCCGAGATCAGCACCGCCGCCTTGCCGCTGTCACGCAGGGCGTGCAGCCGCTCCATCCCGACCACCTCGACCCGCCCGCCCTCGGGCGTCAGCTGATCCATGACCGCCAGTTCGGCGAAGGTCCGCCCCGTCCGGTCCCACTGTTCCAGCGCCAGAGCCTCGCGCTGGGCGTCCGTCATGTCGGGGAAGGCGATCCGCAGATTGCGCATCACCGTCTTCTGGGTGCCCGTCTTCGGTCCCAGCGTCCGCAACAGCCAGCCGCCCAGGCCCGAGGCGCGCTCGACCCCGAGCAGGCGCAGGAACGAAAACAGCGCCTGGAAGGCGACGGCCTGCAGGCGCCAGATCAGGTCCTGCCGCACGCTTGTGGCGCTGCCGCCCCTCGGGCTGTTTGAGCGCGCCTCTGAGGCGCGCTCAAACTTCGGCTCTTCTCGCGTGTTTTCACCAGGCAATCGTCAATCCACCGTCCACCACAAGGGTCTGCCCCGTCACATAGGCCGAGGCGGGGCTGCACAGATAGACCGCCGTGCCGGCGATTTCATCCGGCTGGCCGATCCTTTTCAGCGGCGCGGGCTCCGTCACCGTCTTCAGCAGCTCCGGATTCTCCCACAGATATTTGGCGAAATCGGTTTGGACCAGGCCCGGGGCGATACAGTTGACCCGCACGTTCGACGGGCCCCACTCCACCGCCAGGTTCCGCACCAGCTGCATGTCGGCCGCCTTGGAGATATTGTAGGCGCCGATCAGGGCGTTGCCGCGCAGGCCGCCGATGGACGAGATCACCAGGATCGCCCCGTCCTTGCGCTCCACCATCTGCGGCGCGACCATCTGGATCAGCCAATGGTTCGAGATGACGTTATTCTGCAGGATCTTCTCGAACTGATCGTCGGCGATCCCGCCCATCGGCCCGGCGTAGGGATTGGTCGCGGCGTTGCAGACCAGGATGTCGATCTGACCGAAGGCGGCGTTCGTCTCGTCCACCAGCCGCTGCAGATCCTCCTTGGAGGCGATATTGGCGGGAACCGCGATGGCGCGCCCCTCGCCGTACTTGCCGTTGATCTCGGCGGCGACCTCGTCGCACGGCCCGGCCTTGCGCGAGGAGATGACCACCTTGGCCCCGTGTTCGGCCAGCCGCTCGGCGATCGCCTTGCCTATGCCCCGCGACGAGCCGGTGATGATGGCGACCTTGCCGGTGAGATCGAACAGTTCCATTGGGTTTCCCTTGAGTTCCGCCGGGTTATTTGCGCCCCGGCTCTAGCCGAACGACATTGATAGCCTGATACTCAGGCGATTCCATCCGGGAGTGGCCACCGCCAGCCGATGCGTAACCTGACCACGGGCTTTCTGTACTTCGCCTATCTGTTCCTCGGCATGACCGTGGGGGCGTTCCTGTGGCGTGCGGGCCTGGGCGCCGGCGCGGGCGTGGCGGGCGCGCTCGGGGCGCTGGGTCTGCTGGGCGCCTTCCACGGCATCGTCACGGGCGTCGCCGCCCGTCACGCCCTGAAGAAGGAGATCGACCAGGTCCGCGAGGCCCACCGCCTGCTGGCCGATGCGATGGAGTCGACCCAGGGCGCCCTGACCGAACTGGCCCACGCCATCGAGAGCGGCGCCCTGTCAGACACAGACGCCCTGACCGGCGAAGTGCGAATGCTGGAGACCCTGGTCCAGCAGATGAGCGAGAGCATCGACCACCGGCTGTCGGCCGCCCCCAGCATCGGGGTCGAGACCTTCGAAGGCCGGCGCCAGGCCCAGTCGAACGTCCTGCTGCGCACCATCCACGAGGCGCTCAGCGAGGGTCGGGTGGACCTCTATCTTCAGCCCGTCGTATCCCTGCCCCAGCGCCGCACGATCTTTTACGAGAGCTTCACCCGCCTGCGCGACGCGACCGACCGGGTCATGATGCCGGCCGAATATCTGTCGCTGGCCGAAGGCGAGGGCCTGGTGCCCGCCATCGACAATCTGCTGCTGTTCCGCTGCGCCCAGATCGTGCGCCGGCTGGCGCGCCAGGACCGCAAGGTCGGGGTCTTCTGCAACGTGGCCCTGACCTCGCTGGGCGACGAGACCTTCTTCCCGCGTTTCCTGGAGTTCCTCAGCGAGAACCGCGATCTGAACCAGGCCCTGATCTTCGAGCTGGGCCAGGCCAATTTCGACGCGCGCGGCGCCGTGGAGGCGCGCAACATGGCGCGGCTGGCCGACATGGGATTCCGCTTCTCGCTGGACAAGGTCCAGACGCTGGACCTCGACTTCGCCGACCTGCAGCGGGCGGACGTCAAGTTCATCAAGGTGTCGGCCGACCTGCTGATCGAACAGCTTCTGGATCTCGACGGCGGAGCGCCGCTGCGCTCCATGCCCGACATCCAGGCCGCCGACTTCGCCGCCCTGACCCGCCGCTACGGCGTCGAGGTCATCGCCGAAAAGGTCGAGAACGAGCGTCAGGTCGTCGACATCCTCGAGCTGGACGTCGCGATGGGCCAGGGCCACCTGTTCGGCGAACCCCGCGCCATCAAGGAACAGGTGCTGGCCGAGACCGACCCGCCCGCCGACTTCCTGCGCTCCACCCTGCGCAGCGCCGAACAAAGGCGTCGGTTCAGCTGAACCGGCCTGTCTGCCTCCTCCCCATTTGATGGGGAGGAGACTTTCGTCATGGTGTCCGAGCGGCTACTCAGACGCCCATGACCCTCCCCCACGCCCTGCCCCACCTCGGCGCCGTCGCCGGCGATTATGACATCCTGCTCTGCGACGTCTGGGGGGTGATCCACAACGGGCGCGAAAGCTGGGCGACCCCGTGCGAGGCTCTGATGCGGTTCAACCGCGAGGGCGGGCATGTGGTGCTGATCTCCAACTCGCCCCGACCGGCCTCGGACGTGATCGCCCAGTTGGACGGCCTGGGCGTGCCGCGCGAGGCCTGGAAGGCCTTCGTCACCTCCGGGGACGCCACGCGCGCCGAACTGGCCAAGCGGGCGCCCGGCCCGGCCTGGATCGTCGGGCCAGAGCGTGACGCCCCCCTCTACGCCGGACTGGGGCTGGACCGCGCCGCCGGCGCAGAGGACGCCGCCTTCATCTCCGTCACCGGCCCCGTGGACGACACGACCGAGACGCCTGAGGACTATCGCGAGCGGTTCGCGGTCGGCGCGGCGCGCGATCTGGAGCTGATCTGCGCCAACCCCGATCGGGTGGTTCAGCGCGGCGACAAGCTGATCTATTGCGGCGGGGCGCTGGCCGACCTGTACGAGTCGCTGGGCGGTCGGGTCGTCATGGCCGGCAAGCCCTATGCCCCGATCTATGATCTGGCGATCAAGGAGGCGCAGACGCTGCTGGGCCGGCCGGTCGATCGGTCGCGCGTCCTGTGCATCGGCGACGGCGTCGTCACCGACATCATGGGGGCCAACGCCCAGGCCCTGGACTGCCTGTTCATCGCCCAGGGCATCCACGGCGACCAGGCCCGAGGCGAGGATGGGACGCTGGATCCCGCCCGCGCCAGCGATCTGCTGAAGGCTGAAACAACATATGCGCGATACGCCGCGCTCGAACTCGCCTGGTAAGGCTCGCCATTTTGTCGCACCGCAGCTAAAGCCTGCAGCATGGTCGAATTGGTTCAGCAGCATCCGTCCGGTGGTTACATCCTGGACGAACTTCACGTCGGCATGGCCGCCGAGAAAATCGTGGTCGCCACGGAGGACCGGATTCGGCTGTTCGCCGAGGCGTCCGACGACTTCAACCCTGTCCACCTGGACGAGGCCTTTGCGTCCAAGACCGCCTATCGCGGCCGGATCGCGCATGGCCTGCTGAGCGCCTCGTTCGGATCGGCCGTGGTCGGCACCATCCTGCCGGGCGCCGGGTCGATCTACATCTCCCAGACCCTGGCCTTTCATCAGCCGGTGCGGATCGACGACGTCGTCCGCATCCTGATTACGGTGATCGAGGTCGAGGCCGAGAGCGCACGGGTCAAGCTGAGCTGCGAAGGCTTTGTCGGCGAGACCATGATCATGGACGGCGTCGCCGTCGTCCGCGTTCCGCGCCGGCGCAAGCCCTCCCAGCGCTGATGCAGATCGTCCGCGACTGGCGCGACCTGCCGAACGCCCTGAGGGGCGCAGCGGTCGCGGTCGGCGCCTTCGACGGCGTGCACCGGGGGCATCAGGCGGTCATTGCGGGCGCAAAGGCCGCCGCCGAACGGCTGGGCGCGCCGCTCGGCGTGGTCAGTTTCGATCCCCATCCGCGCCGCTGGTTCCAGCCCGAGGCGGCGCCCTTTCGCCTGATGACGGCGGACCAGATGGCCCAGGCCCTGGCGCCCCTGGGGGTCGACATCCTGTATCTGCTGCCGTTCGACGGCGAGATGGCGGGCATGAGCGATGCGGACTTCGCCGAAAAGGTGCTGGCGCGGGGGCTTGGCGTGCGCCATGCCGCCGTCGGCTTCGACTTCACCTTCGGCAAGGGGCGGTCCGGCTCGCCCGAAGCCTTGAAGACCTATGGCGAGCGGCTGGGCTTCACGGTTTCGGTGGCCGAGCGGCTGGATGACGCCGACGGGCTGAAACTGTCATCCAGCGCCGTGCGGGAAGCCCTGAAGGCCGGGGACATGGACCGGGCCGCCGCCATCCTGGGCCGCCCCTTTGCTCTTCAGGGCGAGGTGATCCACGGCGACAAGCGCGGCCGCACCATCGGCGTGCCGACCGCCAACATCGCGCTGGGCGATTACATGCGCCCCGCCTACGGCGTCTATGCGACCCGCAGCCGTCTGGCGGACGGGCGGGTCGTCAACGGCGTCGCCAGCCTGGGCGTGCGGCCCATGTATGCGCTGGAGACCCCGCTGCTCGAGGTCTGGCTGTTCGATTTCGACAGCGACCTGTACGGCCAGGTCATCGAGACGGAACTGGTCGCCTGGCTGCGCGGCGAGGAAAGCTTCGACGGGCTGGGCGCCCTGAAGGCCCAGATCGACAAGGACGCCGACGCGGCGCGAAGGATTCTAGCCTCCTGATCCCGCGCATCCCGGCGCTAGCCGGGTTGAGCGGAGACTAGAGGGCGCGCAGATCCGCCGCGAACCGTTTCCAGTTCTGCACGTAATGTTCGGCCGACATCTGCAGGACGGCGATCTGGTCGGGATCGCGCTCTCGCACCACCTTGCCCGGCTGGCCCACGACCAGACTGTTGTCGGGAATGATCTTGCCCTCGGTCAGCAGGGCGTTCGCGCCGATGATGCAGTTGCGGCCGATCTTCACCCCGTTCAGCACCACCGCCCCGATGCCGATCAGGCTGTAGTCGCCGACCTCGCAGCCATGCAGCGTGGCCTGGTGGCCGACGGTGACGCCCCGGCCCAGGGTCAGGGGCGAGCCCATGTCGGTGTGCAGGACGCTGCCGTCCTGGATGTTGCTGTCGGGCCCCACAACGATCGGCTCGTTGTCGCCACGCAGCACCGCGCCGAACCAGACGCTGGCGTTGGGGTGCAGAATCACGTTCCCAATCACCGATGCGCTCGGCGCGACCCAGTATTCGCCGGGCGCGGGAAACTGCGGTTTGCTGTCGCCCAATGTGTAAATGGTCATCAGAACGCCGCCTAATCTTCTAAAAACGAGGGCTTTAACAGATTTCTAACCACGTTAGCATCAGAGTGTTGATGCGATTCGTGGGTCGCCATTTCGGCCCCGGATCCGAAGCCGGATCAAGCCCGATCCGGTCATTAGTCGGGGCTTCGCGTGGCGCGTTGGGATCCGGGTTCGGTTGTTGGGCGGCGGGTCAGTCCCGTTTCTGACGGCCAAGCTGTCGATCCGGGCGGCCGTCACGACACGGGCCACGGCCTTTTCCTCCCCAAGACCAGCCAAGGCGGAACCCGTATGGGTCCGCCTTTTTTCATGCCCTGGAGACGTCCATGACAAAGCGTGCGGCAATGAAGCGTCAGTCCCGTGAAAACGGAATCCTGGATTCGCGGGAGTTCATGGAGGAGTCGAAGGTGCGTCGGCTCCACGCCCCCCATAACGAACGGTCAGGATGGTCGCCCCATTCCTCGAACGACGACCGCGAGCAGGGCTATCTGAAGACGCTGAAGCCGAAGTCGGAGGGCCAGACGGAAATGATGGCGGCCATCGACGCGCATAATCTGGTCATGGCGCTGGGCCCGGCAGGCACGGGCAAGACCTATCTGGCCGTGGCCAAGGCGGTCGAGGCGCTGGAGGCCGGCAAGGTCGGCCGCATCGTGCTGAGCCGCCCCGCCGTCGAGGCCGGGGAGTCGATCGGCTTCCTGCCCGGCGACATGGAGGACAAGCTGGCCCCCTATCTGCGCCCGCTTTACGACGCCCTTTCGGACCGGCTGAGCATGAAGCGGGTCAAGGCCCTGATGGCGGAGGGCCTGATCGAGATCGCGCCCATCGGCTATATGCGCGGCCGCACCCTGAACAACGCCTTCATCGTCGTCGACGAGGCCCAGAACTGCACCTACGTCCAGCTGAAGATGCTGCTGACGCGGCTGGGCTGGCATTCGACCATGGTGGTCACGGGCGACCCGCAGCAGTCCGACCTGCTGCCGGGCATTTCCGGCCTGGCCGATATTTCGGCCCGTCTGGAGGCCATCGACGAAATCGCCGTGGTGCGCCTCGCCGAACGCGACATCGTGCGCCACCCGCTGGTGGCCTCGATGATCGGGGTGATCTGAGCCCGAACCGCCCTGCATCCAAGCTTCTCTGTGTCGTCAGACGGACCGGCGAACCCAGGCGCAGTGCGCGCCTGGGTTTTACGCTTAGGTGCGCCCGGGCGGACTTGCGCTGCGGCGTTTGACTGGACCTCTGACTGAAACGACTTGTGATCCGGCCATCAGGCATAACGCCGTTCCATTACATCCATTTCGTATTGTGAACGCTCTCAATCCGTGCTTTCCTTTGCTTGCGAGAGGACAAAGATCCTCCGTGCAGGGAGCGGAACGATCATCGGCCATTCGGGCCGGCGAACCACGGCGCGACAAACGCCATCCGCAAACATGATCGAAAAGCTCGCCTCGGCGAGCAACGATGTCGGCTGCCCGCCGTCATCCCCGATGGTGTGCGCCGCGTCCCAACTTCTGTTCTGACGGCCGTCGCCGTCCCTGGATGAGTTTGGGAGCCGGCATGAATTTCCTCTCGTTGTCGCTGATCAGTCGTCTCGCCCTGGCGACGGCCATCGGCATGACGCCTGTCGCGGTCTTCGCCCAGACGGACGGCCGGGCAGTCTCGAGCGAACCCGCCTCGGCCACCCCAGTCCCAACCGAAGCCGCCGCCCGGGCCGACGCCTTGCTGGCCCGGATGACGCGTGACGAGAAGTTGCAACTGATCCACGGCTACTTCCCGCCGATGGCCGCGCAGACGCCCGGCGCCCCCGTCGCCGACATGATTCCTTCGGCCGGCCATATCCCCGGCATACCCCGCCTGGGCATACCGACCCTGCGCGAAAGCGACGCCAGCCTGGGCGTCGCCAACCAGGTCGAACAGCGCAAGGGCGACGTCGCCACCGCCCTGCCCTCCAGCCTGGCGACGGCCGCCACCTTCGATCCCGAGATCGCCTATGCCGGCGGGGCCATGATCGGGTCCGAGGCGCGGGCCAAGACCTTCAACATCCTGCTGGCCGGCGGGGTGAACCTCACCCGCGATCCGTGGAACGGACGGAATTTCGAATATCTGGGCGAGGATCCGCTGCTGGCCGGGGTCATGGCCGGGGACCATATCCGCGGCGTCCAGTCGAATAAGATCGTCTCGACCATCAAGCATTTCGCCTTCAACTCGCAAGAGACCGGGCGGATGATCATGGACGCGCGCCTGGACGAGGCGTCCCTGCGCGAAAGCGACCTGCTGGCCTTCCAGATCGCCATCGAGCGGGGAAATCCCGGCTCGGTCATGTGCGCCTACAACAAGGTCAACGGCGACTGGGCCTGCGAGAACGACTTCCTGCTGAACCAGGTGCTGAAGCGCGACTGGAAGTACGACGGCTGGGTCATGTCCGACTGGGGCGCGGTCCATTCGACCGAGAAGGCGGCCCTGGCGGGACTGGACCAGGCCTCGGGCCAGGAGCTGGACCGGGCCCTGTATTTCGACGCCCCCTTCCGTGAAGCCCTGGACGCCGGGCGGATCCCCGAGGCGCGGCTGGACGACATGGTGCGTCGCCTGCTGGTCGGCCTGATCGAGACCGGGGTGCTGGACGCGCCGGTGGTCACGACCCCGCAGCCCATCGACTACGCCCGGAACGCCGAGATCGCCCAGCGCGCGGCCGAGGCGGGGATCGTGCTGCTGAAGAACGAGGGCGGGGTCCTGCCCCTGGCCAGGACGGCGAAGCGGATCGTGCTCATCGGCGGCCATGCCGATGTCGGCGTGCTGTCGGGCGGAGGATCGTCCCAGGTGCGGTCGGTCGGCGGCGCGCCGGTCGAGATTCCGCTGACCTCAGGCGCTGCGGCGTCTTTCGCGCGGATGACCTGGCATGCGTCCTCGCCGCTGAACGCGATCCGCGCCGTCACGCCGGACGCGACCGTGACCTATGTCGATGGCAGGGATCCTGCGGCGGCGGCTGCGGCGGCGCGCGCGGCGGACATCGCCGTCGTCTTCGCCACCCAGTGGACCACAGAGGCCCAGGACGTCGAGAGCCTGTCGCTGCCGGACGACCAGGACGGGCTGATCGAGGCCGTGGCCGCCGCCAACGCCAGGACGGTGGTGGTGCTGGAGACCGGCGGGCCGGTGCTGATGCCTTGGCTGGAGAAGCCCCCGGCGGTGATCCAGGCCTGGTACCCCGGCCAGCGCGGCGGCGAAGCCATCGCCCGCATCCTGTTCGGCGAGGTCAATCCGTCCGGCCGCCTGCCGATCACCTTCCCCGCCTCGGCCGATCAGGCGCCGCGCCCGACCGTGCCAGGCCTGGCCGAGATGAAGGCCGTGGACGCCGCCTCCGCCTCCAACCCCGGGGCGCCGCAGGGGGCCGTGCTGCAGCCCTTCGCCGTCGATTATGTCGAGGGATCGGACGTCGGTTACCGCTGGTACGAACGCGAGGGACGCAAACCCCTGTTCCCGTTCGGTTACGGCCTCAGCTACACAAGCTTCGCCTATTCCAACCTGGCGGTCTCGAACACCCAGGGTCTGAGCGTCGCCGTCGATGTGACCAACAGCGGCGACCGGGCGGGAGCCGAGGTGGCCCAGCTGTATGTCGCCTCGGCCGACCAGCCCAGGCGTCTGGCCGCCTTTGCGCGGATGACGCTGTCGCCGGGCGAGACGCGTCGCATCGTGCTGAAGGCCGAGCCGCGCATCCTGGCCGAATATGACACCGCATTGCCCGGCTGGCGCATCGCGCCGGGCGATTACCGCATCACCGTCGCCCGCGACGCCGCCGAGGCGGGGTTGAGCGCGAACGTCACGCTTTCAGGGTCGATCATCAAGCCTTGAGCCAATGCCGCACAACAAAAACGCGGCGCCAATGAGGAGGGAAAACGAGATGAGAATCCACAAGAGGCCCATGCTGGCGGCCTTGATGGCGAGTTCGGCGCTTGTCGCGCCGGCCTATGCCCAGACCGCGGAACAGGCGCCGATCCCGGCGCCCCAAGACCCGACCGAGGTCGGCGAAATCGTCGTCACCGGCATCCGGGCGTCGCAGGCCCAGGCCATCAACATCAAGCGCAACGAATCCGCTCTGGTCGACGCCATCTCGGCGGAAGACATCGGCAAACTGCCCGACGTCACCGTCGCCGACGCCCTGCAGCGTATTCCGGGCATCCAGGTGCAGCGGTCCGCGGGCGAGGGTTCGACCGTCAACATCCGCGGCCTGCCTCAGGTGATCACCCTGCTGAACGGTGAACAATATCTGGCGCCCGGCAACCTGGGTACGGCCCAGCCGAACCTGAACGACGTGCCGTCGCAATTGATGAACTCGATCGTCGTGTTCAAGTCGCAGGACGTGTCGAACGCCCTTTCCGGCATCTCCGGCACCATCGACCTGCGGACGCGCCGCCCGATGGACTTCGACTACGGCCCGACCGTCTTCACCGCCGCCGAGTATCAGACCGGCGAACGCACGGCGGAAGACGACTATCTGGTCAACGGCCTGCTGAACTGGCGCGGCGACCGGCTGGGCGTGATGATCTCGGGGGTGATGAGCAAGTCGAACCTGGGCAATAACTATTCGGGCATCAGCCAGAGCGTTCTGGGCAACAACGACTGGAGCGGTCCTGATTCCACCGATCCCAACTGGATTTCGCCTCATGGTTACGACAGCTTCAGCCGGGCCGTTGAGCGCGAACGCTACAGCCTGAACGGCGCCTTCCAGTTCGACATCGAGGACGGCGTCCGCCTGACGGCCGAGGTCTTCTACACCCACCAGCAGGAATACAACCGCGCCGCCGGCCTGAACATCTCGAACCGCTGGAGCGGGCTGGGTTGGACGACGCCGACAGACTTCGTCGAGACCGGCGTGAACGGCGGCCCCAATGGTCTGCCCTGGTTGAATGTCAGCGAATACGACCTCGACGTCTGGTGGATGAACTCATTCACCGTGAACCGGGCGACCGAGAACGAGTCCAAGAACTTCAATCTGGAGCTGGATTACGACAAGGGCGGCCCGTTCACCTTCAGCGCAAGGGCCATCAAGGCCGAAGCCAACCTGGAGAGTATGAACGGTCAGGTCCAGGGCGATCTGTCCAACTGGGAATACGGTCCTGATCGTACCTTCACCCTGTTCCGCCAAGGCGCGGACCGGACGCGCGGCACCTTCTATCCCGCCTCGATCGCGGCGCTTTATCCCGCCTCGCGCTATTCCAACGGCGTCGTCGGCAGCCAGGGCGGACGTTACATTTCGCCCAACCCGTTCGGCTATGGCGCGGACCCGCAGTTGCACATCAGCCAGACGGGCTCCAGTCTGGCCTGGAGCGGTTTCGACACGCCGCTGCCGGGCGGTCTGGGGACCGTGCCGCTGACCGACTACATGTCCAATCTCGATTCCTACACGGTCGGCGCCTATTCGTCGGAAGGCAACCAGCGCAACAACTCCGACCTTACCGTGGTGCGCTTCGACGGCGGCTATGAGTTCCAGGACACGCCGCTGTTCGGCTTCGTCAACAAGATCGACGTCGGCGTCCGGCACAGCGGCCGAGAGGTCGAAATCCGCAACTTCCACCTGTTCTCCGACTTCTACGCCGGACAAGGCGCAGGGAACCAGGCGGGCTGCGCGGCCCAGTGGAAAGCCATCGACGTCGTGATGGACAACACGCAGTGCCAGTCGGGTGAGTTCGTCACCAACCCCGGCTTCAACGCGTCGCTTCCGGTCGATGCGACGCCAAACAGTTGCACCGCTGGGACCGTCGCGAACACCCCGACCTGCTTCCAAGGCTATACGGTCAACCGTCCGACCTTGCTGCGCGAGAACAACAACACCTATTTCATGTCCGACTACGGCTCGATCACCTCAGGCCTGCCGGGCGTGTGGGTGGCTGATCCGCGCGACTTCGACGACGTGCGCGCTTTCCAGGAGCGCGTGTTCGGCAACGCCTACGAGGTCATCATTCCGGGCAACACTTATGACGTCGATCTGTACGAGGACAGCGCCTACACCAACTTCGCCCTGGGCTTCGGCAATCTGACCGGAGACCTGGGCGTGCGGATGGTGCGCACGGAACTGCGGGCTCGCCAAAATCTGACGGGTGATACGCGTGCCTATGGCGACACCAACAACGACGTCGGCGACACCATCTCGAGCCGAAGCTATACGGACTGGCTGCCGACGGCGAACTTCCGGTACGATTTCACCGACAAGCTGAAACTTCGCGCGTCCTACGCCAAGACGATGATCCCTCTGGATCTCGGCAACTACGGCGGTGGCGTGACGATCTCGACGGTGGACTCCCTGGGTCCGACGCCAGACGATCCCAGCGCCCCGCCCCTCGGCATCCGACGCGTCACCGGCGCGACCATCGGCGGCACGGTCGAACTCGATCCCTGGCGCTCGACGAATTACGATCTGGCGCTGGAGTATTATTTCGGCCCGGCGACCATGTTCAATGCGGGCATTTTCCGCCTGAACATCGAGAGCTTCGTCAAGCGCGAAACCGTGCCCCTGAGCGGCTCCTATCCTGACGGCGACGGCATCATTCGCCGCATGGTCGACGTCAATCGCCCAGTCCAGGGCGAGGGTGGCGAACTGCAGGGCGTCGAACTGGGCGCCAAGATCGGCCTGTCGGACTTCATCGACACGCCGATCTGGAGCGATTTCGGCTTCGACGGCAGCTATACCTATTCGGACAGTTCACAGAACGCGCAGAACCTGTCGGGCGAGGACCTGCCCTTCCCCGACAACTCCGAGCATTCGATGAACGCCGCCGTCTGGTACCAGGGCGACCGTCTGCAGGTTCGTGTGGCGTGGAACTATCGCACGCCGCGACTGGCCAACACCTTTGGCGCAATCCCGATCTACCAGGATACGTCGCAGTACGTGGACGCCAACATCACCTATGACGTCAACGACATGGTGACCGTCTACGCCAACGGCTCGAACGTCTTCGGTGAAATCGAGGAATACTACTTCGAGTTCGAACCCGGCCAGAAGCAGTTCCACAGCCGCAATCAGTTCGAGCCCCGTTACATGCTCGGCGTGCGCGCTCGCTTCTGATCTCTTCCTGAGCAGACTGGCCGGCGACATTCGTGTCGCCGGCCTCTTTTTTCGCGTATTGGTATTCGTCCATGGATGAGATCGACGATCCTCGCATCCGTTCTGTCGTCATCGTCGGCGGCGGCACCGCCGGCTGGATGACGGCTGCGGCCCTGGTCCAGCATTTCCGCACTGCGCCGCTGAAGATCACCGTGGTCGAGTCGTCCGACATCGGCACGATCGGCGTGGGCGAGGCGACCATTCCCACCATCCGTCGCTTCTATGGCCAGTTGGGGCTGCGCGACGACGACGTGATGCGCGCGACCCAGGCGACCTGCAAACTGGGTATTCGTTTTCTGGACTGGTCCGGGCCGGGCTCGGACTTCATCCATCCCTTCGGCCTGTATGGACAGGACGTCAAAGGGATCGGCTTTCATCACTACTGGCTGAAACAGCGCCGCGCGGGCGACGCCGCTCCGCTGGCGGCCTATTCGCTGGGGGCGGCGCTGGCCGCGGGCGGCAAGTTCACCCTGCCCTCGCCCCATCCGCCGTCGCAGTTGTCGGTGTTCGACTGGGCGCTTCATCTGGACGCCGGCCTGTTCGCCCAGCATCTGCGCGCCTATGCCGAGGCCGGGGGCTGCGCCCGGATCGACGCCCGCATCCGCTCGGTCGAGCTGCGGCCCGAGGACGGTTTCGTGCGCGCCTTGACCCTGGACGACGGACGCGAGGTCGAGGGCGATCTTTTCGTCGACTGCTCGGGCTTCAAGGGGCTGGTGATCGGCGAGGCGCTGGGCGTCGGGTTCGAGGACTGGGGCCGCTGGCTGCCGTGCGACGCCGCCTATGCGGTGCAGAGCGAGAACCGGCCCGGCGACGCGCCGGCGCCCTTCACCCGCGTCACCGCCCGATCGGCCGGCTGGCAGTGGGGGATCCCGCTGCGACACCGGGCGGGCAACGGACTGGTCTTCTCCAGCGCCCATCTGAGCGACGATCAGGCCCTGGCCGAGCTTATGCCACACCTGCTGGGCGATCCGCTGACGGAGCCGCGCCGCATTCCCTTCCGCCCCGGTCGGCGATCGCAGGCGTGGGCCAAGAACTGCGTCGCCATAGGTCTGTCGTCCGGCTTCCTGGAGCCACTGGAGAGCACCAGTATCGCCCTGATCGAGACCGGGATCGAACGGCTGAAAGCCCTGTTCCCCGACCGCCGCTTCGCCCAGCCGATCCTGGACGAGTTCAACGACCAGACCGCGCGCGAGATGGAGCGGGTCCGCGACTTCATCATCCTGCACTACAAGCTGAACCGGCGGACCGACACGGACTTCTGGCGCGACTGTCGCGAGATGCCGGTCCCCGAGACGCTGGAGCGCAAGATCGCCCTGTGGACCGCGCGGGGCCAGTTCGTCCGCTATCGGTGGGAAATGTTCCACCCGGCCAGCTGGCTGGCCATCTATGACGGCTTCGGCCTGTACCCCGACCATCATGATCCCGCCGTGGACGCCATGGACCCGGCCTATCTGGCGCGCAGCCTGGCCGAGATGCGCGCCAATATCGCCGATCTGGTCGCCCGCACCCCCGAACACGCCCAATTCCTGGCGGGGCTAGACCCTGCCGCCTCCGCCGCATGAGACCCGACATGGACCAGCCCCGCCGCCCCCTGAAGAAGATCTGCATTGTCGGCGGGGGCACCGCCGGCTGGGTCGCCGCCGCCCTGATGGCCGAACATTTCAAGGGGCGGATGGCCGAGATCGAACTGGTCGAGTCCGACGACATCGGCACGATCGGCGTCGGCGAGTCCACCGTGCCGCCCTTTCTGGAAATGCTGAAGCGGCTGGGCATCGACGAGCGCGACTTCATCCAGAAGACCCAGGCCAGTTTCAAGCTGGGCATCCAGTTCGAGGACTGGACGCAGAAGGGCGAGAGCTATTTCCACCCGTTCGGCGCCGTTGGGGTTCCGGTGGATATCAGCGACTTCTATCCGGTCTGGCTGAAGGCGCGGATGAACGGTTATGACCGGCCGCTGATGGATTTCGCCGCTGCGGCCCGGATGGCGTCCCAAGGGCGTTTCATGCTGCCGTTCAAGGCCCAGCGCACCCCGATCGGTGGCGCGTCCTACGCCGTCCATGTCGATGCGAAACGGGTGGCCCGTTATCTGCGCGACTTCGCCGAGGCGCGGGGCGTCAAACGCACCGAGGGGATCGTCGAGGATGTGATGACGCGGCCCGACGGCTTCGTCAGCGGGCTGAAGCTGAAATCGGGCCAGACGGTCGAGGCGGACTTCTTCATCGACTGCACCGGCTTCCGCGCCCTGCTGATCGGCAAGACCCTTGGCGTCGGCTATACGGACTGGTCCGAATGGCTGATGTGCGATCGGGCCATCGCCGTCCAGACCGAGAATGTGGGGCCGCCCACACCCTATACCCTGGCTCAGGCTCAGGACTGCGGCTGGCGCTGGCGCATCCCGTTGCAGCACCGCACCGGCAACGGCCATGTCTTCTGCAGCCGCTACATGTCGGACGACGAGGCGACGGCGCGCCTGTTGGCGCAGGTCGAAGGGCGGCCGGTGGTCAATCCGATGGTGGTGCCGTTCAAGACCGGAGTGCGCGAGAAGATCTGGGACAAGAACGTCCTGTCGCTGGGTCTGGCGAGCGGGTTTATCGAACCGCTGGAATCGACGGCCATCCACCTGATCTATCGCGGCATGGACTTCCTGTTCCGCCTGATGCCGGACCTGGACTGCGATCCGAACCTGGCGGCCGAGTACAATCGGCGGATGACGGTGGATTACGAGGAGATTCGCGATTTCATCATCCTGCACTACGCCCTGACGCGGCGGGACGACACGGCCTTCTGGCGGCAATGCCGCGACATGGTCCTGCCCGAAGGGCTGCAGCACAAGCTGGAGGTCTTCCGCGCCAACGGCAGCCTTGTCGAGGCGCTGGACCCGTTGTTCCGCAATGTCAGCTGGTATGCGGTGATGGACGGCATGGGAGTGAGGCCCCGGTCCTATCCGCCGCTGGTGGACCGGATCGATTCCACCGGCCTGACCGACGAGATGGACCGCGCCGCCAATATTCTGAACGCCTTCGTCGCCGACCTGCCGACGCATCAGGCCTTCATCGACACCCATTGTCCAGCCCCGTCGGTGGACCTGCCCGCCCCATTGGCCGTGCCGGCCTGATACCGGCGTGCTTGCCTTCGCGCGGCCAAGGCTGACACAATGGCGCAGGGGATAAGGGATCAGAGTTTGCGTCGCGCCGTCACCATCAAACACGTCGCCGCCGAGGCGGGCGTTTCGCTGCAGACCGTGTCGCGGGTCATCAACAACGAGCCGAATGTTCGACCGGTTGTGCAGGAGCGTGTACGCGCCGCCGTGGCCAAGCTGGGCTATGTTCCCAGTCTGGCGGCGCGGCGAATGGGGGGATCACGCTCCTATCTGCTGATGGCGCTGAACGACCGAGACCGGACCATCGAGGGCTGGAAGTCCGGCGAGGGCACCGACTGGGTCGATCAGATGCTGATGGGCGGCATGCTGAAGTGCGAGGCCCACGGCTATCGGATGATCTTCGAACTGGTCGACACCCATTCGGACCACGTCGATGCGGCGGTGCGCGGGGCCATCGCCGCCCTGCACCCCGACGGCGTCATCCTGACCCCTCCCCACTCTGAGAACCCGGCCATCACCGGCCTGCTGAGCCAGCTGGGCCTGCCCTTCGCCCGGATCGCCTCGATCGCAGAAGGGGACGGATTCGCGGTGTCGATGGACGACGCCAAGGCGGCCGCCTTTGCGACCGACCATTTGCTGGGCCTGGGCCATGTCCGCATCGGCTTCATAACCGGCAGCGAGGAATATGCGGTCAGCGGGGCGCGGCTGGAGGGGTATCGCCGCGCCATGTCGGCCTCGGCGCACGGCCTGGACGAGACGCTGGTCGCGCGCGGCGATTTTTCCTACGAGTCCGGCGTCGCCGCCATGGAGACCCTGCTGGCCCTGCCGTCGCGGCCCACCGCCGTTCTGGCCAGCAACGACCGCATGGCCCACGCGGCCCTGCGCACGGCCAGACGGAACGGCCTGGCGGTCCCTGCCGACCTGTCGGTCATCAGCTTCGACAACACGCCCCTGGCCCGGTTCGCCGACATGACCGCCGTCATTCAGCCTATCGCCGAAATGAGCGCGGTCGCCGCCGAACTGCTGATCCGCTCCACGGCCGGCGACGCCGAACTGCCCCGGCAGAGCATGGTCGATTTCGGCTTCGCCCCCAGAGGCTCCACGGCGCCGCCGACGACCTGATCCGTCGTCCGGACCCGCTCGGCCAAACGCCCGACGCCGCTGTCGTCGCGGCCTGGGCGGTTAATGAAACGTACACGGCTTAATTGTCTTTCATCCGCCGCCTCAACGTCATGCATCGGCGTTCGCAGTGTCGCCTCGGCGACATCACCGCCGGTTACTGATCGCCGTTCAGGCCAAGCTTGGGGAAAAACGATGGCGAGTGAATTCAAGACGCGGCTTATGGCTGCCGCGGCGCTGACCGGCGTGATGGCGGCGGCGCACGGGGCCCAGGCCCAGTCGGCGGAGCCGGCGACGCTGGACGAGATCATCGTCACGGCCCAATTGCGCGCACAGAAGACCATTGAGGTCCCGTTCGCCCTGACCGCCTATTCCGGCCAGTTCCTGGAAGACCTGGGCATTCAGGAGTTCGAACAGCTGTCGGCCTTCGTGCCCGGCTTCCTGGTGCAGAACCAGTCGCCCAACAACCCCGGTTTCGTGATGCGCGGCATCACCTCCGACTCGGGCGCCGCCACGGCCGAACCCCGCGTCTCGGTGTTCCAGGACGGCGTGTCGATCTCCAAGTCGCGCGGCTCCTATGTCGAACTGTTCGACCTGGAGCGCGTCGAGATCGCCAAGGGTCCGCAATCGACCCTGTACGGCCGCGGCGCCCTGATCGGCGCCGTCAACCTGGTCCAGAACCGCGCTCAGCCGGGTGAGACCGAAGCCTACGCCAATATCGAGGCCGGCAACGAAGACTATCGGATGGTCGAGGGCGCGCTGAACCTGCCCGTCGGCGAGACGGGAGGCCTGCGCCTCGCCACCCGCCTGAAGACGCGCGGCGGTTCGGTCGAGAACCTGCTGGGCGGCGAAGACTATAACGCCATCGAGACCAAGGCCGTGCGTCTGTCGGGCGCCTGGGCGCCGTCGGACGCCATGCGGTTCGACGTGATCGGCAACTATCAGAACGACCACGCCTCGGGCACCTCGTTCAAGTCGATCGCCTACGAACCGGCCGATCCGAACACCGGCGCGGTGTTGGGCGGCAAGGAGCCCTGGGAGGGCGCGGCCCTGACGCCGGGCGGCGATTTCGACGGCGGCAAGACGCTGGGCCTGAGCCGCGAAGTCTGGGGCGTGACGGGTCTGGCCCGGATCAATCTGAATTCGGCCTGGACCCTGAACTCGACCACCGCCTATCGCGAGTTCGACAACTACGAGACCTTCGACGCGGACGGCGTCTCCCTGCCCATCCTGACGGCGGCGGAAGAGACCCATGGCGAACAATGGAGCCAGGACCTGCGCCTGGGCTTCGACAACGGCGGTCGCCTGACGGGCTTCGTCGGCGCCGGCTGGTTCCACGAGGAAGGCTACCAGCGCGCCCCGGCCCAGTTCGACGAACGTCTGGTTCTGGCACAACTGGCCGGGCTGCTGGACGGATCGCCGACGGCGGTCGGCGACAACACCCTGCCGCTGTCGGTCTATCCGACGGTGGCGCGCAACGTGCTGACCTCTATGCTGACGCCGTTGGGCGCCGGCGCCTACGCTGCTCCGATCACCGCCAATCTCGACTCGAACCATATCGAGACCTCGACCAACAGCTCGGAACTGACGTCCTATGACGTCTTCGCCGACGCCACCTACGCCTTCACCGACAAGTTCGAAATGTCGGCTGGCGTCCGCTACACCCGCGACGACAAGACCACCGGCTATGCCAGCTCGGTCGATAGCCGGTCGGCCCTCGGCGCCCTGCTGGCGATCCAGGCCGGCGCGATCCCGGCGGCCCAGGTGCCGGCCTTCCTGGCCGCCATGGCCAATCCGGCCTTCGCCAACCTGCCCGCCAGCGTCTTCCCGCTGTTCGGCCTGACATCGCAGCCGACGGCCAACAACGGCGATTTCTCCTACTATGACTCGGAGGACGACGGCGTCACCTGGCGGGTCACGGCCCGCTACGAACTGACCGACGACACCAATGTCTACGCCAACTATGCACGGGGTCGGCGTCCGGAAGTGATCAGCGCCTCGGGTCCGTCCGCCCCCGGCGGCGCGGCGCGCTTCAGCCCGGTCGATGCGGAAACGGTCGACAGCTACGAGATCGGCGCCAAATCGGCCCTGCTGGACGGGCGCCTGCGCGTGGACGGCGCGGTCTTCATGTACAACTACGAAAACTTCCAGACGACGATCCAGCAAGGCACGCAGTTCATCACCACCAACGCCGGCGAAGCCAAGTCCTACGGCTTCGAGGGCCAGGCCAACTTCGCCGTGGCCTCGATGCTCGACCTGTTCGCCACCTACGCCTACAACCACTCGCGCTTCGAGAACGGCATCTACGACGGCAACAAGTTCCGGCTGTCGCCGGACAACGCCGCGTCGATCGGCGCGACCTGGCGCCTGCCGGTGACCGGCGGCGAGATCGAGGTCCAGCCGACCTACACCTGGCAGTCCAAGGTCTTCTTCGAGGACGACAACGACCGCCCCGACCTGCAAACTGTGGCGAGCGGAGCCTTCGTCGCCGACCTGATCCAGGACGAATATCAGGACGCCTACGGTCTGTTGAACCTGCGTATCCGCTACACCCCGGACTCGACGAACTGGGGCGTGGAAGCCTTCGGCGAGAACATTCTCGACGAGGAATACATCAAGGACGCCGGCAACACCGGCGACGCCCTGGGCATGCCGACCTTCATCGCCGGTCGCCCGGCGGCGTACGGCCTGGTGTTCAAACTGAAACTCTGAGGATCGAACGATGAATCTGGATCGCCGCAGCCTTCTGGGACTGATCGGCGCGGGGGCGGCGACGCCCGCCGTCGCCCAGACCGCCCATGCCGGTCAGGTCGCCTTCCTTCACGGGGTGGCCAGCGGCGATCCGGATCAGCATTCCGCGGTCTTCTGGACCCGCGTCACCCCGGCCGATCCGTCGGTCGGGGAGATTGCGGTGGTTCTTGAAGTGGCCAGGGACGCCGACTTCACCGACATGGTGCGTCGCTTTACCGACCTGACCGCCCGGGCCGAGCGCGACTTCACCGTCAAGCACGACCTGAACGGTCGCGGCCTGGAGCCGGGTCGGGAGTATTTCTATCGCTTCATCGCCAATGGCGTGACCTCGCCGGCGGGTCGGGTCCGCACCCTGCCCCAGGGCGCGACGCCGCAGGTCAACCTGGCCGTGGTGTCTTGCCAGCTCTATCCGGGCGGCCTGTTCAACGCCTATGAGGCCATCTCGCAGCTGGACCGGTTGGACGCCGTCGTTCACCTGGGCGACTACATCTACGAATACGGCGCGGCGCCGGGCGACTACGGCATGGCGACGGGCGCGCCGCTGAACCGGGCGCCCCTGCCGCCCCACGAAATCATCAGCCTGGCCGACTATCGGACGCGCCACGCCCAATACAAGACCGATCCCGATCTGCAGGCCGCCCACGCCCGCGCCGCCTTCATCTGCGTCTGGGACGACCACGAGGTCGCCAACGACGTCTGGATGATGGGGGCCGAGAACCATCAGCCGGCGACCGAAGGCGACTTCGCCACGCGCAAGGCGGCGGCCCTGCGCGCCTATTACGAATGGATGCCGATCCGCGAGGCCAAGGCCGGCGCGATGAAGGAAGCGATCAACCGCAGCTTCCACTTCGGCGATCTGGCCAGCCTGCACATGGTCGAAACCCGTCTGACGGCCCGCGCCGAACAGATGGACTTCGCCAACATCCCCAAGACCGCCGACGGCCGCCCGGACATCGCCGCCTTCGAGGCCCAGCGTCAGGAGCCGTCGCGCGACCTGCTGGGCGAGGGTCAACGCCGCTGGCTGGGCGAGGCCATGAGCCAGTCCAAGGCCGCCGGTCGTCCGTGGCAGATCCTGGGCAACCAGGTCGTCATGGCCCGGGTCAAGGGCCCGAACATCGAACAGATGCTGCCGCCCGCCCAGGTGGCGCAGATGATCGCCAGCCTGCCCGCCGATATCCAGCCCCAGGTCGAGGCCGCGATCCAGCTGTTCAAGCTGGGCCTGCCGTTCAACCTGGACAGCTGGGACGGTTATCCGGCCGGTCGCGAGCGTCTGTACGAGACGATGAAACAGGCGGGCGTCGAGCCGATCGTCCTGGCCGGCGACAGCCACGCCTTCTGGGTCAACGAACTGTATGACAACGGCGGCCAGCGTCGTGCGGTCGAGTTCGGGACCTCGGCCATCTCCAGTCCGTCTCCCGGCGACATGGTCGGCGGCCTGCCGCTGGGCCTGGCGCTGGAAGCCGCCAATCCCGAGGTCAAGTTCTGCGACCAGGCGTCCAAGGGCTATGTCCTGCTGACCCTGGACCGGGATCAGGCGGTGGGCGAACTGCGCGCCGTCTCGACCATCCTGGCCAAGCCGTATCAGAACAAGACGGTGAAACGCTATCGGTTGGCTCAGACCGCGACCGGTCTGGGTCCGCTGGAAGACGTCACCGAACCCGCCTGATCGAGGCCACCGCCAGGGTCGCCCCGCCGAAACAGGCGGCGGCGGCCAGGAACAGGCTGCGGAAGTCCAGACCCAGGTTCTCCAGCAGGACCAGGGCGATCAGGGGCGCGATCGCCTGGGGCAGTGTCACGGCCAGATTGATCAGGCCCAGGTCCTTGCCCCGGTCCTCGACCGAGGGCAGGACATCGGTCATCAGGGCGATGTCGATCGCGCCATAGCAGCCCTGGCCCACGCCATAGAGGGCGAAGGCGACGACCACGGTGGTCCAGTCCTGCGTGGTCGCCAGCACAGCCGCCGCGATGGCCAGCAGCACCCCGCCGGCGATGGCGAGCGGCTTGCGCCGCGTGATCCGAGAGCCGCCCATGGCGACGACGGTGCTGACCCCGACCACGCCCACGACGGCGATGGCGGTCAGCAGCGAATGGCCGGCCTCGGCCGAGCGGCCGGGAAACAGGATCGGAAAGCCGATGGCGTCGGCGATGTAGAAGAGCAGATAGAAGGCCACCAGCGAATAGCCGGTCACCACCAGGAACCGATAGGTCCAAGCCAGGGTGAAGTCGCGAACGGCGAAGGGGTGCAGCAGGCTGGGCAGAGAAAACCCTGACAAGGGCGCCCGCACCCGGTCGACGGGCGCCGGATCCTCGCGCGACAGCAGGGCGAAGGGCACGGTCGCCGCCAGGACCACGGCGGCCAGGGTCGCGAACCGCGCGACCTCGCCCTGCGGCCCCCAGGCCATCACGACCGAACCGATCATGGCGGCCAGCGGATAGCCCATGCCCATGACCGCGGACATGGCGCTGCGCCGGTTCTCGGGCACACGGTCCGCGAACAGGGCGATCAGAGGGGCCAGCAGGATATTGAAGGTCAGTTGGAAAGCGACCAGGCCCAGCACCAGGCCCAGCGGGGTCGAGGACTGCTGGATGGCGGCGTAGCTGCCGACCGTCAGCACCGCGCCGACCACGATCCAGGGGCGCCGCCGGCCGTGCCGCGACCGGGTCCGGTCGCTGAGGGCGCCGCCGACGATATTGCCGAGCCCGGCGGCCATACAGCCCCAGAACAGGGCCTGGCTGAGCAACGGCCCCTTGGCCTGACCGTCGATCATCTCGGCGTGGAGGGGCGCGAGCACCTGAAGCAGGGGCGCCACGCCGATAAAGGCGCCGATATAGGCGACGGCGTAACCGATCAGGAAGGCCGACCCGACCGGCCGGGGAGACACGCCGGCGGTCATGCTGCGGGTCTCAGGCCCGGGCGGCCCGCGCCGTCTCGACGCCCAGCGCGCGCAAGGCGGCGGCGGCGATATGGTCCGC
This sequence comes from Brevundimonas sp. GW821-FHT10E09, assembly GCF_058809375.1. Lineage (NCBI taxonomy): Bacteria > Pseudomonadati > Pseudomonadota > Alphaproteobacteria > Caulobacterales > Caulobacteraceae > Brevundimonas > Brevundimonas sp. GW821-FHT10E09. The sequence continues at coordinate 271,536 of NZ_JBXASO010000001.1, read as the reverse complement.
GTTGAGCCCCGCCAGAGCATACATGGCGGCGGGGGCGTCCTGGTCCTGGAAGACGTCGGGCAGGTTCAGGGTGCGGACCTTGAGACCGCGATCCAGCGCGCCCTTTTCGGCGAGCAGTTGCAGCACGAAGGCGCCGAAGCCGCCCATGGCCCCCTCCTCCACCGTGATCAGGGCCTCATGCTCCCGCGCCAGGCGCAGGATCAGGTCGGCGTCCAGCGGCTTGGCGAAGCGGGCGTCGGCGACGGTGGCGGACACGCCCCGGGCGGCCAGCAGATCGGCGGCCTTCAGCGATTCCTGCAAGCGGGTGCCCAGGGACAGGATGGCGACCGACGTCCCCTCGCGCACGATCCGGCCCCGGCCGATCTCGAACGGGGCTGCCAGTTCCGGGATCTCGACCCCGACGCCGTCGCCGCGCGGATAGCGGAAGGCGCTGGGGCGGTCGTCGATGGCCAGGCTGGTCGAGATCATGCCCGCCAGTTCGGCCTCATCGGCGGCGGCCATCAGCACCATGCCGGGCAAGGCGCCCATGAAGCCGATGTCGAACGACCCGGCGTGGGTCGCGCCGTCTGCGCCCACCAGACCGGCCCGGTCCATGGCGAACCGCACCGGCAGCGACTGGATGGCCACGTCATGGACCACCTGGTCATAGCCGCGCTGAAGGAAGGTGGAATAGATGGCGCAGACCGGCTTCATCCCGTCAGCGGCCAGGCCGGCGGCGAAGGTGACGGCGTGCTGTTCGGCGATGCCGACGTCATAGGTGCGGTCGGGGAAGGCCTGGCCGAACAGGTCAAGCCCCGTGCCCGAGGGCATGGCGGCGGTGATGGCCACGATCGAGGGATCCAGGGCGGCGTGCTTGATCAGCTCGGTCCCGAACACCTTGGTGTAGCTGGGCGCGTTCGACACGGACTTGGCCTGTTTGCCCGAGACCACGTCGAACTTGACCACCGCATGGAGTTTGTCGGCGCTGCTCTCGGCCGGGGCGTAGCCCTTGCCCTTCTGCGTCACGACATGGACCAGCACCGGCCGGTCCTCGATGGCCGCCGCCTTCTTCAGGATCGGGACCAGATTCTCCATGTCGTGCCCGTCGATGGGGCCGACGTAGTAGAAGCCCAGCTCCTCGAACAGGGTGCCGCCGGTGACCATGCCGCGGGCGTATTCCTCGGCCTTCTTGGCCGCGTTGCGGAACGGGCGCGGCAGGTGCTGGGCGACCGAGCGGCCCAGGCGGCGGACGTTCTGATAGGCGCCGCCGGACACCAGACCGGCCAGATAGGCGCTCATGCCCCCGACCGGCGGGGCGATGGACATGTCGTTGTCGTTCAGGATGACCATCAGCTGACCATTGGTCGCCTCGGCGGCGTTGTTCATCGCCTCATAGGCCATGCCGGCCGACATGGAGCCGTCGCCGATGACCGCCACGACCTTGTTCTTCTCGCCCTTCTGGTCGCGTGCGGCGGCGAAGCCGAGGGCGGCGCTGATCGAGGTCGAGGCGTGGGCGGCGCCGAAGGGGTCGTACTCGCTCTCGCTGCGCTTGGTGAAGCCCGACAGGCCGCCGGGCTGGCGCAGGGTGCGGATGCGGTCGCGACGGCCGGTCAGGATCTTGTGGGGATAGCACTGGTGGCCGACGTCCCAGATCAGGATGTCCTTGGGCGTCTCGAACACATGGTGAAGCGCCGTAGTCAACTCGACCACGCCCAGGCCCGCGCCCAGGTGGCCGCCCGTGACCGAGACGGCGTCGATGGTCTCGGCCCGCACTTCTTGCGCCAGCTGTTTCAGCTGGGCGATGTCGAAGCCCCGCATGTCGGCGGGAAACTTGACGGTGTCGAGAAGCGGGGTGTCGGGCATCAGCCGGGAAAACCTTGAAAGTCTGATCAATCAACCCCTGGGGGAGATCAATGTTTCGTATCAGGACCGGCGCTTTAGCACAAAGTCCACGCTCGCCTTGAGGATTTCCGCCTCGTGCCCGAACGGCTCCAGGTGAGCCCTGGCCTGGTCAGACAGGTGCGCGACCCTCTGTCGCGCCGCCTCGAGCCCCAGCAGGGTGACGAAATTGGTCTTGCCCAAGGCCGCATCCTTGCCGCCGGCGGCCTTGCCCATTTCTTCGGCCGAACCTTCCGCATCCAGAAGATCATCGACGATCTGATAGGCCAGGCCGACATCGTGGGCGAAGCTGATCAGGGCGTGCTGGTGCTGGGCCGAGGCCTCGGCGATGATCAGCGGAATCTCGAAGGCGTAGGCGAACAGGGCGCCGGTCTTCAGCCGCTGCATCCGGGCGACGCCGCCCAGATCGTCGCGCACGCCCAGCAGGTCGATCATCTGACCGCCGGCCATGCCCCGCGCGCCCGAGGCCATCGACAGCCGCGCCGCCAGTTCGCACCGCACGACCGCGTCCTCGTGGGTGTCTTCGTGCAGGATGATGTCGAAGGCCGCCGTCTGAAGCGCGTCGCCGGCCAGGACCGCCGTGGCCTCGTCATAGGCGCGGTGGACCGTTGGGCGCCCACGCCGCATGTCATCGTCGTCCATGCACGGCAGGTCGTCGTGCACCAGGCTGTAGGCGTGGACGCATTCCAGGGCGCAGGCGGCGCGCAGCACCGACCGTTCGTCGATATTGAACAGGCGCGCGGCCTCAAGCGCGAAGAAGGGGCGCAGCCGTTTGCCGGGGCCCAGGGCCGCGTAACGCATGGCCTCGGTCAGGCGGGCTTCCGGTCCGTCGGCGCGCGGCAACAACTGGTCCAGCGCGACCGTGACCAGATCTGCGACCTCGGCCACCCGGTCGATCACGGCCTGTTCGGGCGAATTGGCGGCGAGCATAGGGGTCAAAACAGTCGCCCGCCCAGCGGCAGGTCGCGGTCCACCCCGACCAGCACCACCTCGCCGTCCGCATCGGGAAAGCCGAGGGTCAGAACCTCGGACTTCACCGGCCCGATCTGGCGCGGCGGAAAGTTGACGACGGCGGCGACCTTGCGGCCTTCCAGTTCTTCCAACGTGTAGTGGCGGGTGATCTGGGCCGAGGATTTCTTGACGCCGATCTCGGGGCCGAAATCGATCTGGAGCTTGAACGCCGGCTTGCGCGCCTCAGGAAACGGCTCGGCCTTGACGATCCGGCCGACGCGAATATCGACCTTCATGAAGTCGTCGAAGGCGATGGTCGGCGTCATTCGAACGACGCCGCCTCGACGCCCTTGGCCTGGCCGTCCGGTCCAACGACGATCTTCTCGACGCGCAGCTGGGCCGCCTTCAGACGGGCCTCGCAATGGGCCTTCAGCTTGGCGCCCTCTTCGTACAGGGCGATGGATTCCTCCAGCGGAGCCTGGCCTGATTCCAGGCGTGACACGATGGTCTCCAGGCGCTGCAGGGCGTCTTCGAAGCTGAGGTCGGCGGGGATGGCGGCGGCGGTATCGGTCATGGCGCGGACCCTAGAGGGGGTCGAAGCCTGCATCAACGGTGGATGCGGCTATCGCTTCTCGTAGCGGCGCTGGGACCAGTATTTGAAGCCCTGATTATGCACCAGTTTCCAGCCGTCGGCCTTCAGACGGGCGCCGACCATGTGATTGAAATAGCCGTGGGCGAAGACCAGCACGTCCTGGCCGGTTTCGGCGCGGGCGATCAGCTTGCGCGCCGCCTGTTCGGCGCGGGCCTCGGCCTCGGCGCGGGTTTCCTGGCCGCCGTGGTGGTCGAAGGCGTGCCACCAGAAGCGCGACACCACGCCCCACCATTTCGGCGACAGCTTGATCCAGTCGGGAATTGGCGGCGGCGGCAGGGGCGCCTCGATGAACAGGACGTCCGACATGACCTCACGCCCGGCGGCGGCGGCGGCGGCGGTCTCCTGGGCGCGCTGGCGGGTTGAGGCGTAGATGGCGCCGGCGCCCTGGGCGGTGGCGACCAGTTCGGGCGGCGGAGTCTGGCCGGCCAGCAGGCCGCCGATCTCGTATTTGGCCCACCAGTCGCCGTACTGACGCGCGGTGATCAGGCATTTGCGCGACAGGGCCGGCTCGCCGTGGCGCGTCAGGGTGATGGCGCCCGGCCGCAGAGCCGTTACAGCGCCGGACTCAGTCGATCCTGCGGCCTGCGGCGCAGGCTGATCGGTCGAATCGAGGGACAGGGCGGGGGATGACATGGCGATCGGACGGCCCTTAAGTTTCAAGGCTTTAAACGTCCTATTCCTCCCCGAGCGCGGCGACGTGTGCGACCGCGGAGCGGCCTAGTCCTTCAAGGTGGTAACCGCCCTCGAGCGCGGACACAACCTTGCCCGAACATGTCTGCGCGCCGCCTGTCGGCGGTGACGCGCGCCTCGCCCCATTGTAGAGCCGGATCATGACCGAGACTCTGATCCGCCCTGCCCGCCTCGAAGACGCCGAACCCCTGGGCGCCCTAGGTCGCCGGACCTTCATCGACACCTTCGTGACCGGATTCGCCATCCCCTATCCAGAGATGGACCTGAAGGCCTTCCTGGACGCCAGTTTCGATCCCGAACCGACGTTGAAGAAGCTGACCGAACCCGGCTGCGCCTGGTGGGTGGCCGAGCGGGACGGCGCCCTGCTGGCCTTCGCCAACGCGGGTCCCAACGGCCTGCCCCACCCCGAGGCGCGCCCGGAGCACATGGAGTTGCGCCGCCTCTATGTGTCGAAGGCCGCGCAAGGCCTGGGCGTGGGCACGAAACTGCTGACCCTGTCGCTGGACTGGATGGAGGCCCATACCCAGGGGCCGCTTTGGATCGGCGTCTGGAGCGGAAATGAAAAGGCCCAGCGTCTGTACGCCGCCTATGGGTTCGAGAAGGCGGGCGAATACGAATACCCGGTCGGCGCCTGGCGCGACCACGAGTTCATCTTGCGACGCGGATAGACTATGGTGCGGGCATGACCCGCGCCGAACTGCTGGAAAAGCTGCGTGAGCTGAAGCCCTGGCTCGAGGAGCAGGGCATCGTGAACCTGCGCCTGTTCGGCAGCTACGCCCGCGACGAGGCGGGACCCGACAGCGACGTGGACCTGCTGGTGGATACTTCCAGGCCCATGGGCATCGAGTTTCTGACCACGGAACGCCTGCTGGCCGAAAGACTGGAGACGCCGGTCGAGTTCTGTTCCTGGGAAGTCATGCGGCCCTATGTCAGAACGAAGGTCGAGAAAGACCTGATCCTTGTCTGACGAAGCCGACGCGAACCTGATCGCGGAAATCCTGGACGCCGCCGGTCGTGTAAATTTCTACATCGCGTCTGAAGGCGGGGAGGGCTTCATGCGTCAGACGCTGGTTTATGACGCTGTCTGCATGAACCTGTTGCGGACGGGAGAATGCGCACGCTTCCTGAGCGACGACTTAAAGACGCGCCTGCCAGACATTCCTTGGCCCGACATCGTCAGTCTGCGGAATCGTGTGGCGCACAGTTATGAGATGCTGAAGCCGGACGTTCTATGGCTGATCGCCAGCGTAAGCTTGCCAGAGCTGGACCAGGCGCTCCGCAGCCTGAGCGACATCTGATGCTCCTCCCCTTCTTCACCGCCCTGCGCGACGCCAAGGTTCCGGTGTCGATGAAGGAATGGCTCCATCTGATGGAGGCCATGGATCGCGATCTGGCGGGGCGTGAGATCGAGGCCTTCTATCACCTGTCGCGCGCGGTGCTGGTCAAGGACGAGAAACACTATGACCGGTTCGACCAGGTGTTCGGGACCGTGTTCAAGGGCGTGGAATCGATCGGCGCGGGCGAGGATCTGACCACCGACATCCCCGAGGACTGGCTGCGGCTGCTGAACGCGAAATACCTGACCGACGAGGAGAAGGCGCAGATCGAGGCGCTGGGTGGGTTCGACAAGCTGATGGAGACGCTGAAACAGCGGCTGGAGGAGCAGAAGGAACGCCATTCCGGCGGCTCGAAATGGATCGGCACAGGCGGGACCAGCCCCTTTGGTCACGGCGGCTATAATCCTGAGGGGGTGCGGATCGGCGGGCCGGGCAAGCATGGCCGGGCGGTCAAGGTGTGGGAGAAGCGCGAATTCCGGAACCTTGACGACACGGTCGAACTGGGCACCCGCAACATCAAGGTGGCCTTGCGCCGCCTGCGCCGGTTCGCGCGCGAGGGTGCGGCGGAAGAACTGGACATCGACGGCACCATCGACGGCACGGCGCGCCAGGGCTGGCTGGATATCCAGATGCGGCCCGAGCGGCGCAACACGATCAAGGTCTTGCTGTTCCTGGACATCGGCGGGTCGATGGACGGCCATATCAAGCTGGTGGAGGAGCTGTTCTCGGCGGCCCGGACCGAGTTCAAGAACCTGGAGTTCTTCTACTTCCACAACTGCCTGTACGAAGGCGTCTGGAAGGACAACCGGCGGCGTCACACCGAGCGGATCCCGACCTGGGACCTGCTGCACAAGTATCCTGGGGACTGGCGGGCCATCTTTGTCGGCGACGCGACCATGTCGCCCTATGAGATCACCATGCCGGGCGGCTCGGTCGAGCACTGGAACGAGGAGGCCGGCGCGGTCTGGATGAAACGCGCCCGTCAACAGTGGGAAAAGTCGATCTGGCTGAACCCGGTGCAGGAACGATACTGGAGCTACACCGCCTCGGTCGGCCTGCTGCGCGAGGTGATGGACGAGCGGATGTTCCCCCTGACGCTGGAAGGCCTCGACAAGGCGATGCGCGCCCTGACAAGGTAGATTTCGCGTTCGAAGCGAACGCGCCCCATCACGAAGGGCCTGACCGATGATCGCCGCCGCCTTCGCCCTGCTGTTGATACAACAGACCGCCCCCTCGGTCGTATGGGAGGCGCCCGCCGCCGAGACCGCTGCGGAGACGCCGGTCGCGGCGCCCCGACATACGGTGCCGGAATGGGGCCTGGCGGATCCCTTCGGCTATGAGCGGGCGCGCTGCAGCCCCCAACTGCGCGGCGCCAGGACGCTGGAGGACTGTCAGGCCGAGGTGCGTGGACAACTCGCCTTGGCCCTGGGTGAGGATTTGCCGGATGCGCTGCGACCCGTCGGCATGGCGGGCGATTGCCAGATGACGCAGGCGACGGAGCGCGGATCGCCCTATGGCCTGCAATGCGGGCCGCAGTCGCGGACGCCCGCTGCGTCGTCCACCCCGCAGGAAATGGATTGTCGCCCCCGTCCCGTCGAAGGCGGTTTCAGCTCCGAGTGCCGGCCGGTCGATGAGGCCAAAAACAAGGGTCTGTCGCTACGTCTTTGGGGCGGCAAGGACGACTGAAAACAGGGTCCGCCCAAACCGAAACGCCGCCCGCTTTCGCGGACGGCGTTCGGGCGGTTACGGATCGGGGGAAGGCTTACTTGTCGTCTTTCAAGCTGTCCTTCACGCCGCCGACGGCGTTCTGGACCTTGCCCTCGACCTGATCGGCCTTGCCTTCGGCCTGCAGCTTGGAATCGCCGGTCAGCTTGCCCGCGCCTTCCTTGATCTTGCCGCCCATGTTCTTGGCGGAGCCTTCAATACGGTCTTGATCAGCCATGGGAATTCTCCTTTTCGAGCGGCGCTGTCATAGCGCCGCGACGTGCAGGAAGAACGGGATGGCCGCGAGGCTTGTTCCGTAAGGCTCAGCTTGCGCGACGCAGCCAGACCGCCACCGCCCAGGCGTGAGCGTCGTGCCGCAGGCGCGACAGGGCGACGGTCGGGTCCAGCCAGACCAGAGTGTGATCGTCCTCGCATTTGGCGTCAGGATTTTCGCCCGTGACCACGCCGGTCCAGAAACCGCCGATGTTGCACAACGGCTCGCCATTGCTCTTCAGGTGATACTGGCCCGCCTCGGCGATGCGGTTCAGCGGCTTGACGTCCAGGCCGGTCTCCTCGACGAATTCTCGCACCAGGGCCTGAACCTCGCTCTCGTCCCCGTCCACGGCCCCGCCGGGCAGGTCGAAATAGGCTCCGGTCGTCCGCTCGACCCGCACGCAGGCGATCAGGCCGTCGCGTTCGACGACGCCGAACGCCGTCGCCCGGTGGCGGTAGTCGATTGCAGGATTGCGAACGCCGAACTGAAGCATGACTAAACTGACCCTAGAGGTCGAAGGCCAGCCGGGCGCGCACGCCCTTGTGGGCGGCGTCGAACTCGACGGCCGAACGCAGGCCCGAGGCCATGGCCGAGATGATCTTGCCGCCCAGGCCCGTGCCCTTGGGCGCGCCGTCGCCCAGGCCCGGACCGTCGTCCTCGACCGTCAATATGGCGCGATGTTCGCCCTCGGGCTGCAGCTTGATGCGGATTTCGCCGCCCTGCCCCGGCAGATAGGCGTATTTCACGGCGTTGGTGACCAGTTCGGCGACGACGACGCCGAGGGACACGGCCTGATCCGTCGTCACCCACATCGGCGCGGCGTCCACGACCAGGCGCGGCGAGCCTTCGCCCGGACCGACGGACTTGGACAGTTCGTGCATCAGGCCTTCGAGATATTCATCCATGGCCACCCGGCTCATGTCGCCCGAAGTGTAGAGGCGGCGATGGACGTGGGCCACGGCCTCGATCCGCGCCTGGCATTCCCGCAAGGCCTCGCGCGCGCCCTCGTCGGTGATCTGGCGCATCTGCAGGGACATGAAGCTGGACACCAGTTGCAGCGAATTGCCGACCCGGTGATTGACCTCGCGCAACATGGCCTCGGCCCGGTCACGGGCCAGACGGACTTCCTCCTGCGCGATGTCGTTCTCACGCTGCAGCCGGCGACGCAGCACGGCGTCTTCCAGGGCCGACCGCAACAGGGAGGTGAAGTCTTCCGACACGTCCTTGATGACATAGTCCGCAGCGCCCGCACGCAGGGCGGCCACAGCGATCCGGCCCTCCTGGGCGCCGGTCACGTAAACGACCGGAGGCGGCGCGTTCAGGGTCAGGATGTCCGGCAGAACGTCCAGCCCGTCGCGGCTGGGCATATAGTGGTCCAGGGCGCAGACGTCGTATTCATGGGCCGCAAGCAGCGCCAGCCCGGCGTCACCATCGGGCGCGCAGGTGACGGCGAAGCCGTGGCGGCTCAACTCCTTCTCGACCAGCCGCGCCAGCCCGCGGTCATCGTCGATATAGAGCAGTCGAATGGCGCCGGAGATTGCGGTCACTCGATCTCCGGGGCCTGCATCACCGACAGGAACAGACCCAGTTGGCGGATCGCGCCGGCGAAGGATTCATAATCGACCGGCTTGGTGATGTAGACGTTGCAGCCCAGGTCGTAGCAGCGCTGGATCTCGACCTTGTCGTCCGTGGTCGTCAGAACCACGACGGGCGCGCGCTTCAGTCGGTCGTCGGATTTCACCTTCTCCAGAATGTCGGTGCCCGACATATCCGGCAGGTTCAGGTCCAGCAGGATCAGCAGCGGGCCGTTGGCCAGGATTTCCGCACTGAACAGATAGTCGAGCGCCCCGCCGCCCTCGTCGAAATGCTTGATCTCGTTGCTGATATTCGCACGGCGAATATTCTTCTCGATCAGTTTGGCATGACCGTGGTCGTCTTCGACCATGATGATTTTGACGGGTTGCGTCACAGCACGCCTCCGGGTTCCGACAGGATCAGTCGTTTGGGGAATTTCAGAAGGAAAGTCGAGCCCTTGCCAAGCTCGGACTCCAGATCGATGACCCCGCCGATCCTGCGCACGCTGTTGCGCACGAAGGCCAGGCCCAGTCCCTCCCCGGCGCGGTCCTGCTTGCCCGAACGACGGAACAGTTCGAAGATTCGTTCATGGTCCCTGGGCGCGACGCCGCGTCCATTGTCGGCGACCCGATAGACGATCCAGCCGCCGGGGACCTCTTCGCCCGAGACGACGATCTCGCCCGGCCGGCCGGCGTCCAGATATTTGACGGCGTTGTCGATCAGATTGCCCAGGATCTGTTCCATCGACAGACGGTCGCTCTCGATCGGCGGCAGGCTTTCGACGACGATCCGTGCGCCGGAGGCCTCGGTCTGATGGTGGACGCTGTCGGCGATGTTCTGGGCCATGGCGGTCATGTCCAGCCGCTCCGGCGCCAGATTGCGCCGCCCCTCGCGCGACAGTTTCAGGATGGCGTTGATCAGCCGGTCCATCTTTTCCGTGGAGGCCCGGATGAAGCCCAGGGCCTCCGGCATGTCCTCGCGCACGGCCGTGACGACGTCGGCGCTGACCGGGCCTTCGGCCTCCGCCTCGCGGATCGCCGCATCGATCACCTTGCCGGCCTGCTCCAGTTCGGAGGTGTAACCCATGACATTGACCAGGGGCGCGCGCAGATCGTGGCTGACGATATAGGCGAACCGCTGGATCTCGTCGTTGGCGCGGGTCAGGGCGGCGGTGCGGTCGCGGACCGTGTCCTCCAGGCCGGCGTTCACCGCATCCAGTTCCTCGCGCGCCCTCTGGATCTCGCCGACGTAGCGACGCACCATCCAGGCCGACAGCAGGGCCAGAATCAGCACCAGAAGGCCGGTCATGGCGTTCATCAACACCGTGACGAAGGCGGATCGCTCGGAGGCATGGGTGCGGTCGGCGATGCGGGCGGACTTGAGGGCGTCGAAGTCGTCGATGGCCACGCGCAGTTCGTCCATGTAGCGCTTGCCTTCGCCGGAGCGCACGGACTGGATCGCCTGCCCTATGCGACCCGCGCGCGCCAGGGCCAGCGTGCCCTCCATTTCTTGAAGCTTGGCGTCCGCCAGGCGTCGTATGCGCGCCACCGGCTCCTCCAGGACAGGGTCGCCGACCACGCCCTGCTCCAGAAAGCTGAGGGCCGGCTCCCGCTCCGCCCTTGCGGCCTCGAAGGGCTGCAGGAAGTCGCTCCGTCCGGTCAGCAGAAAGCCGCGCTGCGCCGTCTCGGCGTCCAGCATGGAGATCAGGACGGTGCGCGACGCCCGCCGCATCTGCTGTGCATGTTCGATCGTGTCGTTCACCGTCGCGGTGCGCCGGATCATGACGAAGGTCGAGATATTCACCGTAAGCAGCAGGACGAAGGCCAGGATCAGCAAACCCGAGACGGATCGCACAAGCGACGGCGTCCGCAGGAAGGTGCTGAAACGCGACCAGTTCTGGCTTTGTCGAGGTGTCATGCCACGGAGCATTAGCGGCGCCGGGGCGTGCGTCAAACGCCTGTTGCACGAAACCTGCGGGCTTTTCGCGGCTTGTGGTTAATATGGCCCGGCATGACCTTGCGGGGGCAGGGCTTAATCGGGGACGGGACGATGATCGGGTGGTGGTGGATTTTGCCGACGGCGGTGGCGCTGATCGGGCTGGTTCTGCTGATCCGGGGCTTGCGGGCCCTGTTCGGCGGCAAGCCTCTGAGCGGGGGCCTGGGCGCAGTCTTCGGCGGGGCCATTCTCTGGGCCGCCTGCCTGGCCGCCCTGTTCGGCATGAATATTCAGACCTACGCCCGCCTCACCTACGAGCGTCCGGTCGCCACCCTGACCCTGCGCCAGATCGGGCCGCAGTATTACGAGATCAACCTGGTCCAGCCCCCGCGCGAGGGCCAGGCCGCCGCTGCGGGCGCCCTCTATCCGGTTCACGGCGACGACTGGCGGATCGAGGCCCAGGTCCTGAAGTGGAAGCCTTGGGCCAATGTTCTGGGGCTGGATGCGCAATACCGGCTGGACCGGTTGTCCGGCCGGTATCGAGCCATCGAACAGGAGTTGCACGGCGAACGCAGCGCCTATGACCTGGCGGCGGCCGAAGCCAACGCCCGCAACGGCGCCGTCCCCTTCAAGGTCGAGGCCTGGGACGCCATCCGCCGCTACCGGCGCTATGTGGATGCTGCGGACACCCTGTACGGCTCGGCCGCCTATATGCCGATGGCCGACGGCGCCCGTTACGAGGTCTGGATCACCCAGTCGGGTCTGGTCGCCCGCCCCGTCAACGACGTCGCACGCAACGCCTCCGCCGGCGGCTGGACGGTGGCGAACTAGGCCGCGATCCAGTCTGGTCTAAACCTGCCCCAGGGTGCGCAGCTTGGCGCGCGGGTGGATCTCGTTCTGACTCATCACCACCGTCTGCCCGCGGAAGCGCTCGATGATCGAGCGGACATAGGGGCGGGTCTGGGGTCCGGTCAGCAGGACGGGATTTTCGCCTGACATGGCGATCCGTTCGAAGGTCTCGCGCACGGATCGGATGAAGTCCTGAAGCCGTGACGGCGCCATGGCCAGTTGCTTGTCCTCGCCGCCGCCGACCAGGCTCTCGGCGAAGGCGCTCTCCCACTCCGGCGACAGGGTGACAATGGGCAGGGCGCCGTCGCCGCCCTGGTGCTGCCAGCACAGCTGGCGGGCCAGGCGGGCGCGGACGTGTTCGACCAGGGTGGTGACGCTCGTGCTGTGGGGCGCCGCCTCGGCCAGGCCCTCCAGGATCGCCGGCAGGTCGCGGATCGAGACCTTTTCGCGCAGCAGGGCCTGCAGCACGCGCTGCAGGGTGGTGACGGTGACGACGCTGGGGATCAGTTCCTCGACCAGCTTCTTCTCCTCGACCCCCAGTTCCTTCAGCAGCTTCTGCACCTCGCTGTAGGACAGCAGGTCGGCCATGTTTTCCTTCAGGATCTCCGTCAGGTGGGTCGTCAGCACCGTCGAGGGATCGACCAGGGTGTAGCCGTGGAAGGTCGCTTCCTCGCGCAGGTTCTCGTTGATCCAGGTGGCCGGCAGGCCGAAGGCGGGCTCGCGCATGTGTTCGCCCGGCAGCTCCACCTGGCGGCCGGCGGGGTCCATCGCCATCAGATGGCCCAGACGCACTTCGCCTGCGCCGGCGTCCATCTCCTTGATGCGGATGGCGTAGCCCTGGGTCGGCAGGCGCATATTGTCGAGGATGCGCACCTGCGGGATGACGAAGCCGTATTCCTGGGCCAGCGACCGGCGCAGGGCCTTGATCTGGTCGGTCAGGCGACGCCCCTCCAGATCATTGATCAGGCTGAGCAACGAATAGCCCAGCTCGATCTTCACCTCGTCGATGGTCAGGATGCTGGAGATCGGCTCTTCGACCTCCTCCTTGGGCTTGGCCGCTGCGGCGGCGATCTCGTCCTCCGTCGGCTGCGGCTTCAGCCGGCTGCGTCCCAGTTTCCAGGCCATGAAGCCCGAACCGATGGCCAGGGCGGCGAAGGGGATCAGCGGCATGCCGGGGATCAGGCCGATCAGGCCGGCGGCGCCGGACACAACGCCCAGCGACACCGGGTTGGTGGCCAGCTGGGTCACCATGGCCTTGTCCGCCGTACCCTCGACGCCCGCCTTGGACACCAGGAAGCCGGCGGCGATCGAGATGATGATGGCCGGCACCTGCGTCACCAGACCGTCGCCGATGGTCAGCTGCACATAGGTGTTGGCGGCCTCCATCGCCGGCATGCCGTGTGTCAGGGTTCCGATCAGGACGCCGCCGATGGCGTTGATGAAGGTGATGATCAGACCGGCCACGGCGTCGCCGCGCACGAACTTGGACGCGCCGTCCATGGCGCCGAAGAAGGTCGATTCCTGCTCCAGCTCCTTGCGGCGCAGCTTGGCCTGATCCTCGGTGATCAGGCCCGACGACAGATCGGCGTCGATCGCCATCTGCTTGCCCGGCATGGAGTCCAGGGTGAAGCGGGCCGAGACCTCGGCGATCCGGGTCGAACCCTTGGTGATGACGACGAAGTTCACCACCAGGATGATGGCGAAGATGATCACCCCGATGATGAAGTTGCCGCCCATCATCAGCTGGCCGAAGGCGTTGATGACCTGACCCGCCGCGTCGTGGCCTTCCTGGCCGTGGGTCAGGATCAGGCGCGTCGAAGCCAGGTTCAGGCCAAGGCGGAACAGGGTCGAGACCAGCAGCACGGTCGGGAAGATGGCGAAGTCCAGCGGCCGCTTCATCATCACGGCCGTCATCAGGATCAGCACGCTGGACACCAGCGAGATCGCCAGCAGCAGGTCCAGAAGCATCTTCGGGACCGGCAGGATCAGCAGCATGATCACGCCGATCACGCCGACGGCCATCAGCACTTCGCCGCGGTTGACCCAGCCCAGGACGTCGCGCCCGGTGGGGCGCGCCATGCCGTCCTTCATCATCATGGGCGTATCAGTCACGGCCCAGCGCCTTCAGGGCGCGGCGGGTCGCCTCGGCGATCACGGCGTCGCGCTGATCGTCGGTCGCCTCGGTCGCGCCGGTGAAATAGGCGGCGACGATGACCGGCGAACCGCTCAGCGGCGTCAGCATGGCGATGTCGTTGGCCGTGCCGTTGGCGCCGGTCCCGGTCTTGTGGGCCACGGTCCAGCCTTCGGGCGCAGCGGCCTTGATCCGGTTCGGGCCGGTTGGCGAGGCCGTCAGCCAGCCGTGCAGCAGGGCGTCGTTCTCCGGCGTCAGCCGCTCGCTGAAGGCCATCTCGCGGATATTGGCCAACGTCTGCTCGGGCAGGCAGGTGTCGCGCGGGTCGTTGGGCAGGGCGGTGTTCAGGTCCGGCTCCAGGCGCGAAATCACGGTGGTGGTGTCGCCGAAGGTCGGCCACCACGAACGCCATACGGCGATTCCGCCCATTTCGCGGATCAGGATGTTGGCGGCCGGATTGTCGCTGACCTCCACCGTCGCCTGCATCAGTTCGCGGATCGTCAGCGTACGGCCCACGGCCTTTTCGGTCACAGGCGCATGGGGGACGATATCGGCGCGGGTGACGGCGACGGCGCGATCCAGGCTCTCCTCGTCGCGCTGCACCCGCTCCAGGGTGGCGGCGGCCAGAAAGGCCTTGAACGTCGAGCAGAAGGCGAACCGCTCCTGGCCGCGCCACAGCACGCGTCGGCCGCTGGCGACGTCCAGGGCCGCGACGCCGAGCCGGCCGCCGTGACGCGCTTCAAGATCGTTCAGGAAGAAGTCCGGCGCCTTTTCGGCCGGGATCTCGTCCTGTGTGCGCGGCGTGCAGGCGGCCAGGCCCAGCGCACCGGCGCCGGCGATCAGCTTTCGTCTGTCCACACCGCGCCCCATGCTCAGGCTGCGTAGCCCGAGGCGGAGACGCCCGACTGGGGCGCCGGGATGGTCGTGCCCTCGTCGGCGTATTCGTTCAGCTTGTTGCGCAGGGTGCGGATCGAGATGCCCAGGATGTTGGCCGCATGGGTGCGGTTGCCCAGGCAGTGGGTCAGGGTGTCCAGGATCAGGGTCTTTTCCATCGCCGCCACCGTCTGACCGACGAAGCTGCGCGTCACCGCATCGGCCGCCTGGGCCGCCCGCGCCGCGACGCCGCCGCCGTAGGGGTTTTCCTGACCCGTCGAGGCCGCGCCCATCATGCCCGAAGCCGGGGTCAGGGGCTGACCGTCCGGCAGGCGGATGGCGTCGACGTCGATCTCCGGCCCGGTCGCCAGCAGCACTGCCCGGTGCATGGCGTTTTCCAGCTCACGGACGTTGCCGGGCCAGCGGTGGGCGCTGATGGCTTGGCGTGCGCGCGCCGAGATCGGCCGAACCGGCACGCCGTTGGCGGCGGCGTATTTCTTGATGAAATGCTCGGCCAGAACCCCGATGTCGCCCGGCCGCTCGCGCAGGGCCGGCAGGCGCAGATTGACGACGTTCAGCCGGTACAGCAGGTCTTCGCGGAACGTGCCTTCCGACACGGCGCGGGCCAGGTCGCGGTTGGACGTGGCGATGATGCGGATATTGACCGACACCGGCTTGGAGCCGCCGACGCGGTCGATGACCCGTTCCTGGATCGCGCGCAGCAGCTTGGCCTGCAGCCGGGCGTCCATTTCGCTGATTTCGTCCAGCAGCAGGGTGCCGCCATCGGCCTCTTCGAACTTGCCGATCCGGCGCGCGACGGCGCCGGTGAAGGCGCCCTTCTCGTGCCCGAACAGTTCGGATTCCAGCAGATTGTCGGGAATGGCGGCGCAGTTGACGCTGATGAAGGGACGTTCCGACCGGCGCGAATTGTCGTGCATGTAGCGCGCCATCACCTCCTTGCCGACGCCGCTTTCGCCGGTGATCAGGATCGAGGCTTCCGAGCGCGCCACCTGGTCGGCCAGTTGCAACACCGCCTTCATCGACGGGTCGGCCGAGATCATCGGCTTCTCGTCGTCGGCGACAGCGGCCAGGACGGCGGCGATCAGTTCCGCGTCGGGCGGCAGGGGGATGAACTCCTTGGCCCCGGCCTTGATCGCCGCCGCAGCCTCACGCGCATCGGCGTCGACGCCGAAGGCCACCACCGGCACCGTAATCCGTTCGGCCTCGTTCGCGGCGATCAGGGCCGCGATGTCGAGCTGGTAATCGACCATCAGCAGGTCGGCGCCCTGCCCTCGTCGCAACTGCTCGGTCGCCTGATCCGCGCGCTCGACGTGGCTGACCTTGGCGCCGTGCGCCATGGCCATCTTCACCGCCGAAGCGAGCTGTCCGCTCAGTCTGCCTACCACCAGAAGACGCATTGTTCTTCTCCTCTAAACTTTCATCCGGGTCGCCGTTGTTCAGCCGCGCAGAACCTGCGCGGCGTCGCTTCAGCCCCCCGAGTCCTCGGTCTTGATGATTTCCGTCATGGTCACGCCCAGCCGGTCGTCGACGACGACGACCTCGCCACGCGCGATCAGACGGTTGTTGACGAAGATGTCGATGGCCTCGCCGACCTTGCGGTCCAGCTCCAGCACCGACCCCTTGTTCAGTTTCAGCAGCTGGGCCACCGACATGTGCGACTTGCCCAGCACGGCCGAGATGTTCACCGGCACCTCGAAGACCGTGGCCAGGTCGGCGGCGGTCTTGTCGCCATGATCATCGACCACGGCCAGGGCGGTGGAGTCCGGGAACTCCTCGAGCGAAAGATCGTCGGAGGCCATCAGAAATCACTCCGGTCAGTATTGATAGGGGGTTCGGCGTGCCCGGCCTCGGCGGCCAGGGCGGCGGTCAGAGCTTCGGCCACGCGTGTGGCCGAGCCTTCCGGATCGTGGTCGGCGCGGCCGTCGGCCCATTCCAGCTGGAAGGCCGCAACTCCCATGCCCGGCTCGTCGCGGAAGGCGACGACGCCGGTGAAACCGCTGTCGGCGCAGGCGCTCTCGATCTGGGCGCGGCCTTCGTCGTCCAGACCGGCCGCGCGCACGACCAGACGCGGCGAGGCGTCGATCTCCTGGGCCAGCGCCTCAAGGGCGGCGCGCAAGGGGGCCTGGGGGAAACGCTCCAGCGCCGCGCCGCCGATGGCCCGGGCGGCCGCCAGGGCCAGGTCGGCCGACTGTTCACGATGCGTCTGGGCCACGTTCCTCAGCGAGGGCAAGGCCGCCGCCACGCCCTGGGCGATATTGGTCAGAGCCATGGCCCGGATGTTCTCGATCTCGTTCAGCGCCTGCTGGCGCGCCTCCAGCTGCGCATGGGCGACCAGGGCGTCCACCTCGGCCGGCAGATAGCTGCGCTTGGTCGGCTTCCAGGCGCTTTCGCGCACCACCGAACCGTCGGCGTCGAACTCGGTATCGAAGGCGAAGGGAGTGCTCATGTCAGTAGATCAACTCGTCGTCGGTGCCCTGGCCGGCCAGCATGATCTCGCCGCGGGCGGCCAGATCCTTGGCCACCTGCACCATGGCCATCTGAGCGGTGTCGACGTCCTTCAGCCGGACCGGCCCCATGGATTCCATGTCTTCGCGCATGATCTTGGAGGCCCGTTCGGACATGTTGGAGAAGAACATCTCGCGCAGTGGCTCGGAGGCGCCCTTCAGGGCCAGGCCCAGGGAGTCCTTGTCCACCGCCCGCAGCAGCGTCTGCACGCCGCCGGGGTCCAGCTTGGACAGATCCTCGAACACGAACATCAGGGCGCGGATCCGTTCGGCGGATTCGCGGCTGCGTTCTTCCAGGGCGCCGATGAAGCGCGCCTCGGTTTGGCGATCGAAACTGTTGAAGATGTCGGCCATCATCTCGTGGCTGTCGCGCTTGGAGGTGCGCGCCAGGTTCGACATGAATTCGGTCCGCAGCGTCGCCTCGATCTTGTCCAGAATCTCGCGCTGCACCGGCTCCATGCGCAGCATCCGCTGCACGCATTCCAGGGCGAAATCTTCCGGCAGTGCGGTCAGCACGCGGGCGGCGTGGTCCGAACGCACCTTGGACAGGATGACGGCGACGGTCTGCGGGTATTCGTTCTTCAGATAGTTGGCGAGAACCGCCTCGTTCACATTGCCCAGCTTGTCCCACATGGTCCGGCCGGCCGGACCCCGGATTTCCTCCATCAGGCCATCGACGCGGTCCTTGGGCAGGAAGGCGGCCAGCAACCTCTGGGTCTGTTCATAACTGCCCATGACCGAGCCCGAGCCGGCCAGGCCCGAGACGAATTCGATCATCAGGGCCTCGACCGCCTCGGCGGTGACATTGCCCAGGGTGGCCATGGCCTGGGAGATCTCCTTGACCTCCTCGTCGTCCAGCCGTTCCCACAGGGCGGTGTGCTCCTCGCCCAGAGCCAGCAGGATGACGGCCGCCTTTTCAGGCCCCGTCAGCTTGTTGGGATCGTCGATCGACAGCTTCTTGGTCACGAGCTTGGCCATCAGCCTTCGGCCACCCAGTTGCGCAGGATCCCGGCGGCCTCATCCGGGTGCGCCTGGACGAAATCCGCGACCTTCTTGACCGAAGACGCCTTCACCTGACCCTCGATACGGGCGATGTCGATCTTCTGATCCATTTCGTTCGGGGCCGGCAATTGCACCAGCTGGGGCTGACCGTCGGCGCCGATGACGGTCGTCGTCACCGTGGCCACGGGCAGGCCGGCGGGGGCTGCGGCCACAGCCCCAGGCGCCGCGCCGCCCGCCGTTTTCAAAAGCGGACGCAGCACGAAGAAGATCAGCAGCAACGCCACGACGGCCAGGATGCCCAGTTCGATCAGACGCATCACGTCGGTGCGGGAGAAGTCCAGCAGCGACGACTTGCCTTCCAGACCGCCGGCGATGCCGGTGTCGTGGTTGAAGCGGACATTGATCACCTCGATCTTGTCGCCCCGCGCCTCGTCGATGCCTGCGGCGGCGGCGACCAGGGACTTGATCTGGGCGATCTCCTCGGCGGTTCTCGGCGCATAGGTCGGCTCGCCCTTGCCGTCTGCGGCCGGGGTCCACTTGCCATCGACAGCGACGGCGACGGCGAGTTTCTTGACCTCGCCCGGCTCCTTGGTCGTCGTGGTGGTGGTGTTCGAGATCTCGTAATTTGTCGTCTCGGCGTTTTCCGCACTGGTCGCGCCGGCCGGCGTGGTGGCAGGCGGCGCGCCGCCGGGGATGTTGTTGGCGGCCGTCACGCCGCCGTCGTTCTGGCCCGTGGTGTCCGAGGATTGCGAGCCATTGGCGGTGGTCGAGCGCACGACCTGACCGTCGGGATCGAACTTCTGCTCCTGGGTAGTGGAGCGGCTCTGATCGATGTCGGCCGTGACCTGGACGCGCGCGGCGCCGATGCCGACCACGCCTTCGACGATATCCTTGATCCGCGACTGCAGCTGGGCCTCGGTATTGCCCTTGGTCTCGGCGGCGGAGGCGGACGAGAAGGTTCCGTCATCGGACCCGGCCGCCAGGGTGCGGTTGTTCTGATCGGCGACGGTGACGCGGTCAGGCTTCAGGTTCGGCACGGACGAGGCCACCAGGTTGCGGATCGCCCGCACCTGGTCAGGCGTCAGATCCCGACCGCCCAGCCCGACCAGAACGGCCGCTGTGGGATCTCCGGCCGCAGCGGTGAACATCTCGCGACGCGGCATGGTGATGTGGACGCGAGCGGCGGTGATGCCGCGCATGGACATGATGGTGCGCGACAGTTCGCCCTGCAGGGCGCGCTGCTCGTTCAGCTGTTGCTGGAACTCGGTCTGGCCCAGCACCGACTGGTTGTCGAAGATTTCGTAGCCGACCGACCCCGAGGTCACGAGGCCCTTTCCTGCAATCAGCATCCGCGCGGTGCCGACGTCGTCCCGGTTCACCATCACGGTCGAACCGTCGCCCTTGGAGGTGTATTTGATGCCGGCCTGTTGCAGGGCCGTGGTGATCTCGCCGGCCTCGCGCAGATCCAGATTGGAATACAGCAGGGCGTCCGGCGCCTGACCCATGCGCAGCATGACGGCCACCAGCACGGCGGTCACGCCTGCGGCGACGCCGAGGACTGCCGCCAGACGGCCGATCCCGAACTTCTGCAACGCCGCTGTAAAGCCGCCCACGCGTTCCCGCCCCAAACTCGCGGGAGACACTGACGCCCCGCTAGGCAGAAAATGCCGCCTGGATGGTAAACGTCACGTTAAGAGACGTTTACGGGGTCACCGCCGGCTCGCCGCTCGGCCATCGGGAGCGGCCGGCTTCTCCAGCTCCGGCAGCACCGCGGGCGCGCCCGACGGCAACGCCGCGTCGGGATTCCTCAGCCAGGCGGCGACGTCCCGGTAAACGATCTCGGCGTCCAGATCGCGGTTCAGCAGATGCCAGCCGTTCGGATACCAGGCCGTCTTCAGGGCGCCGCCGTCAGCCAGCGCCCGCTCCAGGGCCAGACGCATCGGCCCCCGCTTCACGATCTCGTCGTGCGCGCCATACATCAGCACGGCGTCGCCCCGGATGCGGCCCAGGCTGCGCGACGCCGTCTCCATCAGATCGACCAGGCCATAGACGGTGTCGAACCGGGTCGCGAGAATGTTCATCGGATCACGCCCGTTGCGGATCAGCTCCAGCGTATTGCTGGAGGCGTGGATGTCGCGGGTGATGAACTCGGGCGGCTCCAGCGCCACATCGCCGAGCGCGCGCGCCGCGATATTCAGGGCCGCGCTGTTCAGCGGCCCCTGGGTCGACCACCCCCAGACCCCCGGCGCCAGCAGCACCAGCCGGTCGGCGTCCGGCGGATTGTCTGAACCGAAGGCGGCCGCCGCCACCGATCCGCCCATGCTCTCGCCCACCACGGCGATGACGGCGTCGGGATAGCGGGCGCGGGCCAGGGCCGTGACCTCGCGCAGGTCGTCGGTCATCCGCTGCTGTCCAGCCCACACGCCCCGTCCCGGCGCCGCGCCGAAGCCGCGTTGGTCATAGGCCCAGGTCTCTATCCCCTGCTCGGCCCACCACGGCCCCGCCAGACGGAAGCTGGCGTCGTGGTCGTTCATGCCGTGCAGGGCCACGATCACCGCCCAGGGCGCCCGATCGGTCGGCCCCCAGCGCAGATAGGGCAGCCGCGCCCCGTCCGACATGACCAGGGCGCGATCCTCGACGTGAGCGCCGGCGAAGTCCGGCGGCGGCGTCAGCGGCGGCTGGATGTGGGGCGCGGCGCAGGCGGACGCTCCCAAGGTCAGAGCGATGGCGGCGGCGGGGAAGGCGGCTTTCATGCGCGCATCCTTGCGGGGGGCGTCAGGATCGAACGCACCCGTTCCCGCAGATAGGGAACCACCTCATCCTCGAACCAGGGGTTCTTTCTCAGCCAGGCCGTGTTGCGCCAGGACGGATGCGGCAGGGCCAGAATGTCCGGCGCATAGTCCCGCCACGCGCGCACCGTCTCCGTCATGTTCCGCTTCGCCCGCTCGCTCAGCGCCCAGGCCTGGGCGTAGCCGCCGACCAGCAGGGTCAGCTCCATCTGCGGCAGGGCCTCCAACAAGGACGGCCGCCACAGGTCGGCGCACCGGCTCGGCGGCGGATGGTCGCCCCCTTTCGGGGCCGTGCCCGGATAGCAGAAGGCCTGGGCCGCCACGCCGATGCGGCGGTCGGCGTAGAAGCTGTCGTAGTCCACGCCCATCCAGTCGCGCAGCCGGTCGCCCGACGGGTCGGTGAACGGCAGGCCGCTTTCATGCACCCGCCGCCCCGGCGCCTGGCCGCAGATCAGCAGCCGCGTCTCGGGAAAGACCCGCACCACCGGGCGCGGCGTATGCGGCAGCACGCCCGCACAGGCGCGGCAGGCGCGGATGTCGCTCAGGACTGCATCGAGATCAGTCGTCATCATCCTCGACGACCGGCGGACGGCGGCTCAGCGCCAGGGCCGTCTCTTCCTCGGTCGGCTGGCGCAGACGCGTCACCCCTCGGAAATTGTCCGGATCGACCGGCTTGCCCTTCTTGGTGATGGTCAGCTTGCCCTGGCGCATCAGGCTCAGGGCGAGGGCGCGCACCTTGGGCAGCATGCGCTGCCACTGCTCCGGCTGTAGCTCTTTGGCCACTTCAGCCGGCTCGATGCTCTTGCCGGGCTCCAGCCCGGCGATTTTGTTCAGGATTGCGGTTTCGATCGGATCGCTCATTGCGCCTATATGCTGCACAGCGAGACCAGAAGTAAGGCCGAGTCGTCATGCCGAAGAAAATCACCGTCACCGAGGGCGAATTCGCCGGCTGGCAGACCTATGACCTCCACGACACCTTCGACGTCGTGGTGGGGCCCTTCTACGGCAAGCTCGATCCTGACGGTCACATGCGCTGCGCCTTCCGCGCCGAGCAGAAGCACATGAACGCCGGCGGGCGGATGCATGGCGGATGCCTGATGACCTTCGCCGACATCGCCATGTTCCAGATCGCCTATCAGGAGATGGAGGGCGCCTCGGGCGTCACGGTCCAGCTGGACTCCACCTTCATCGACGGCGCCTATGTCGGCGAACTGATCGAGGCGACCGGCCAGGTCACCAAGGCGGGCAAGAGCCTGATCTTCGTGCGCGGCCAGATCAACACGGGGGAACGGCTGCTGATGACCTTCTCGGGCGTGATCCGCAAGTTCACGCCGCGCGGTTGAGCCGCACGATCAGGGCCATCAGCAGGGCGAAGCCGGCGGCGGGCCAGAGGGCCGCCAGTCCCAGACGGCCGAAGGTCAGGGCGCCCAGCACCGCCCCGAAGCTCAGCCCTGCCCACAGGGTCAGATAGGCCTTGTAGGCGTATCGGTCTCCGCCCTTTACAGCGCCTGCCAGGGCCTGCCCCAGCTTGACCAGGGTTCCGGTCATATAGGTCAGGCTGACCCCGACCTCTCCGTTCCTCAGGAAGACCGAGTTCTCGGCGCCCATGGCCATGACCATCAGGCCGACGGCGGCGGGCGTCAGCCCCGCGCCGGCCGCAGCGGCGGCCAGCGCCAGCAGCAAGGCCTCGAACATCAGCACCCGACTACGCGAGCGTACGTCCTCGCCGCCCGCGACCAGGGCGCCGGCGAAGGATCCCAGGACGAACAGGCCGAGTATGGCGGCCAGATGCGCCGCCGCCGGCCACTGTCCCTCGGCCACGCTGGCGGCGAACCGGGTGGAGTTCCCGCTCATGAAGGAGACGAAGACGCCGCCCAGATGCAGAAAGCCCAGACTGTCCACATAGCCCGCCAACCCCGCCAGCAGCAGGGCCAGCCAACGGTCCGAAGGCGTCAGCAACCGCAAGGCCGTTCAGACCCCGGCCTTGGCCGCCGGTCGGTCTCGGCAGGCGTCGAACCAGCGGTGCAGGTTCTCGAACTCGGCCGGGGGGCGATAGCGAACCATCCGCGCGAAATCCAGGCCGACCACCGCGACGATGTCGGCGATGGTGAACCGGTCCAGGGCGATGAACTCCCGCTCGGCCAGATGCCGGTCCAGGGTCTTCATGAACCGTTCCGCCGACAGCCGGTTGTAGTCGGCCACCTGGGGAATCTGCACCGCCTCCAGCGCCGCCAGGGCCGGATGCGAGTGGCGCACGTTCAGCATGATCGGGTTGGACAGATAGAATTCGCACCGGCGGGTCCACATCTCGACCACCGCCTGTTCGCGCGCATCGCGACCGAACAGATTGGGCTCCGGATACAGGGCCTCCAGGTAGCGGCCGATGGCCACGGATTCCGAAATGGTCGTGCCGTCGTCCAGCTCCAGCGCCGGCAGGTGGGGCACCCCGACCTTGTCGCGATATTCCGGCTTCTTGTGATCACCCGTCAGAATGTCGATCTCGACCAGTTCGACGTCCTCGACGCCCTTCTCGGCCATGACCCAGCGGACCCGGCGCGGATTGGGCGCGCGGTGCGAGGTGTAGAGCTTCATCGGACGCCTCCGTTCTTTTGAAAAACCTACTGCCCGAACACCGCCGCTGGCAAGGCGCCGACGACGGCCGCGCTCATCAGGGTGGCCATGAAGCCGGCGAACAGGGCCTTCCAGATCAGGCTCAGCACCTCGTGCCGGCGTTCAGGCATCAGCACCGACAGACCGGTCACGGTGATGCCGACCGAGCCGATATTGGCGAAGCCGCACAGGGCGTAGGTCATCAGCATCCGCGTCCGCTCGCTCATCGCCTCGGCCGGCAGCTTGCCCAGATTGATGAAGGCCACGAACTCGGTCAGGGTCAGTTTGACGCCCAGCAGCCAGCCGCCTAGGGCCGCCTCGCGCGCCTCGATCCCGATCAGCCAGGCGAAGGGGGTGAACAGGACGCCCAGGATCCGCTCGACCGTCAGCGGCTCGCCGAAGATGATGATGCCGCCCAGCATCAGGTTGACCAGGGCCACCAGGGCCACGAAGACGATCAGCACGGCCGAGATGTTCAGCACCACCATCAGGCCGTCCGACGTGCCCTTGGAGATGGCGTCGATGGCGCTGTCATACTTCAGGGCCGAGTCATAGCTGATCGACTGGATGGCCTCCTTGTCCGGCTCGGGCACGATGATCCGCGCCAGCAGCACCCCGGCCGGGGCCGAGACGATGGAGGCGACCAGGACGTGGCCGGCGGCGTTGGGCAGGGTCTGCGACAGGATGCTGGCGTAGGCGACCATGGTCGAACCGGCCACGGTCGCCAGGCCCACGGTCATCATCAGGAAGATCTCGGACCGGCTCAGCTTGTCCAGATAGGCCTTGATGACGATGGGGCTCTCGATCGTGCCCAGGAAGATGTTGGCCGCCACAGCCAGGGCCGAGGCGCCGCCCAGGCCCATGGTGCGCTGGAACAGCAGGCCGAAGCCGCGGATCAACCACTTCAGGATCTTCCAGTGCCACAACAGGGCCGACAGCGCCGAGATCACCATGATCAGCGGCAGGACGTTGAAGGCGAAGGTGAACAGCGCCCCCTCGTTCTGAACCGCATAGGGCTGGTCCCCGCCGGCCAGATAGCCGAACACGAACCGCGTCCCCTGGGCCGTCGCAACCGCCAGCCCGTCGATGGCGCCCGTCACCGCCGCCAGCACCGTGCGCGACCCCGGGATGCCGAACAGCGCCAGCACCAGCCCGGCCTGAACCGCCACGGCGCCCAGGGCCAGCTTCCAGGGAAAGACCCGGCGGTTCTCTGAAATCGCCCAGCACAGGGTGATGATGACGACCAGGCCGAACAGGCTCTGGAGGTTCAGAAGGCTGAACATGAAAGATGGATCCCTGACCGGCCCGCGCCGGCTTCATCCGCTTCAAGGACAAAGTGACGCGGCTGACAAGGGGCGTGCGCGTATCAGGCGATCTTCAGCACACGGTCCAGACTGATCGCACCCGGCCCGCGCGCGATCAGATAGGCCAGCGGTCCGGCCCAAAGCAGGTGGACAGGCCAGCCGCCCGGCTCGACAAAGACCTGGATCACCAGGGTCATGAACAGCAGGCCCGCCGCCGCCGGCCGCGTCGCCAGACCCAGCACGATCAGGATCGGCGCCAGATGCTCGGCATAGGTCGCCAGATGCGCCGCCATGTCAGCGGACAGCAGGGGCAGGCGGTATTCCTCGGCGAACAGGTAGCGCGTCGAAGGCGTGATCGTCAGCAGTCCCTCGACCTTGGTCCGTCCCGACAGGAAGAAGGGCGTGGCGACGCCCACGCGCAGCAACAGGGCGAGACCGGCCTCGGGTACGGCGGCGGTGATGCGTCGGTGAATATCCGCGATGCGGTTCATGATCGGTCCTTCTAGATTGAGGGTGAAGTGAAGACGCCGAGCGCGATGAGGTCGGCAAACAGAGCGGACAGATCCAGGCCGGGCGAGGCGGCCTGGGCCGCAGCCGCAGCGACGCCGAACGGCCGGTTGAGGCGGCAGGCGTCCAGAAAGACCCATTCCGCGCGACTCAACCGCCGCGCCTGTACCTCGGCGCCCGAGCGGTGCACCAGCAGGCCTTGCGCCTCGGCCCGCCATTCAAGAGACGCGTCCGGGGACGGATAGCGATGCGCGAGCCAGAGCGAGGGCGCCGTCCACTCGAACCAGAACAGCCGGACCGATGGGTGCAGAGCCGCCGTCGCCCCCGCCAGGGCGGGTCCGAGCGCGGCGGCCTCCCGCGCCTCTAACGGCGCCGCATCCTCCGCGAGATGGGCCTGGGTCCAGGCCCGGTCCAGCCGGGCGCAGGGCGCCAGATAGGTCATGTCCCGCGCCGGCTCGAAGCGGGCCAGCCAGTCGGGAAAGCCTGCGCCGTAGTCAACCAGGACCGGCCTATCGCCCGGCTGTTCTGCGACAAAGACGCTGGCGGCGGCGCGGAACCAGTCCTCGCCGACCATCTGCAACACGGTGGGATAGTTGGCTTCCAGGGCGTCGATCCGCCCCTTGATCGTCGTGTTGCGATAGACGGCCAGCGCCCCCAGCGTCCGGTCGCCCGGCTCCAGGTGCGGCCATAAAGGCTCCAGATCGCCGGTCAGCGCCCTGTCGAAAGCGGCGTGAAACCCGGTCACGCCACGGCCTCCACGGCGGTCATCGCTGCGGCGGCGCGCGCCTGTTCGATCAAAAGAACCGGAAATTCGGGAACATCGCCGTCGCGCTCGACCAGGGTCGGCCGAGGGCCGATGCGCGCGATCAGACGGTCATAAAGCGTCCAGACGGTCTCGGACACGGGGGCGTCGTGGCTGTCGATCAGCAGGGCCTCGCCCCAGACCGGATCGGGGCGATGACCCGCCAGATGGATTTCGCCCACCAGCTCGCCGGGTACGGCGTCCAGCCAGGCCTCGGCGGAGAAGCCCATGTTCGAGGCGCTGACATGGACGTTGTTGACGTCGATCAGCAGGCCGCACCCGGTCCGCCGGGCGATCTCGACCAGAAACTCGACCTCGTCCCACTCGTGGCCGGCCAGGGCCAGATAGGCGGACGGGTTCTCGATCAGCAGCCGTCGCCCCAGGGCCTGTTGCGCCTCGTCGACATGGTCGCACACCAGGTTCAGCATCTCGCGGCTGCGTGGGACGGGCAGGAGATCGGGATGATAGACGCCGCCCCGCCGCGACCAGGCCAGGTGTTCGGACACCACAAAGGGCTCGAACCGGTCGATCAGGGCGCGGAACCGGGCCAGATGGTCGCGATCCGGGCGTTCGTCGCCGGCCAGGGACAGGCCCACCCCGTGCAGCGACAGCGGGTGAACGGCGCGCACCGTCTCCAGCCAGCACAGGCGGGGGCCGCCCGCGACCATGTAGTTCTCGGGATGAACCTCGAACCACAGGCCGCGCTGGGCTCCGGCCGCCGGACAGGCCGCGGCCTCCGAATAATGCTGGGGCTTCAGGCCCAGTCCGGCGGTCGGAAGCGGGGGCATCAGCGGTTCGGGATCGGGGTCAGCGAACCGTTGCCCTTGGGCGTCTGGATCGTGGCGCAGGTGCCCTTGGCGACCAGTTTCCAGGCATTGCCCTGATAGTCGCGCACCGAGGTGCCGGCGCAGGTGGTGCCGGGCCCGGCGGCGCAGTCGTTCTGGCCAGCCTTGGCCACGCCATAGCATTTCTCCATGGCGTTTTCCTGCTGGGCCGTAGGCCGGTTCTGCGCGGCGGCGGCGTTGGCGCCCAGGGCCAGCAAGGCGCCGGCGCCGACCAGGATCTTGGCGGAGATATTCATGGGACGATTTCCTGTGTGACAGCCGTCCGGGGCGGAGCGGCCTGACAGCAGAGGTTTCGGTCCCGGCGCGGCGAAGGTTACGAGAAATATTTCGTCGTCGTCCGCCGCCGGGCGTGTAACCTTCGCCCCGTCCGGCGCGAATGGGATGCTGCGTGGTCGACAAGGAAGCCGAGCTCAAACGTCTGATGTTGCGGGGTCTCGACGGCGACCCCGTGGCCTGGCGCGCCCTGCTGACCGAAATGCGCGGCGCCCTGACCCCCTTCTTCAAACGTCGGCTGACCGGCTGCGAAGCCGATGCGGAGGATCTCGTGCAGGACTGCCTGATCGCCATTCACGCCAAGCGCGCGACCTATGACCGGTCGCTGCCCTTCACGGCCTGGGCCTATGCGATCGCGCGTTACAAGCTGATCGATCATTTCCGCCGCCAGGGCCGCCGTCACGACGTGCCGCTGGAGGAGGCGTCGGTCCTGCTGGCAGATCACACGGTCGAGGACGGCGTCGTCCGCCGGGATCTGAAGAAGGTCCTGTCCATCCTGCCGCTGCGCCAGCGCCGCCTCATCGAGGATGTCCGCGTCGGCGGTTTCAGCCTGGCCGAGGCCGCCCAACGCAACGGCTTTACCGAGGGCGCGGCCAAGGTCAGCGTCCACCGCTCCATGAAGACGCTGGTCGCCAGCGTGAACCCAAATGAAGACTGAAGACCTGATCGACGCCCTGGCCGCCGGTATAGAGCCCGTGCGCCCCGCCCGACTGGACCCGGCGCTGCTGGCCTGGGCCGGCGGCGCGGCTGCGGTGGCGGTCATCTTGTTGCTGGGGGCGCGGTCCGACCTGACCCAGGCGCTGCAGGCGCCCACGCCTTGGTTGAAGGCGATCTATACGGCCGCCCTGGCGCAGACGGCGATCTGGCTGGCGACGCGGCTGGGACGGCCCGGCCTGGACCCGCGGCCGGCCCTGTTCGCCTTGCTGGCTGTGGTCGGGATCGCCGTGGCGTGGGGCGGGATCGAGACGGTTCTAACGCCGCCGGGCCAACGGATGGCCGGCTGGCTGGGCCAGACCTGGGACATCTGCGGCCGCAACATCGTGCTGGTCTCGGCCTTCGCCGCGCCGCTGGTGTTTCTGTCGGCGCGGCGGCTGGCGCCGACACGGCCGACGACGGCCGGTCTGGCGCTGGGTCTGGCGACGGGCGGCATCGCCGCCACCGCCTATGGTCTGCTGCACTGTGGCGAGGCGACCGCCGCCTTCGTCGCCACCTGGTATACGCTGGGGGTCGCGGCCGCCGGCCTGATCGGCGCCGCCGTCGGCCGCTTCGCCCTGCGTTGGTGACGCCGCCTCAGGCCTGGCGGCGCACCAGCCGGCCGTAGGTCTCCATCAGGTCCAGCGACAGGGCGCCCGGCGTGAAGCGATAGTCGCCCACCTCGGCCACCGGCGTCACCTCGACGGCGGTGCCGGTCAGGAAGCACTCCGAGAAGTCCGACAGTTCTTCCGGCAGGATGTCGCGCACCACGACCTCGATCCCCTTGGCCTGGGCGATCTCGATCACCGTCTGGCGGGTGATGCCGTCCAGGATGTGCTCGACCTTGGGCGTGTGCAGCACGCCGTCCTTGACGAAGAAGACGTTGGCGCCGGTGGCTTCGGCCACATAGCCGCGCCAGTCCAGCATCAGGGCGTCGGCGAAGCCGTTCCGCTCGGCTGTGTTCTTGGACATGGTGCAGATCATGTAAAGGCCGGCCGCCTTGGCGGTCGTCGGCGCCGTCCTCGGATCGGGGCGACGCCACTTGGACCATTCCAGACGCAGGCCGCGCGCCTTGACCTCAGGGTCGAAATAGCTGGGCCAGTCCCAGACGGCCACCGCCAGATGGACCTTGTTGTTCAGGGCCGAAACACTGGTCTGTTCCGGGCCGAGATAGGCGACCGGGCGCACGTAGCAGTCCTGCAAGCCGTTTTTGGCGCAGGTTTCGTTACAGATGGCGTCGATTTCAGCGACGCTGTAAGGTATCTCGAAATCGAGCAGGTTCGCGGACCGCTTCAGGCGCTCCGAATGCGGCGTCAGCTTGAAGATTTCGCCGCCGTACATACGCTCACCCTCGAATACCGACGAGCCATAGTGGAGGGCATGGGTCAGAATATGCGTCTTCGTTTCCCGCCAGGGCACGAAATCGCCGTCAAACCAGATCCATCCATCACGATCGTCGAAAGGAACGAAGGCCATTGAAACACGTCTCCTGCAGAAGTCTGTCTGTTAGAGCTCCCCGAATCGCTCAGGTCAACGGCCGGGATCGGGAGAATTGCGGATGAGCATGGCCGAAACGCGCGCATATGGCCGCTCGGGTCCCATCGCCGGGCCGGGCGTGGGTCGCCATCTGCTGATCGTCGACGACGACGACCGCATCCGCGAACTGCTGAAGGAGTATCTGTCGCGCGAGGGTTACCGCGTCACCGGAGCCGCCCACGCGGCGGCGGCCAAGCGGATGATGGAGCTGATCGAGTTCGACCTGGTCGTGCTGGACGTGATGATGCCGGGCGAAAGCGGCCTGGACCTGACCTCCTGGGTTCGCGCCAAGGCCGAAACCTCCAAGACGCCGGTCCTGCTGCTGACCGCGCGCGGCGATCCCGAGGATCGGATCGAGGGGCTGTCGCGGGGCGCCGACGACTATATGTCCAAGCCGTTCGAACCGCGCGAACTCGTGCTGCGGATCGAGGCCATCCTGCGCCGCACGGGCGGCAAGCCCATCGGCCCGCGCGAGATCAAGCTGGGCACGGCCGTGTTCGACATGGAGCGGCTGGAGCTGATCCGCGACGGCGCGCCCCAGCGCCTGACCGAGGCCGAGGCCCAGTTGCTGAAGACCCTGGCGCTTCACGCCCACGCCCCGGTCGAACGCATGAGCCTGTCGCCCGACACGGCCGACATCACCGGCCGCGCCGTCGATGTTCAGGTCACCCGCTTGCGGCGCAAGCTGGAAGCCGACCCCAAGAACCCGCGCTATCTCCAGACCGTGCGCGGCGTCGGCTATATGCTCGCGCCCGACTGAGCCGGCGACGAACACCATGCGGCTGCTGCCCGCCTATCTGTGGCCGCGCTTTCTGAAGCGGCGCCTGCCGACCTCGCTCTGGGGGCGGTCGCTGCTGATCATCGTCCTGCCGGTGCTGGTCATGCAGGTGGTGGTGACCTGGATCTTCTTCGACGCCCACTGGCAGACCGTGACGGCGCGCCTGTCCGAGGGCCTGGCCGGCGATATCGCCTGGGCCGTTGAGAGCTATGAGGACGACCCCAGCCAACGCAATCTGGAGCGACTGGCCGATCGGGCCGAGCGATCCATGTCCCTGTCGATCGCGCTGCAGGAGGGCCGGACCCTGCCGACGGAACAGAGGCGCGGCCCCATCGGGGTGGTGGACCGCGTGCTGGACAAGGCGCTGGCGGCCCGACTGGACCGCCCCTACTGGTTCGACACCACCCGCTACCCCGCCTATGTCGACATCCAGGTGCAGGAGCCGCAGGGCGTGCTGCGCATCATCGCCCCGCGCGAGCGCGCCGTGGCCACCCAGGCCCACATCTTCGTGCTGTGGCTGACCATCGCCACCGTCCTGCTGATGGGGGTGGCGATCCTGTTCATCCGCAATCAGGTCCGCGCCATCGAACGCCTGGCCGACGCCGCCGAGGCCTTCGGCCGGGGCGAGACAGTGCCCCGGTTCAAGCCGCACGGCGCCCGCGAGGTTCGCGCCGCCGCCGTGGCCTTCCTGGCCATGCGCGACCGGATCCAGCGCCACATCGACCAGCGCACCGCCCTGCTCGCCTCGGTCAGCCACGACCTGCGCACCCCCCTGACCCGGCTCCGGCTGGAACTGGCCCTGGCCCCGCCGTTCAAGCGTCAGGCCGCCATGCGCGGCGACCTGGACGAGATGGAGCATATGATCGACGAATATCTGGACTTCGCCCGCGGCGAGGCCGGCGAACCGCCCCAACCGGTGTCGATCCTCGACCTGCTGAAGGCGGCGGGCGAAGACGCCAGGCGCGCCGGGGCCGAGGTCGAACTTTCGGTCGCCCAGGGCCTGACCGCCTCGCTTCGCCCGCTCGCCTTCAAGCGCGCCCTGGTCAACCTGGCCGGCAACGCCGCCTCTCACGGCGAGCATGTGCGTCTGTCGGCGCGGTCGCTGGCCTCGGGCGGGCTGGAGATCGCCGTCGAGGACGACGGCCCCGGCATTCCCGAAGATCTGTATGACGAGGCCTTCCGCCCCTTCTCCCGTCTGGACGAGTCCCGCAACCAGAACCGCAAGGGCGTCGGCCTGGGCCTGGCCATCGCCCGCGACGTGGCGCGCGGCCACGGCGGCGACGTCACCCTGGAGCGCAGCGACCTGGGCGGGCTGAAGGCGATCATCCGCGTGCCGGGCCAGGCGACCGTCGTTCCCGCCGCCTGACGGCGTATTTTTTGAACCAGGGCGCTGAAACGGGCGGACGGAGCGAGATTTGGATGTCCGGCGTCTAGCGGAACCGTGCAGGAAGGATCATCTTCATGCCGACAGGGCATGGAGACAAAACACGATGCGTAAACTCGCCTTCTTCGCCCCTTTGGCCGCGGCGCTCGCCGTCGCCGCCATGGCCCAGGCGCAAACCCCCACGGTCAACGTCACCGTCGGCCCCGAACTGCAACGTCAGATCGAGAAGCTCGGCGAACGTGAAGTCAACGAACAGATCGACGAATTGAAGGCTGAAGTCGGTCAGGCGCTGGAGCACCGCTATCCGGGCGCCACCGCCAATCTGGTCCTGGTCGACCTGAAGCCGAACCGCCCCACCTTCGAACAGATCCGCCAGACGCCGGGCCTGGACCCGATCCGCAGCGTGTCCATCGGCGGCGCGGCGATCAAGGGCGAGATCGTCACCGCCGACGGCCAGTCCCGGCCGGTGGACTTCTCCTACTTCTCGCCGAACATCCGCGACGTCTGGGGCTACGGCGTCTGGCATGACGCGGACCGCGCCTTCGGACGTCTGGGCGACCAGATCGAACAGGGCCGCTTCTGATCCCGCAGGCCTCTCTCCCGTTTCGCGACGGGAGAGAGGCGTCGGGTTTCAGCCCATCTCGCGGTTTCGCCGCACGGCCGCCGCGACCGTCTCGTCCAGCATCCGCGTCAGGCGGCCGTCCTTCGCCAGGGCGTCCAGCCCGGCGCGGGTCGAGCCGCCCGGCGAGGCGATACGGCCGATCAGGGCCTCCAGATCATCGTCGCCCATCGAATCCGCCGCCGACCGCAGGGTCGCTCGCGCCAGGACGTCGGCGGTCGCCGCGTCCAGGCCGCTGGCCTGACCCGCTCGGGCCAGGGCTTCGGTAAAGGCGTAGAAATAGGCCGCGCCCGACCCAGCCACCGCCGTGGCCGCATCCATCAGGGCCTCGTCCGCCAGAACGACCGTCTCGGCCATCGGCTCGAACAAGGCCCGTCCCAGCCCCTGGGCGCGATCATCCGCCGACCAGATCGAGGCCACGCCGCGCCCGCGCGACACCCCGGTCGTCGGCATCACGCGCACGATGGGCCAGCCGCCGATCCCCTCGGCCAGGGTGGGCGCCGTCACCCCCGCCATGACCGACAGGATCACGGCCTGATCGTTCAGGAAGGGCGCCAGGGGCGTCACCACCTCGCGCCAGATCGCCGGCTTGACCGCCAGCACGATCACACCCGCCTCCGTCAGGGCCTCCAGCGGTGGATTGATCCGCGCGCCCTGGGCCCGCGCCGCCTCGGCGGCGGGTTTTTCCGACGGACTGAGAATGATCAGATCGGCCGGCGCGACCGTCTCCGTCAGCAGCCAGCCTTCCAGAATGGCCGAGCCCAGCCGGCCGCAGCCCACCAGGACGACAGGTCCCCCGGACCGGACGGACCCCGCCATCAGGCGTTGCCGACGGTCTCGAACAGGCAGGCGTCGATGGCCTCCTGCGGCTTCTTGTTCCCACGCACCATGAAGTCGAACGCGGGGTAATAGCGATCCGCCGCCTCGATGGCCGCATCGATCATCGAGGCCGCCTGGGCCAGGGTCGGGCGCTCGCCCATCGGCAGGGCCAGCGAATGACGGAAGACGATCTCCCCGTCCTCGGCCCAGACCTCGAAATGCCCCATCCAGGTGCGTTGGTTGATCAGGCCGACCAGTTCATAGGCGGCCATCTTGCGGCTCTTGGCCACACGCAGATCCAGGGCGCAGCACAGCTGAAGGCAATCGCCCTCGGGCCGCCAGGCGAACCACAGCTCGTAATCCTTCCAGTCCCCCGCCAGGGCGAAGGCCAGGTCGCCGTCGTCGGTGCGGTCGAACGGGAGGTTCTCGGCCGTGAGGACATGCTCGACGACCTCAAGCGGGTCGAAGGGCGTGTCCATTTCCTCGGGCCGGGCGATGTCCATCAAGTCTCTCGATTCGCGCTGCGTCCGCGAGAATCGCGGCCGTTAACAGAGTGGTAAGCCTGTTCGCGGATTCGGCTCAACCGGCTGCGTCCCCGGGTTGAGTTCCATCTGTGGACGTTCCCGTCGCGAGCTTGCCGGAAGCCTTGGCGGCGGGCTTGCTGGCAGGTTTCTGGGCCGCCTTCAGTTCGGCGATCTCGGCCCGCAGGGCGGCGATCTCGTCCTTCAGCACATCGAATTCGTCGCGGCGGACCAGGTCCATCTCGGCGGCGATCCGGTCGGTCTGGGCGCGCCAGGCGGTCTTGGCCTCTTCTCCCGCCGCCTGGGCCAGGCCCATGGCGCCGGTGGTCAGTTTGGCGAACTCGTCCAGGATGGGATTGCGGGTCTGCATGGCGGTCTCCGACTTCAACGTCGTTAACGAAGCTTCACCGACTATGGTGAATGAAACCTTTCTTTCTGCTGCTTCGCGGACGCCATCAAGGCGTCGTGATCTTTCTTCACAGGCGACGCAGCCGGCGACGCTTGCTAAACCGCCCTTCTGAGACAGGCTTGCACAGGAACGCCCCTTGCCCTTTCCCGAATTCGATCCGGTCCTGATCCATCTCGGACCGCTTCCGATCCGCTGGTACGCCCTGGCCTATGTCGCCGGCATCGTCCTGGGCTGGTGGTACGCCGCCCGTCTGGTCAAGACCGAACGCCTGTGGGCGCCGGGCAAGCCGCCGATCAACACCACCCAGCTGGACGACCTGGTGCTGTGGATCGTGCTGGGCATCATCCTGGGCGGCCGCCTGGGCTACGCCCTGTTCTACAAGCCGATCATGTACGCCCAGTTGTTCACCGGCCAGACCCTGGGCGAGCGGTTCGAACTGTTCCAGCTCTGGACCGGCGGCATGAGCTTCCACGGCGGATTCCTGGGCGTCTGCCTGGCCATCTTCCTCTACGCCCGCGCCCAGAGGATCGACATGCTGCGCCTCGGCGACGTCATCGCCCCGGTCGTGCCCATCGGCCTGATGTTCGGCCGCCTGGCCAACTTCATCAACGGCGAGCTGTGGGGCCGCGAGACGACCGTCCCCTGGGCCGTGCGCTTCTGCAACGCCCGCATCCAGCAGATGTACGGCTTCTGTCCCGCCGGCGACGCCCCCCGCCACCCCAGCCAGCTCTATGAGGCGGGACTGGAGGGGATCGTCCTGCTGTCCATCCTGTCGCTGGGCATCTGGAAGTTCGATCTGCTGAAGAAGCCGGGCTATATCACCGGCCTGTTCCTGGTCGCCTACGGCGTCTGCCGCGCCGCGCTGGAGAATGTACGCGAGCCCGACTTCGGCATGCCCGACTTCCCCCTGGGCCTGACCATGGGGATGATGCTGTCCATCCCGATGATCCTGGTCGGCGGCTGGTTGATCTGGCGCGCCTGGAACCGGCCGCCCGTCCAGGCATGAGCGACGCCGAAACCCTGAAAACCCGTCTGGCGCGCGAGATCGCCCTGACGGGGCCGATGACGGTCGCCGACTATGTCACCCGCTGCCTGCATGATCCCAAGGGCGGCTATTACGCCTCGCGCCCTGCTCTGGGGGAAGGCGGCGACTTCATCACCGCGCCCCTGATCAGCCAGATGTTCGGCGAACTGATCGGCCTGTGGGCGGTCGAGACCTGGAACCGCCTGGGCGCGCCCGAACGGTTCCGTCTGGTCGAGGTCGGACCGGGCGACGGAACCCTGATGAGCGACGCCTTGCGCGCCGCCCGCCTGGTCCCCGGCTTCCTCGAGGCCTGCGACCTGATCCTGATCGAGCCCAGCGGCCCCTTGCGCCACCTCCAGGCCAAGGCCCTGGCCGGCGCCGACCTGTCGCCGCGCTGGGTGCGCGACCTGACGCGGATCGAGACCGACGCCCCGGTCATCCTGATCGCCAACGAGGTTCTGGACTGTCTGCCCGCACGCCAGTTCGTCCGCACCGATGGCGGCTGGGCCGAACGCCGCATCGGCGTCACCGACGACAACGACCTGATCTTCGGCCTGACCGCGATTTCGGGCGGGTTCGAAAAACCCGGCTTCGACATCGCGCCCGGCGAGGTGTTCGAGATTTCGGAACAGCAGGCGATCTTCGGCCGCGACCTGGCCGGGCTGCTGAAGGCCGCCTCGGGCGCCGCCCTGCTCATCGACTACGGCCGCGCCCGGCCCGAGGCCGGCGACACGCTTCAGGCCCTGCGCCGCCACCAGAAGGTCGATCCGCTGGACAGTCCCGGCGAGGCCGACCTGACCCAGTGGGCCGACTTTCCGCGCGTGCTGGAAGCCGCCGTCCGCGCCGGCGCCGATGTCACCGGTTGCCTGACCCAGGGCGAGTTCCTGAGACGGCTGGGGATCGAAGCGCGCGCTGAACGGTTGAAGGCGGGACGGCCCGACGCCGCCCCCGTGATCGACCGCCAACTGCATCGCCTGACCGCCGAGGACCAGATGGGAAGCCTGTTCAAGGCCGCCGCGATCTTCTCCCCCCGCACCCTGATCGTGCCGGGGTGGGACCTGTGAGCGACCCGGCCCCCATCACCCATCCGCTGCTGACCGCCGCCGGGTTCGACCACGGCTTCTTCACCCGCGCCGGCGGCGTCTCGACCGGCGTCTATGAAGGGCTGAACGCCGGCGTCGGTTCGAAGGATGATCCCGCATCCGTGGCCGAGAACCGCCGTCGCGTCGCCGCCCATTTCGGCGCCGACGTCAATCATCTGAACGGCTGCTACCAGATCCATTCCGCCGTCGCCCGCGTCGCCGACGGCCCCTGGCAGGGCGACCGGCCCGAGGGCGACGCCGTCGTCACCGCCGAACCCGACCTGTTGTGCTCGGTCCTGACCGCCGACTGCGCGCCTATTCTGCTGGCCGATCCCGAGACGCGGATCGTCGCCGCCGTCCACGCCGGCTGGAAGGGCGCCCTGGGCGGAGTGGTCCATTCGGCTGTCGCGGCCATGCAGGCCCTGGGCGCCGATCCCCGTCACATCCGCGCCGTCGTCGGTCCCTGCATCGCCCCCGCCAGCTATGAGGTCGGCCTCGACTTCCAGGACCGTTTCGCCCACCACGACCCGGGCAGCGAGCGCTTCTTCCACCCCGGCGAGACCGACGACAAACGCCGGTTCGACCTGCCCGGCTTCGTCCTGTGGCGCCTGCAACAGGCCGGCGTCGGCCAGGCCGTCTGGACCGGCCACGACACCTGCGCCGACGCGGCGCGCTTCTACTCCAACCGCCGGGCGTTCCAGCAGGGCGAACCGGACTTCGGCCGATTGATCAGCGTGATCGGGGTCTAGGCGCGCGCACGATAATTCTCCCTCCCCGTCCGGGGAGGGGCGTCGCGCAGCGACGGGGTGGGGGCGGCCCGGCACACAGGGACGCACTATTTCCGAAAAGATAAATCAGTGGACCGGCGCCCTGCCCGTCCCACCCGGCTTCGGCTGCGCCTTCGCCCCCCCTCCCCCGCTGGGGAGGGAAAGGCTGATGCGCTTGTCAGCCCGCCTGCGCCATCTCGGGCACGCGTGTGACCTCGCGCCACGCATGGGGCGCAGCCAGCAACGCACGGACCAGCTTGTTGTTGACCGCGTGCCCGGCCTTGTAGCCTTCGTAACGGCCCAGCACGGGCGCGCCCAGGACATACAGGTCGCCGATCGCGTCCAGCGCCTTGTGGCGCACGAACTCGCGTTCCATCCGCAGGCCGCCGGGGTTCAGGATTTCGTCGCCGTCGATGACCACGGCGTTCTCCAGCGAACCGCCGCGGGCCAGACCCGCCTGACGCAGGGCCTCGACCTCATGGGCGAAGCCGAAGGTGCGGCAGGCCATGATTTCCTTGCGGAAGGTCGGCTCGTCCACGACGAAATCGATGATCTGGTTGCCGATCACCGCCGAAGGGAAGTCGATCTCGAACCGCATTTCATAGCGGTCGCACGGCAACAGGGCCGCGTGCTTGTCGCCTTCGGTGACGTGAACCGTCTCCAGAATCTCGATATAGCGCTGCGGCTGCGCCTGGGGACGGAAGCCCGCCCGGTCCAGCAACTGCACGAACTCCAGCGCCGACCCGTCCAGGATCGGCAGCTCCGGCCCGTCCACCTCGACCACGGCGTTCGAAACGCCCAGAGCGCAGAAAGCCGCCATCAGGTGTTCGATGGTCGACAGCCGCACGCCGGCGGCGTTCTCGATCATGGTGTTCAGGCGGGCGTCGACAACGGCCTCGCCCGAGACGGGGATGCGGTTGTCGCGGTCGGTCACGTCGGTGCGCACGAAGACGATCCCCGCCCCCGCAGGCGCAGGACGAACCGCCAGCCGCACCCGGCGGCCGGTGTGCACCCCGACGCCGGCGATGATGGCCGGCGCGACGATGGTGCGCTCGTGATGGTCGTTTCTGACCGACAAACTCAAACTCGCTTCAATCTGATTGGGTCCCGCCTCTAAGTGCGGATTACGCCCCTCGAGTGATCTAGCCCTGCCCCCGCAAGTGCGAAATGAAAGTCGGGTTTCGGATTGTTTCGTTATGGGACCGTCGCAATTGAAAACGCCCCGAAGCCAGTGGCTTCGGGGCGCGGCTTTCAGAATTTCAGTCGGTCAGTTTGCGAGACGGCGGAGAAAAGAAGGAATCTCCAGGTCGTCGTCCGCATGGCCCGTCTCGGGCTCGGCCTGGGCCTGCGGCTGGGCCGCCGACCGCATCTGCGAGGTCGGACGGGGGCTGTAGGTCGGCTCGGGCTGCGGCTGGGCGCGCTTGCCGCGACCGAACAGGCTCCAGCCGCTGCGGCGGTGGTCACGGTCGTCATAGTCATCGACGGCCGGCTCGGGCGAACGGGCGGCGTATAGGTCGCCCTGGGGCTCGGGCGCGCGGCTCGACTGCGTGGCCGGCGCGCGGGTGGTTTCGTACTCCTCGACCCACGGATCGACGATCGGGTCCAGGGCGCGCGGGGTCGGTTCCGCGACGCGGATCACCGGCTCGGGCCGGGGCTCCGGCGCGGGAGGGGATTGAAAGCTGGGGACGACGGGGGCCGCCTCGATCCGGGGCTCAGGACGCGGTTCCGGCGCGCGTTCGGCGCGGACCGGCTCACGGTAGGGTTCGCGGGCGGGCTCGGGGGCACGCGAAGCCTGGGTTCCGTACAGGCCGCCGGCGGAACGGCGCGCGCCGTGATCCGCCAGGGGCGCGGTCTGGGAGGGCGCAGCCGGAGCCGAGGGTTCGGCGCGTTGCACGCCGCTCTCGTCCATGCCGGTGGCGACCACCGAGACGCGGATCTTGCCGTCCAGCGCCGGATCGAAGGCGGCGCCGAAGATGATGTTGGCGTCGCCGTCCACCTCGGCCGAAATGGCGTTGGCGGCCTCGTCGACTTCCAGCAGGGTCATGTCCAGACCGCCGGTGATGTTCACCAGCACGGCCTTGGCGCCCTTCAGCGACGTCTCGTCCAGCAGCGGGTTGGCGATGGCGTTCTGGGCGGCCAGCAGGGCGCGGTCGTCGCCGGAGGCCTCGCCGGTGCCCATCATCGCCTTGCCCATTTCGGACATGACGGCGCGGACGTCGGCGAAGTCGAGGTTGATCAGACCCGGCAGGATCATCAGGTCGGTGATCGACCGCACGCCCGAGTGCAGCACCTGGTCGGCCATGCCGAAGGCGTCGGCGAAGGTGGTGCGTTCGTTGGCGACGCGGAACAGGTTCTGGTTCGGAATGACGATCAGGGTGTCGACATAGCGCTGCAGTTCGGCGACGCCCGCGTCGGCCAGGCGCATCCGGTGACGGCCCTCGAAGGTGAAGGGCTTGGTCACGACGCCGACGGTCAGGATGCCGCGATCGCGCGCGCATTTGGCGATGACGGGTGCCGCGCCGGTGCCGGTGCCGCCGCCCATGCCACAGGTGATGAACACCATGTGCGCGCCTTCGAGGTGCTGATGGATCTCGTCGGCGGATTCCTCGGCGGCGTTCATGCCGACTTCGGGGTGAGCGCCGGCGCCCAGGCCCTGGGTGATGGTCTCGCCCAACTGGATGCGACGATCCGTCTTGGCGAAGCTGAGGTGCTGCGCATCGGTGTTGGCCACGACGAACTCGACCCCTTCAAGGCCGGCGTCGATCATGTTGTTCACGGCGTTGCCGCCGGCGCCGCCGACGCCGAACACGACGATACGGGGTTTCAGTTCAGTGTGTTGCGGCTTGACCAATGAGAGCGACATTTCTTTTCCGACCTTCCGACCCTGACCCCTTCAAACCGATGCGACCGCCCCGCCGAATCACATTGGTTATGAGCGTGTTAAGGATTGCACCCATGAGGGTTAAGAGAAGGTTACGGCGATAATGTGAGTCGGACTCGAGGAAAGCACAAACTGCGAGCTTGGCTGCAGTTTCTTCGAAAAACGACGACCTTCAGGAAAAAGGGCGGCCCGTGAGAGCAGCCCTTTCCTTATTTTAGAAAGACTGGACCTAGAAGCGAGCCGTCAGGCCGACCTGATAATAGCGTCCGGTGAGGTCATAAACGCCCACGCAGTTAGTGCACTTAGTGCACAAGGAGCGGCTCGCTGTCGAGCATTGCACACTTGGAGACGGGCGTGCAATCACGCGCGCCAATGCCGAAGCTGTTTTCCCAAGTTTAAGCCAAGGACAGATCATGAAGATACTGATCGCCAATGGTCAACGGCGCAAAGCTCTCGATGGTCGCTGTATTGCTGCGAAAGCCCAGTTCTGACAGCGATACCACCCGTTTTTATAGGTTGTCGCGCAACCAGCCCGCGACACGCCCTACCACATTGCCCCGATGGATTCTCGGCGCGTCCGCCGCCGTGATCTGCCGCGCCATAAGCTTCCGGGCGGACACGGCTTCGCGCGGGCCGTAGGCGGCGCGCAGCAGGACTCCGGCGGTGGCGCAGAAGGCCGGACCGGAGGCGGCGTCGGCCAAATGTGGCGCGCGCTGAGGCTTGCCCAGGCGGACCGGGCGGTCGAACACCCGCACAGCCAGCTCCCGCACCCCGTTCAGTTGGCTGGCGCCGCCGGTCAGGACCAGGCCCGCGCCGGGCTCAAGGCCCACGCCGGCGTTCTTCAGCCGGTCGCGCAGCAGTTCCAGCGTCTCTTCCACGCGCGGGGCGATGACGGTCTTCAGCATGGCGCGCGGGACGATGACCGGGCCGGCCGAGGCGTCCTCGCCGCGCGGCGGAGCCTCCAGCATTTCGCGGTCCTCGTTGGCGCTGGCCATGGCCGAGCCGTGCAGGGTCTTCAGCCGTTCGGCGCCCGCCTTGGACGTCGACAGGCCGCGCGCGATGTCCGAGGTGACATGGTCGCCGCCGACGTTCAGGCTTTCGATGTGCAACAGGGACCGGCCGCCCCAGACGGCGGCGCTGGTCGAGCCGCCGCCCATGTCGATGCAGACGGCGCCCAGGTCCATCTCGTCCTCTTCCAGCGCGGCCAGGGACGAGACGACGGGCGCGGCGGCCACGCCCTGCAGGTCCAGATGCGCCAGCTCAAGGCAGTGGCTCAGGGTCGTGAAGACATTCTCGGCCATGGACACAACCAGCAGGTCGAGCCCCAGCGAACCGCCGCGCATCGAACGCGGATCATGCACGCCGCGCGCGCCGTCCACCGACCAGGCGATGGGCAGGACGTGGATCGGGCGGCGGTTGGGCAGGCGGATCTGGGCCAGGGCCATGCCGATGGCGCGCGCCAGATCGGCGTCCCCGACCGGATTGGCGCCCAGAGACACCCGGGCCTGGACGCGGTGGCTGGCCATCTGGCCGATGGCGGTGGTGACGACGACGCCGGAGACCGGGCTCTGGGCCGCGCGTTCGGCCCGTTCGACGGCGTGGCCGATGGCCTGGGCGGCCTCGTCCATATTGATGATGGCGCCGCCCTTCACGCCCTTGGACTGGACATGGCTGGCGCCGGCGACGCGGATAGTGCGGTCGGCGTGCCGCACGCCGTCAGGCTTCATGATGAAGCACGAGACCTTGGACTGGCCGATGTCCAGGGCGGCGATCACGGGGGCGCGGCCGGCGCGGGGATCCATGCCCCGGCCCTGGTCATTCGCCGATCCGCGCTGCTTTCCCGCCATGTCTTACTGGTCCTTTAAGCGTCGGCGGCGGGTCGCACGGCGACCTCGTCCGGCGTTCTGAGATCGACCCGGGCGAAGCCCAGGTCGAGCAGGCGTTCGCGCTGATCCAGCGCATCGAGACGGATCAGGGCCGCCTCCTGTTCGACGGCGGGCAGCTGGATCAGGCTGCCGTCCTTCAGGCGCAGGTCCCAACGGCGTTCGTCCACCCGCACCAGGGCGTCCACCCGGCTCATCAGGCGCGGGCGCTGGGCCAGCAGGGGCAGGACCTCGCCGGCGGCCAGGTCGGCGCCCTTGCCCACGACGAGGGGCAGGGTCGGATAGCGGCGCGCGTCGGCGCCCTGGATCACCTGGCCCTGGGCGTCGATGACCTTGATCTGGCCGGCGTCCTGCCAGACGGCCAGACGACCGTGTTCCTTGATCTCGACGATCAGGGTGTCGGGCAACAGGCGCACCACGCGCGCCTCGCGCACCCAGCCGACGCCCTGCACGCGTTCGCGGATGGCGTTCAGGTCCAGACTGATGATCGGCTGGCCGGAATACAGGCCCAGGGCCTGCTGGATCGCCGGCTCGGCCTCGGCCGAGGCGCCGGTGATATGAACCCGCTTCAGCGTCAGCCCCATGCCCGCCGTCACCCCGTCGATCCCGTGCGAAACCGACTGGCCGATCCGTTCGGCGCGGGCGCCGGTCGCCAGAACCCCGATCACCAGCAGGGCGCTGGCGCCCAGGGCGATCATGACGGTGCGGGGTGAAACATCGATACGGCCGATGGCGGCCATCTTGCCGGGGATGGCGGACGCGGGCTTGGGCGCGCCGCCGCGTGGCCGCCCGCCCTTCTTGGAGGCGACGCCACGCGAGGAACCCGAACTCTGTCGCCGACCGCCGCGAACTACCGCGGGCATGAGGCGTCCTCCACCATCCACCGAACCAGGTCTTCGTAGCTCATTCCGGTATGGGCGGCCTGCTCGGGAGCGAGCGAGGTCGGCGTCATGCCCGGCTGAGTGTTGACCTCCAACAGAACCAGATCGTCCTTAACATCATCATAACGGAAGTCGCT
Organism: Brevundimonas sp. GW821-FHT10E09; assembly: GCF_058809375.1. Lineage (NCBI taxonomy): Bacteria > Pseudomonadati > Pseudomonadota > Alphaproteobacteria > Caulobacterales > Caulobacteraceae > Brevundimonas > Brevundimonas sp. GW821-FHT10E09. Next base: position 228,616 of record NZ_JBXASO010000001.1, on the reverse strand, counting down.
TCTGGACACGCCTCGGCAACCCATGGCGACGTGCGCCGCCTCCGCCTGACGCAGGGCCGCCTCGAACACGGCGGGCGGCAGGACGGCGGGCAGGACGTGGACCGAACCGCCGGGCGCATACTTGGCCTCGTAGTCGTAGAAGCCCTTGGTCGGGGTGATGTCGGTCACGGTCAGAGCGCGCGGCCCGTCCGCATAGCCGATCACGGCGACGGCCAGCTCCTTGCCGGCGATATAGGGCTCGACCATCACCTGTTCGCCATAGCCCCAGCCGGGCTCGCCCACCTCGGCGACCGGCCGATTGGCGCCCTCGGTCACCAGATAGACCCCGACGGACGAGCCTTCGGCGTTGGGCTTGACCACATAGGGGGGCTCGATCACGTGGCGCGCCGCCACCTCATGCCGGTCGTACAAGCCGCCGCCGGGCACCTTGACGCCCGCCGCCTTCAGCACGGCCTTGGACCTGTTCTTGTCCATGGCCAGGGCCGAGGCCAGGACGCCGGAATGGGTATAGGGAATCCGCAGGGTCTCCAGCACGCCCTGGACGCAGCCGTCCTCGCCCCAGGCCCCATGCAGGCAGTTCAGCACCACGTCCGGCTTGATCAGACCCGACAGCACATTGGCCAGGTCGCGACCCGCGTCCACCCGGCTGACGCGCACGCCCTGCCGCTCCAGCGCCTGCGCGCACTGCTCGCCGGAGGTCAGGGACACCTCCCGCTCGGCGGAAAGACCGCCCATCAGGACGGCGACATGAAGGTCTTTGAAAGCGCGGGTCATGGGCTCTCCGATTGCGGCCGACTTGTTTAACAGGCCGTCAACCTTATCGCCCGCCCGGCGTGAAAAATGTGTGTCAAACCCCGACGATCAGAGGCGCCGGCCGATCCGCTTGATCTCCCAGTCCAGCTGAACGCCGGTCTTCGCCAGGACGTCGGCGCGCACCGCCTCGCCCAGGCCTTCGATGTCGGCGGCGGTGGCATCGCCGGGGTTGATCATGAAGTTGGAATGGAGGTCGCTGAACATGGCCCCGCCCCCGGTCTCCACGTGCAGCTTGCCGCGCCAGCCGGCCTCGTCGACCAGTTTCCATGACGAATGGCCGGGCGGATTCTTGAAGGTCGAACCGCCGGTCTTTTCGCGGATCGGCTGGGTGGTTTCGCGGCGGCTGGTGATCTCGGTGATGCGGGCCTGGACGGCGGCGGGATCGTCCGGCGTTCCGCGATAAGTCGCCTCGACCCAGATAATCTCGGCCGGCGCCTGCGAATAGCGATAGGTGTAGCCGAAGTCAGCCAGGGCGTAGTCGACCCGCTCGCCATACCGCGTCAGGCCCCATGCCGAGACCAGAACATCCTTGGTCTCCGATCCGTAGCAACCGGCGTTCATGGTCAGCGCCCCGCCGACCGTGCCCGGAATGCCGGCGTAGAATTCCAGCCCCGCCAGCCCCGCCTTGGCGCTGGCCTTGGCCACCATGGAGTCCAGCGCGCCGGCGCCGGCCGTGATCGTGTCGCCGTCCGTCGTCACCAGCGCCCAAGGCCGGCCCGCCAGACGGATCACCACCCCCTCGACCCCGCCGTCGCGGACGATGACGTTCGATCCGACGCCCAGCACGGTCACGGGGACGGACGGGTCCAGCGCCTTCAGGAAATCAGCCAGATCTTCGGCGTCCGCCGGAATGAACAGGGCCTCAGCCGCGCCGCCGACGCGGAACCAAGTGTAGGGGCCGAGCGGTTCGTCCCGCAGAAGCTTGCCGCGAACGGGGGGAAGGGTGATCTCGGTCATGCGGCTTCGATGTCGGTCCGGGAAAAGTCGTCGCCCTTGTACAGCAGGGGCGACCGCGCGTGGCGGGCGCAGGCATAGGCGAAACAGTCGCCGAAATTCAATGCCGCCGGGTGACGGCCCTTGCCGTATCGGACATGGGCGCGGATCGCCTCGTGTCGCACCTCGGCGTGAATGGCGACCACCTCGATATTGAAGGTCTTCAAGAACGCCTCAACGGCGACTTCGCTGTCGGTGATGTCCAATTTCAGCCGACGCGCGACCGCGAGGACCGCCTCCCAGACGGCCATGGGCGACGTCGTCCGAAGAGGATAGGCTTCCAGGCGCGCATAGAGTAGCCGCGCGTCGTCCTCGTCGGTCAGGATGGCCGTAAGCGCCGAAGCGTCCACGAACATCAGTCGTCCTCATAGAGGCTGTCGATCCAAGCCTTGTCCACCGGCTGGCCCTCGGCGAGGTCGCCCCGAGCTATTAGAGCGCGGGTGAAGGCAAGGCCGCGCTCGACAAAGTCGGACGAAGTCTCGACCTGCTCCAACTGACGGCGCAGCGCGCGGCGCACCGCCTCCGTCTTGCTGATCCCTCCGATGCGGCTGAGGCGTTCAGCCATCTGATCGACTTCCGGGTCCTTCACATAAAGCGCCACGACATCCTCCAAGGATATACCGTCACGCCATAATATATACTTTCGAACCCCCCGGACAAGCCGAGCCTCACCCCAACGCCTCCAGCTGCGCCGGCAGGCCATAGGCCCAGCTGGTGATGTCGCCGGCGCCCAGCAGCACGACCACATCGCCCGGCCGGGCCTCTTCCTTGATCAGGCGCGGCAGGACGGCGGCGTTCTCCAGCGCCTGGACATGGCGGTGGCCATAGCGGCGGATGCCGTCGGTCAGGGCGTGCTTGTCCACCCCTTCGATCGGCGGTTCCCCGGCCGGATAGACGTCGGCGACGATCACGCTGTCGGCGTCGGAAAAGGCGGTCGAGAACTCGTTCATCAGGTCGCGCAGCCGGGTGTAGCGGTGCGGCTGGACCACGGCGATGACCCGGCCCTCGGTCACCTGACGCGCGGCCTTCAGCACGGCGACGATCTCGACCGGATGGTGGCCATAGTCGTCGACGATGCGCACGCCCCCGACCACGCCGGTGGTGGTGAAGCGGCGCTTGACCCCGCCGAAGCCGGCCAGACCCTCGCGGATCGCCTCGTCGGACACGTCCAGCTCGCGCGCCACGGCGATGGCGGCCAGGGCGTTGGAGACATTGTGCCAGCCGGCCATCGGCAGGTGCAGGTTCTCGATCCGGTGGGTCTCGCCGTTCTGGATCACGACGTCGAAGCGGGCGCCGTCCGGCCCCATCTGGCAGTTGTCAGCCCGCACCATGGCCTGGGGATTGGTCCCATAGGTGACCAGCCGCCGGTTATCGATGGAGGCGACCAGCTTCTGCACCTCGGGATGATCCAGGCAGACGGCGGCGAAACCATAGAAGGGGATGTTCTCGACGAAATCGACGAAGGCCTTCCGCACCGCGTCGAAGTCGCCGTAATGGTCCAGATGTTCCGGGTCGATATTGGTCACGATGGCGACCGTCGATTTCAGTCGCAGGAAGCTGCCGTCGCTCTCGTCCGCCTCGACCACGATCCAGTCGCCGTCGCCGACCTTGGCGTTGGTGCCATAGGCGTTGATTATGCCGCCGTTGACCACCGTCGGGTCCAGACCGGCCGCATCCAGCAGGGCCGCGACCATCGAGGTCGTCGTGGTCTTGCCGTGGGTGCCCCCGACCGCGATCGAGAACTGCAGACGCATCAGTTCGGCCAGCATCTCGGCCCGGCGCACCAGGGGGATGCGGCGCTCGCGGGCGGCCTTCATCTCCGGATTGTCGGCCTTGACCGCCGTCGAATAGACCACCGCCGACACGCCCTCGCTGACGTGAGCGGCGTCGTGACCGATGAAGATCCGCGCGCCCAGCTTCTCCAGCCGTTCGGTGTTGGCGCTGGCCTTGGCGTCCGAGCCCTGAACCGAATAACCGATCTTCAGCATGATCTCGGCGATGCCGCTCATGCCTATGCCGCCGATGCCGACGAAATGGACGGGACCGAGGTCGAACGGGACGGGGCGAAGGCGAGCGATCATCCGATGCGCTTAGCAAGGGATCGGGCGGAATGCACGGGGGTGTCTGCGTCCAATTCCGACGTCGGGACGTGATAGGCGTCGCGCGGGAGAACGGGCATGACGGCGAACGCGGTTCGGTCGATTTCAGACTATTCAGACTATTCAGACCCTGTTTTTCGGGCACAGGGTCTGAAACGGCCGCCGCTCGGCCGCCTACGACTTTAGTCGATTGGCCTTGCGGAAGCTTGTCGTGCAAACAGGCGTTGAGTGACCGCCAGGCGGTCAGGCAGGAGTATTTTCGTGGGCAAACTCAGCACCCCTATCATCTTCGGCGTCATCGCCATTCTGGGGGCCGTCTCCCTCGGCGTCATCGCCCTGCACCAGGGGGAGAGCATCAGCGCGGTCTGGATGGTGGTGGCGGCGGTCTGCACCTACGCCATCGCCTATCGCTTCTACAGCCGCTTCCTGGCCAACAAGGTCATGCAGTTGCAGCCCTCGCGCCCGACACCCGCCGTCCGTCGCGACGACGGCCTCGACTATGTGCCGACGCCCAGGAACGTCCTGTTCGGCCACCACTTCGCCGCCATCGCCGGCGCGGGGCCGCTGGTCGGGCCGGTGCTGGCCGCCCAGATGGGCTATCTGCCCGGCGTGCTGTGGATCCTGGTCGGGGCGGTGCTGGCCGGTGCGGTGCAGGACATGATGGTCCTGTTCATGTCCACCCGGCGCGACGGCAAGTCGCTGGGCGACATGATCCGCACCGAGATGGGCAATATCCCCGGCATCATCGCCCAGGTCGGCGTCCTGATGATCATGGTCATCATCCTGGCCGTTCTGGCCCTGGTCGTGGTCAAGGCCCTGGCCGAAAGCCCGTGGGGAACCTTCACCGTCGCCGCCACCATCCCGATCGCCATCTTCATGGGCCTGTACACCCGCTATCTGCGGCCCGGCCGCGTTGGCGAGGTGTCGGTCATCGGCGTCGTCCTGCTGATCCTGGCCATCATCGGCGGCGGCCATGTGGCGGCCGACCCGTTCTGGGGCCCGGCCTTCACCCTGACCGGCCCGACCCTGGCCATACTGATGATGGTCTATGGCTTCATCGCCTCGGTCATTCCGGTCTGGCTGCTGCTGGCCCCGCGCGACTATCTGTCGACCTTCCTGAAGATCGGGGCCATCGTCGCCCTGGCCATCGGCATACTGATCGTGCGTCCACACCTGCAGATGCCGGCCGTCACCTCCTTCATCGACGGCACCGGCCCGGTCTTCGCCGGCGCGCTGTTCCCCTTCCTGTTCATCACCATCGCCTGCGGCGCCGTCTCGGGCTTCCATGCCCTGATCTCCTCGGGCACCACGCCCAAGCTGCTGGAGAACGAGAGCCAGATCCCGCTGATCGGCTATGGCGCCATGCTGTGCGAAAGCTTCGTCGCCGTCATGGCCCTGATCGCCGCCACGGTGCTGGACCCGGCCGTCTATTTCGCCATGAACAGCCCGGTCGCCATCATCGGCAATGACGCGGTCTCGGCCGCCGCCGCCGTGGCCCAGTGGGGCTTCCACATCACCCCCGGCGAGCTGGAGCAACTGGCCCGCGACGTGGGCGAGCACTCGATCCTGTCGCGCGCGGGCGGCGCCCCGACCCTGGCCGTCGGCATGGCCCACATCCTGTCTGGCGTCATCGGCGGCAAGGCGATGATGGCCTTCTGGTACCACTTCGCCATCCTGTTCGAGGCCCTGTTCATCCTGACGACGGTCGACGCCGGCACGCGCGTCTGCCGCTTCATGATCCAGGACCTGCTGGGCGTGGCCGTGCCGAAGATGCGCGAGACCAAGTCCTGGGGCGCCAATGTCGTCGCCACCGCCCTGACGGTCGGCCTGTGGGGCTATTTCCTCTACACCGGCGTGGTCGATCCCCTGGGCGGCATCAACAGCCTGTGGCCCCTGTTCGGCATCGCCAACCAGATGCTGGCCGCCATCGCCCTGATCCTGGGCACGGTCGTCCTGTTCAAGATGAAGCGCGAGAAGTTCGCCTGGGTCATGGTCGTCCCGGCGACCTGGCTGCTGATCTGCACCCTGACGGCGGGCCTGCAGAAGCTGTTTCATCCCGAGGTCCGCATCGGCTTCCTGGCCCACGCCCGCAAGTACCAGGAGGCTCTGGGCGCCGGCGAACTGATCGCCCCGGCCAAGACCGTGGGCGACATGCACCGCATCATCGTCAACGACTACGTCAACTCGACGCTGACGGCGGCCTTCCTGTTCGTGGTCGTGACCATGGTGGTCTACGGCGTCCTGGCCTGCCTAAAGGCCTATCGCAGCAACCGGCCGACCGTGCGCGAATATCCCGAGGCGCACGAGCTGACGGCGTCCGACGACGCGGCGGATATCGCCCGTGCCTAAGTCCGGGCTCCAGTCCGGGCCGGCTCCCGCCGCCACGCCGGACGACCTGCTCTGCCTGTGCCGCGACACCGCCTTGCGGTGGGGTCGCGGCGTCAAGCGGACGGCGGGGGCCATGATCGGCCAGCCCGACTACGACGCCTATGTCCGCCACGCGGCCACGACCCATCCCGACCAGCCCCCGCTGGACAAGATCGCCTTCTTCCGCCTGCACGAACAGCGTCGCTTCGGCGGCTCGGGCGCCTTCAAATGCTGCTGATCTAAAGGCCGGCGGGCTGGTCTGCCGACCGGACCCGGTCCGCTCCCTGCGCCTGGAGCGCGGCGATGGCCGCCTCCAGCGTCGGGTCCTCGCCCGCGCGGCGCTGGCTCACGGTGCGGGGCGCCGCGATGTCCGGGGTGACGCCGCGTTTCTCCAGCCGCACCCCGCCCGCCGTGACGAAGTTCGCCCGGCTCAGCGTCAGCTTGCCCCCGTCCGGCAGGTCCGTCTCCTGGGCGATCAGGACCGAACCGATGGTCTTCTCGCCCACCACTATGCCCCGCCCCGCTTCCTGCAGGGCGGCGGGCGTCAGCTCGGCCGCGCTGCGGCTGCCCCGGTCCACCAGGACCGCGACCGGATTGGCCACCGGCGCGCTGCGGTCGCCGCAGTCGCCTGAGGCCCGCAGGATCACGGGCCGCCCGTTCCGTCCGGTCCGCGTCGCCCAGACCTGATCGCGGGGCAGGAAACAGGTCAACACCGACTCGGCCTCCCACAGCCGGCCGCCGGGATTGGCTCTCAGGTCCAGGATCACGTCCACATCCGACGGCAGGCCGTCCAACTCGCCGCCCAGCCAGCGCCCCAGTCCCGCATCGAACTGTTCCACCGTCAGCACCAGAACCCCCGGCCGGGACTTGTCGGCCGTAAACGGCTGCGGCCCGTCCATCAGCTGCGGGGTCAGGATGGTGTCGCGGCGCATCCCGGTCTCGTCCGTCAGAACCAGATGGACCGGCGTCCCCTCCTGCACCTCCACGTCCGGTCCCCACGGCCGGCCGTCGACGCTGTCCAGGGTCCAGCCCAGTTGCACCCCCGCCGCCTGAGCCGGAGAGCCGTCGCGCACCCGCTCCACCGTCCACAGGTCGGGATCCTCGCCCCGCATCAGGGTCATGCCCATGACGGCCCGGCGCGCATACTGGGCGTCCTGGCGACGCACGGCGGCCGGCGGGCTGGCGCCGGCATGGCCGTCGTCCAGCAGGTCCAGCATGGTGTTGACGACCCGGTACAGCGCCCGGTCGTCGGCCGCCGCCAGGGCCTGGGGCCGGAACCGATCGCGCGCCGCGCCCCAGTCCACCCCATGCAGATCAGGATCGTAATAGCCGCGCCGCACCTCGCTCCAGACCGTGTCGAACACCCGCTGGTTCATCCGCGCCCGCTCGCGGCTGGGCGCGGCGACGACCGCCGCCGCCGGGGTCTCGGCGTAGGCCAAGGCCGCCGGCCCGCCGCAAAGCGGCAAGCTGAGCAACAAGAGGCTGAAAAGCCGGGCGGAACCTTTGACGGACATGCCGGCCATGTGACGCAAGACCGGTCCCGTCCTCAAGTCACGAATATGCGTTATTCGGGAATACGCGCCCCGTCCCAGGCGAACACCCCGCCGCTGTCGGCCGGCGTCAGCGCCGCCATGACCGCCAGCAGCCGTTCGGCGGAATAGTCGGGCGTGAACAGCCGCCCCTCCGCCACCCCCTTCTGGAACGGCGCGCTCAGGCCCGTATCGACCGTGCCGGGATGCAGACCCGCGATCACGGCCAGCGGATGACTGCGCGCCATCTCGATCGCCAGATTGCGCAGGATCATGTTCAGCGCCGCCTTGGACGCCCGATAGCTGTGCCATCCGCCCAACCGGTTGTCGCCGATCGACCCCACCCGCGCCGACAGGGCCGCGAACACCGCCCGCCGGTCGCGCGGCGTCAGCGGCAGCAGGTGTTTCGCCGCCAGCGCCGGCCCCACGGCGTTGACGCGATAGTCCCTCAGCATGTGATCCGCCTCAAGCTGCCGCAGGCTCCGCTCGGGCCGGAACCCGTCATGCAGCACGCCCGTCGCCAGCACGATCAGCGTCGGCGCCGCGCCCTGGCCGATTCGCCGCGCCGCCTCCGCCAGACTGGCCTCGTCCTCCAGGTCGGCCGCCAGGGCCTGTGCGCCCGCGACCTCTTCCCCGGTTCGCGATATCGCCCAGACGGTCTGGTGCTTGCCCTCCACGATCAGGCGATCGACCAGGGCCCGGCCGAGGCCGCCCGTCGCCCCGATCACCACCGCCGATCCGTTCATCCCGTCTCCCCTCGCGTTTCGTCCCATGATAGGGGCGCGGCATGAACATCACCACGGTCGGCCTCGATGCCGACGACACCCTCTGGCACAACGAGACGATCTTCCGCCTGACCCATGCGCGGTTCGTCGATCTGCTGGACGATCACGGCGACGCCGCCACCATCGAGGCGCGCTTGGCCGAGACCGAGCAGCGCAACCTGCGGCTCTACGGCTACGGCGTGAAGGGCTTCACCCTGTCGATGATCGAGACGGCGATGGAGTTGTGCGACGGCGGCGCCCCGCCCGAGGTCGTGCGCGAGATCCTGGCCGCCGGCCGTGAAATGCTGGCCCATCCGGTCGAGACCCTGCCCGGCGTGGACGAGGTGGTCTCCGAACTGGCCGAACACTACCGCCTGGTCCTGATCACCAAGGGCGACCTGCTGGACCAGGAGCGCAAACTGGCGGCCTCGGGCCTGGGCGACCGGTTCGCGGCGGTCGAGATCGTCTCCGAAAAGGACCGGGCCACCTACGACCGCGTCTTCGCCCGCCACGGCACCGGCGCGGCCGAGGCCGTCATGGCCGGCAATTCGATGAAGTCCGACGTCCTGCCCGCCATCGCCGCCGGCGCCTTCGGCGTCCACATCCCCTACCACGTCACCTGGGCCCACGAACTGGCCGACGCCCCGGTGAACGAACCCCGCTACGTCTCCCTGTCCCGCATCGGCGAACTGCCGGACTGGATTGCGGCGATAGAGGCGTGACGCCTCAGGCGTAGCCCAAGAGAGCGCGCAAGCCCGGAGCGTGAAATTCGATCAGCTTCTTCTGCGCCTCTGAGATCTCGTCGGGCAGGACGACCGCGCTGGACACATTCAGGTTCTGGCGCGCCGTTCGGCTCTGTCGTTTGTCTGCGCCGACCCTGACCCGCTCGCGCCAATCGGCGGGCACGGCCTCGAGGCCGCAATCCGCCAACAAACGTAGGAAGAAGACCTCCGAAGCCTTGCTGTTCAGATCTTCCACCGCAGCGACGATGTCTTCGTACCGGTAGAGGACCGCCCGTGTGCCCATCCAGGCGACGACATTATGGGTGTACATGTCTTCCAGCGTCGGCGTCCGCTCGTGAATGCCGAAGATCATCATATTGATCAGTTCGTCGGCCGGTATGGCGCCGCTCTTCAGATGCGCCAGATTGGCCTGCTGAAATTCGTCGGACAGATAGAAGCGCGCACGCGCCAGCACCCAACTGTGCGGATCGCGCGCCAGAACGATATGTCTCGCGGCGCCCAGGGCGTGGACGCCGGAATCGCTGAACAGCAGATGGCCGCAGCTCATCATCGGCCGAGCCGGATCGAACAGATGACGATGCTGGGCCAGGTTGGGAATCTGCACGAACTCGCGCCCATAGTGCTGCCCCACCGGCACGAACATCCGCAGGATGTTGCGAATAAGGTGAGTGCCGCCCTTGGGAATGCTGTTCAGGAAGAGGGGCGTCGACAGTGGCGCGGGATCAAAGCGCGCCGCATCCTCGTCCAGCGTATCCTTCATGCCCAGGATGACCGCCATATTTCACACTCTCCGCAAGACAAAAGGGGCGGCAGGTTGGAGAACCCGCCGCCCCGTCAAGACCATATAGCCCGTTTGTCGATCAGAACGACTTGCTGATGCGGACAAAGCCGCGGCGGCCGTACATGCCTTCGGTATATTGCGAGGTGAAGGCCGAGGTGCCGACGGTGCTGAATTCGCCCAGGTTCAGGGTAGTCAGTTGCGGCGGCAGTTCGTCGAACAGATTGGCTACACCTGCCAGGATCGACCAGCTTTCGGCATCATAACGAACAGAGAAGCTGTGGAAGGCCGTGAAGGGCGCATCAAGCTTCAGATAGACTTCCTGTCCGCCGACCGTGGCGGTGTCGCTGCCATAAGAGGCGTAGTTGCCTTGGTGCCCAATCATCTGGACGGCCCAAACGCCGGTCCAGGGGCCTCGTTCGTACTGCAGGTTCAGATTGCCCACGAACTGCGGATTACCGACCTCGCCGAGGGTGTCGACGATATTGTCGGCGAACAGGGCTTCTCGCGATTCCAACTGCCAGGTCGCCTGGCCGTCGATCGAGAACCGGTCGCCCCAAGGCAGGTCGTGGGCATAACGCGCTGTGAAATCGATGCCCCGGTTGGTCTGTTCGGCGATGTTGATGAACTTGCCGGAGATGGTGTCGATCCGGTGCGTTCCCTCGTTACGGACGAACTGGCTGCAGACCGGGTCGGTCGGGAAATTGTCCGAGAGGTAGCAGGCCGAGACGGTTCTCGAGCCCAGACTGGTGACCTGGTCCTCGATCTCGATCTCGAAATAATCGACCGCAGCGCTGAAGTTGATGAACTTCGGCGTCCAGACCAAGCCTATAACATGGGCCGTGGAGGTTTCCGGCTCAAGTTGTCCCAATCCGCCGCCCTCGAACAGCGTCGCCGAACTGCCGGCCCCGTTGTGGGTCCCGGGCACGCCGCCGCCCGGTCCGTTCGGATTTGCGCAGTTGTCGGCCAGGCGTTGGCTGATGGTGCCGTCAGTCAGGTTCTGCTGCCAGTTGATGCAGGGATCCACCGTGCGCTGGCTGGCGAAGCTGCTCTGGTCGGCCAGATACAGTTCGAACAGAGCCGGGGCTCGGAACGACGTGCCCGTGGTGGCGCGCATGCGAACGTCCGGCAAGAACTCCCAGTTCACGCCGACCTTGTAGGTCGATGCGCTGCCCGACGTCTTGGTGTTGGTCATCCGGCCGGACAGGCTGAGGTCCAGGCCATAGGCGAACGGCATATCCTTCAGAACCGGGATCGACAGTTCGGTGAAGATTTCGGCCGTGCGCTCGGAGCCCTGGGTGATGCCGGCGCTGGACGAACCCCAGGCGTTGGCGCTGCGCGTGATTTCGCCCGGGACGTCGTTGATTTCGTCGTGACGAACATGGAAGCCGAGGGCCGCCCCGATCGGGCCGGCTGGCAGGTCGAACAGCTCGCCACCCATGAAGCCTTCAATATAGGCCTGTTCATAGACAGTGTTGCCCTTGTCCACGTCGAACAGGAAGGCGCGCTGTTCATCAGTCAGATTACCGGCTAGGAAGTCCGGATCGGCCCAGTTGATGTCGATGCAGGTCCGACCGCTGACCGCCATAATCTCGCCGGCGCAGGAATCGGTGCGGTAGCTCTGGCTGTCGACGGCGTCCTTCAGGATGACGTCGGCGGTATAGTCGCCGTCCGAACGGCTGTATTGGAAGAAGACGTCCCACTTCCAGTCGTTCAGGAAGCTGCCCGGATCGACGAAGTCGCCCCGGACGCCACCGACGACGCGGGCGTAATCGACCTGCTGGCTGGCCGAGTTGTGGTTCGTGATCGGCGTGGGGCTGAGCAGATAGTCGCCGCCCCAGCTTTCATAGCCGTACCCAGCGCCGTAAGACCAGTCGCCGGCGTAGGCGTAGTTCCAGAACTGGCGGTAGCCCTTGGTCGAGGATTTGCGGCGGTTCAGTAGGACTTCGGCATAGGCCTCGGCGTGCTCGGTCAACTGGTATTTGCCCTCGGCGAAGACCGTGTAACGCTCAACCTCGGGGATCAGGGTCTGTTCGTCGTCAAACGGGTGGTTGCCGTTCATGACCGCCGTGCTGGGGCCGTCATAGCCGACCAGATAGAAGCCTGGAGGCGGGACCGGCACCTGACCGGCCAAGCTGCCCGGCACGGTCGGGATGTAGTTGCCCAGGTCGCCGTCATAATCATACTGGAAACGGCCCGGCAACGAGGCGAAGGTGTTGTCATAGGCCCAGACATGGCCCCACAACAGGTCTAGGCACGCGGGCTTGCCGGTACGCGGATCGATCCGGTCCGCACGATTGCCTTGAGCGTCAAAGACATACTGTGCCGCGCAACTGGTGTAGTCGCGATCACCCTGCAGTTGCTCGAACTGCTTGTAGTAGTCGCCAGATATGCTGAAGCTGCCGCGTTCGAACGTCTTGCCGAAGGTGCCGGAGAAGTTCATCTGCTCGCCACCGCCTTCGAAGGGCGCGGTATAATAGGCGGTCAACTCGCCGCCGTCCTGCTCGACGCCGGTAATCAGATTCACCACACCGGCTACGGCGTCAGACCCGTAGATCGACGAGGCGCCGTCCTTCAGGATATCGACACGCGACAGGGCCGATTGCGGCAGGACGTTCAGGTCGAACGCCGAAACGCCGCCACGTGTGCCGGCCGGACCGGCGCGACGACCGTTCAGCAGAACCAAGGTGCGGTTGGCGCCTAGGCCACGCAGCGAAACCGTCGCCGCGCCCGGTCCTCCGTCGGTAACGAAAGAGCTGGAGATCGTCGAGGTGACTTGGGGCGAGCCGGCGGCCAGGGTCGATTGCTGCAGCAATTGCGCCGTGTCGCTGAGACCACGCGCTTGGGCGTTCTGCGCGGTCAGCACCTGCACGGGCGAAGCGCTCGTGTATTCGTTCCTCGGGATACGCGAACCAGTGACTACAATTTCCTCTACTTCGGACGTGGCCTCAGTCTCCGCAGCCGTAGGCTGAGTTTCCTGTGCCATTGCCGGCGCGGCGGCCATCAGAGTAGCGAACGCGCCGCCAACCAAGGCAGAAGCATTCAAAAGTCCCATCCGACGAGTCATGGAATTCCCCAGTTCAGCTCTAAATGAACTGCCTACTAAATGTGAATTTCGAACCGCAGGCCACCTCAATGACGCAAAGTCGACACCTTGTCGCAACGAATGTGGCAAATTCGCATCACTTTTTTGACCTGATTTGAGAGCCCGAAAGGTCTTGCCCCCCCGCCCCTCCCTCTCTAAACGGGCCGCTTAACCGACAACCCGACGCGAGCTCCGCATGGCGACGCCCTGCGGCGGCTACGCGCGCGCAAACTACGAAGGAAGACGTCGCCCCTTGGACGCCTCGGACATCAGTCATGACGAACGCGACGCCATGGTGCGCGCGGCGCTGGCCGAACAGGGCGACAGCGGCGTGACGCCGCGCCACACGCTGTTCTTCTTCCTGGGCGACGAAGACGCCCATGGCGACCTGTGCGAGGTGGCGCGGCGCGCCGGCTTCATCGCGCGCGGCGACGGCGACATGACGATTCTCGAGACCACCATGGCCGTCGACGCGGAGAGTTTCGCTCCCGTCTCGTCCATGATGCAGACCTGGGCCGCGGCCTTCCAGCTGGAGTACGACGGCTGGGAATGCGCGGTCGTGACCCATTAGCGTTCAATAAGAAGAAGAGCTGGCGATGCCCAAGCGCACAGACATAAAGTCCATCCTCATCATCGGCGCCGGCCCGATCGTCATCGGCCAGGCGTGCGAGTTCGACTATTCCGGCGTCCAGGCGTGCAAGGCGCTGAAGGCCGAGGGGTACCGGGTCATCCTGGTCAACTCGAACCCCGCCACCATCATGACCGACCCCGAGGTGGCCGACGCCACCTATATCGAGCCGATCACGCCCGAGATGGTCGAGAAGATCATCGCCAAGGAACGCCCCGACGCCCTTCTGCCCACCATGGGCGGCCAGACCGCGCTGAACACCGCCCTGGCCCTGGACGCCTCGGGCGCGCTGAAGAAGTACGGCGTCGAGATGATCGGCGCGAAAGCCGAGGTCATCGACAAGGCCGAGGATCGTCAGAAATTCCGCGACGCCATGGACAAGCTGGGCCTGGAATCGCCCCGCTCCAAGGCCGCCCACTCGATGGAAGAGGCGCTGGAGGGGCTGGAGTACGTCGGCCTGCCCGCCGTCATCCGTCCCTCCTTCACCCTGGCCGGCACCGGCGGCGGCATCGCCTTCAACCGCGAGGAGTTCGAGGAGATCGTCCTGCGCGGCCTCGACCTGTCGCCGACCACCGAGGTGCTGATCGAGGAATCGGTGCTGGGCTGGAAGGAATATGAGATGGAGGTCGTCCGCGACACGGCGGACAACTGCATCATCATCTGCTCGATCGAGAACATCGACCCGATGGGCGTCCACACGGGCGACTCCATCACCGTCGCCCCTGCGCTTACGCTGACCGACAAGGAATATCAGCGGATGCGGACCGGCTCGATCAACGTCCTGCGCGAGATCGGCGTCGAGACCGGCGGATCGAACGTCCAATGGGCGATCAACCCCGCCGACGGCCGCATGGTGGTGATCGAGATGAACCCGCGCGTGTCGCGTTCGTCCGCCCTGGCCTCCAAGGCCACCGGCTTCCCCATCGCCAAGGTCGCGGCCCGTCTGGCCGTCGGCTACACCCTGGACGAACTGCAGAACGACATCACCCAGGTCACGCCGGCCAGCTTTGAGCCGTCGATCGACTATGTCGTCACCAAGATCCCGCGCTTCGCCTTCGAAAAATACCCCGGCTCGGAGCCCCTGCTGGGCACCTCGATGAAGTCGGTGGGCGAGGTCATGGCCATCGGCCGCACCTTCCAGGAATCGATGCAGAAGGCCCTTCGCGGGCTTGAGACCGGCCTGTCCGGCTTCGACGAGATCGAGATCGAAGGCGTCGCCGACGTCGAGGACGCCGGCGCCGCCCGCGCCGCCGTGGTCCGCGCCCTGGGCATCCCGACGCCCGACCGCATCCGCGTCATCGCCCAGGCCTTCCGCCACGGCCTGACGGTGGAAGAGGTCAACGCCGCCTGTTCCTACGAGCCCTGGTTCCTGCGCCAGATCGCCGACATCGTGCGCGAGGAAGGCCATGTCCGGGTCAAGGGCCTGCCGACCGACCCGACCGAGTTCCGCCGCCTGAAGGCCAAGGGCTTCTCCGACGCCCGTCTGGCCCATCTTGTCGGGTCCACGGAAAAGGCCGTGCGCCTGGCCCGTCGCGGCCTGAACGTCCGCCCCGTCTTCAAGCGGATCGACACCTGCGCGGCCGAGTTCGCCAGCGCCACCGCCTATATGTATTCGACCTATGAGACCGGCGCCCTGGGCCAGATCCCCGAGTGCGAGTCCCAGCCGTCGGACAAGAAGAAGGCCATCATCCTGGGCGGCGGTCCGAACCGGATCGGCCAGGGGATCGAGTTCGACTACTGCTGCTGCCACGCGGCCTTCGCCTTCGACGACATCGGCGTCGAGTCGATCATGGTCAACTGCAACCCCGAGACCGTCTCGACCGACTACGACACCTCCGACCGCCTGTATTTCGAGCCCCTGACGGCCGAGGACGTGCTGGAGCTGATCGAGGTCGAGCGTTCGAACGGCGACCTCATCGGCTGCGTCGTCCAGTTCGGCGGCCAGACCCCGCTGAAGCTGGCCCACGCCCTGCAAGAGGACAATATCCCTGTCCTGGGCACCAGCGTCGACTCCATCGACCTGGCCGAGGACCGCGAGCGCTTCCAGCAGATGCTGGAGGCCATCGGCCTGAAACAACCGCCCAACGGCCTGGCCCGTTCGGCCGAAGAAGCCGCGCAAAAGGCCGAAGAGGTCGGCTATCCGGTCGTGCTGCGCCCCTCCTACGTCCTGGGCGGCCGCGGCATGATGATCGTCCACGACCGCGAGCAACTGGACCGCTACGTCCATGAGGCCATGCGCGTCTCAGGCTCCGACCCCGTCCTGATCGACCATTATCTGAACCGCGCCACCGAGGTGGATGTGGACGCCCTGTGCGACGACGAGACGGTGTTCGTCGCCGGCGTGCTGGAACATATCGAGGAAGCCGGCGTCCACTCGGGCGACAGCGCCTGCTCCATGCCGCCCTGGTCCCTGTCGGCCGAGACGGTGGCCGAGCTGAAGCGCCAGACCACCGAAATGGCCAAGGCCCTGAAGGTGCGCGGCCTGATGAACGTCCAGTTCGCCATCGAAGAACCGCACAGCGAGAACCCGCGCATCTTCGTGCTGGAGGTGAACCCGCGCGCGTCCCGCACGGCGCCCTTCGTGGCCAAGACCATCGGCCAGCCGATCGCCGCCATCGCCGCCAAGGTCATGGCCGGCGTGCCGCTGAAATCCTTCGGCCTGACCGACAAGCCTTACGACCATATCGCGGTCAAGGAAGCGGTCTTCCCCTTCGCCCGCTTCGCCGGGGTCGACACCATCCTGGGCCCGGAAATGCGCTCGACCGGCGAGGTCATGGGTCTGGACTGGAAGCGTGAGGGCGAGGCCGACATGGCCCCCGCCTTCGCCCGCGCCTTCGCCAAGTCCCAGATCGGCGGCGGCACCACCCTGCCCACCGCCGGCTGCGCCTTCGTCTCGGTCAAGGAGGACGACAAGCCCTTCATCGTCGAGGCGGTTCAGACCCTGCTGTCGGAGGGCTTCTCCATCATCGCCACCAGCGGCACCCGGGACTATCTGGCCACCCAGGGCATCGAGGTCGGCCTGGTCAAGAAGGTGCTGGAAGGCCGCCCGCACATCGTGGACGCCATGAAGAACGGCGAGGTCCACCTGGTCTTCAACACCACCTCGGGCAAACAGTCGCTTCAGGACAGCTTCAGCCTGCGCCGCACCGCCCTGATGATGAAGATCCCCTACTACACCACCACCGCCGGCGCCCTCGCCGCCGCCCAGGCCATCGGCGCCATCAAGGCCGGCGACCTGGATGTCCGACCGATCCAGGACTACGCCTGATCACGGACCGGAGGGGCGAGCAGACGCCCCTCCGGTTCGCCCTATGACCGACCGTCAGGCCGCGCGGCGCGCGGCGTAGGCTCCACCCGGCAGAGCGGTGATCCAGCCATAGCGGACCAGGGTGGACAGGGCCTGAACCACCCGCTGTTCGATCTTCTTGCCGCCGCCCTTGAAGGCGCGCGACACGGCGGCGGCGTCCATCGGACCGTTCGCCGCCTCCAGCACGGCGCGAATGGCCATGACCTGTTCGCCCTTGTCCTTGGGGAAGACCGGCAGGCTCTTGTCGATGGCGACGACCGTCTCGCCCAGGTCCAGTTGACCGGACTTGGCGGCGGCGCCCTTGGCGAAACGCGGAATCTGATAGTCGGGCCGCAGCCAGCGCACATGGCCCGCCGCCTCTTCCGCCGCGCGTTCGGCGTTCAGGGCGACCAGCCGTTCCAGAATGATCTCGTCCAGTTTTTTACTTTCGTCATCCTCGGATGACGAAAACAGAGGGATCAGGTCGTCCCAGCCATAGGCCTGCATCGTCGCCCGGTCGATCTGGTCGTGCAGATCCTTCAGGATCAGCACCCGGCCGCGTTCCTTGACGTCCTGATCCTTGGCGTCCAGCGGCACCCCGGCGCGGATCTTCTCCAGCACGTTATACAGGCCAGTCAGGGTCAAGTCCGGATGCTCGGCCTGCACCGTCTTGCGCGTGGCGTCGAGTTCCTCGCCGAGGGCGCGGAGGGTGGCGCGGAGGGCGTCGGACGTGTCGGGGAAGGGGAAGGGGTCGAAGCAAGCGCTTCGCGAGTAACGGGAGTCGTTGCCTACGCCTAGCCACCCGCCCTTATGCATCGACCATTCGACGTGAAGGCGCGATGAGAGCACCGCAAGATGCCAAGCATCAGACGAGCAAACTCCTATCAACGTTTGATCCATCATCACGTCGGATGGCGCGAACTGAAAAGTACGGAACTTCGAAGTTTGAATGGTCAGAATGTAGCGATGTAAATCGCTGACACTGTCGCGAAACTCCGGTCGAGCTTCGGCAAAATACCACCAGTTATCTCTGTAGCTTGCGCGTCGATCAGTGGCTCTGACCGGCCGAATTCTTTCCGCAAGTCGAGTGTAAACAACAGGGTGCTCTCGCCTTAATGTGGCAAGATCTAAGCCAAAGGGATCGATTATGGTGACGCCGCGTACTCGAGCGCTGAGGTCGCGTCCGCTTCTGTATGTCCTGATCAGTGAGCCGCTTTGCGGCTCTACGGAAAGCAGTTGCTGATGCTCAGCGGGGGAAAGGATAAAACCATCCCCCAAGAAAATTATTCCCCTGAAGCAGACGCCCTGATTGGCACCGAGAGCAACGGCCGACGTGGCGTCCACCCCAGTCGTCAGATCTGCGTTGATCTTTGCGGTGCGGCTTTCATAAGCAATTTCCGGGGTGTCGCTGTCGAGGCCGCGCTCCGACGTGGTCCAAAAGAGCGAACCCTCATGACGGCCAGCTTCGCAACTGGTCATCGCAATCCTGACGGAGGCGCTGTCGCTAGTCGCTTTCGTCCAAGGGTGATCTGCCATCGCAAAAATGATCGAAAGCGGCAACTTGCCACCCAAATAGCGCTCTATAACGCGCCGCTGAAAAACTTGACTGATCGAGTTGGTGGTAACGAATCCGAAGCGTCGCAAAGGAGTTTTCTTGCGGGTCAAAATCTCGCCAGCGCGATCCCACCAGTACATCACGAAATCGGCGCTCTCGTTAACATGAGGATGAGCGCGCCAAACAGCTTCCGCTTTTCCAGGGTCAAGTCTTGAGCGAAGAGTTGCCCCGCCGATAAACGGCGGGTTCCCCACGATGAACTCCGCCACGGGCCAGTCCGGCCGCCGTGCGTTCGGATAGACCTGAACCGCAACCCCGTCCCTCATCTCGAACTGATGTTCGGGATAGCCGTCCCAGGTCAGGACCGCGTCCTTCTGCTGGATATTGCCGAAGGCCTTCAGGATCGGTTCGGCGGGGTGTTCGACGCTGTTGCGATAATGCTGTTGCAGATAGCCGATCCACAGCACCAGTTCGGCGATGGCGGCGGCGCGGACGTTCAGTTCGATGCCCAGGAACTGGTGGGGATCGACCGTCTCGAAGCCGATGCCCTCTGTCTCGCCCAACTCGGCCAGGGCCTCCAGCACCTCGCCCTCCAGCCGTTTCATCAGCTCCAGCGAGACATAGAGGAAGTTGCCGGTGCCGCAGGCCGGGTCCAGCACGCGGGTCATGCACAGCTGATGGTGAAAGGCGCGGACGGCCGCCACGGCCTCCTTATGCTCGCCCCGTTCGCGCGCATCCCCGGCCTTGACCAGGGCGGCGTTCCAGTCGCCCCGTAACGGCTCCATCACCGTCACCTCGACCAGCCGCTCGACATAGGAACGGGGGGTGTAGTGGGCGCCCAGCTTGCGCCGCTCGCCCGGCTCCAGCGCCTGTTCGACCAGGGTGCCGAAGATGGCCGGCTCCACATAGCGCCAGTCGTGGCTCGAGGCGGCCAGCAGTTCCCCGATCTCCTCGCGCCCCAGGGGGAAGGCCTTGGCGTTCTTGAACAGGCTGCCGTTGAAATGCCTCAGGTGCAGGCCGAAGCCGGCATAGAACCGGCTCTCGTACTCCGGCGCATCCATGCTCTTCCACAGGGCCTGGAGCATCGGCGCGAAGCTCTCGGGATGGTCCAGTTGGTCCTTCAACAGGGCGGTGAACCGCCCGCGTGGCAACAGGTCCACATCCTCGGCGAACATGGTGAAGATGCACCGCATCAGGAAATGGGCGACCTCTTCCGCCGGATGCTTCTTCTCCAGCCGTTTCGACACCTCGGCCAGCCGCTCGGCGATCTGGCGGGTGACGCGGGCCGACTCGCGGGTCGGGTCCAGCGAAAGCGGCTCGGTCCAGATCGCCTTCAGCCGTTTGACGATCTTCTCGTCGCGCAGATCCTCCAGCCGGACCCGGAAGCCCTTGCGGTCGGGGAAGTGCGAATAGGCCCGGCCGCTGCCCGAGAAGTCGGCATAGACCTCGAACACATAGCCCACGTCGCAGACGATGATGAAGGGCGGGGCGGCGTGGTCGGCCGGCAGGCGGAAGACATAGTCCTCGGCCTGACGCCGGGCGTTGCGCATCAGCACGTCCCACTTGCCCTGGGACGCGGCGGTTGAGGCGGTTTCGTCCGCCTTGAACAGCGCGCCCTGGCCGTCGTCGCGATGCGCCGCCCGCGACTGTTTGGCCTCCAGGATGAAGCAGCCGCGCTTGTACAGGTCGATCCGCAGCGTCGAGGCAAGGCCCTCCGACTCGCGCCGCTTCACGCCTCGCTCGAACACATAGTCGTTGGTGCGGGTGTCGTCGCTGGCCGGATCGGGACGCGGAAGATCCAGGGCTTCGCACAGTTCCGTCAGGAACATCTGATAGTTGGCGCGCTCGGCCCCGCCCCGCGCGGCGCTCCAGCGCTCAATGAAGGTGTCGATATCCAATGATGCGCCCCGTGTCCGCGCCACACCCTAGAGTATGATCTCTTGGGGAGGAACCGGCCTTCATCCCCAATGACGCCTTCTTGCCGATCAGACGCCATCCTCTAAGGTGGCCTTGGGGAACAAGGGGATCACGGATGAAACGCGCGATATTGACGACGGCCGCTCTGGCTCTGGCCCTGGCGGCCGGGACGCCCGTCCTGGCGCAGGACGCCGGTCTGAAGGCGGCGGTGAAGGCGGATTATGACGCCAATCTCGCGACCCTGTTCGACTGGTTCCACCGCAATCCCGAACTGTCGGGGCAGGAGGTCCAGACCTCGGCGCGGCTGGCGCGCGAGCTGACGGCGCTCGGCTATCAGGTCACGACCGGCGTCGGCGGCACGGGCGTGGTCGCCGTGCTGAAGAACGGCGACGGCCCCACCGTCATGATCCGCGCCGACATGGACGGCCTGCCGCTTCAGGAACGCTCGGGCCTGGCCAACGCCTCGACGGCGCGCCAGCTGGACGCCGACGGGGTCGAAAAGCCGGTCATGCACGCCTGCGGCCATGATGTGCACATCACGGCCCTGGTCGGCACGGCCCGCCAGATGGCGGCGCGCAAGGCCAACTGGTCCGGCGCCCTGGTCCTGATCGGCCAGCCGGCGGAAGAACGGATCTTCGGCGCCCGGGCCATGATGGAGGACGGCCTCTACAGCCGCTTCCCCAAGCCGGACTACGCCCTGGCCTTCCACGTCTCGGCCGACACCCCGACCGGCAAGATCGAGGCCCCGCTGGACATCACCTCGTCCAGTTCGGACAGCGTCGATATCGCGGTGCGCGGCGTGGGCACGCACGGCGCCTATCCGCACCTGGGGGTCGATCCGGTGCTGGTCGCGTCCCAGATCGTGGTCTCCCTCCAGACCCTGCGCAGCCGCGAGGTCAGTCCGCTGGAGGGGGCGGTGGTCACCGTCGGATCGATCCACGGGGGGATCAAGCACAACATCATTCCCGAACAGGTCGATCTGCAACTGACCGTCCGCGCCGACAGCCCCGAGGTCCGCACGACCCTGCTGGACGGGATCGACCGGGTGGCCCGCAATACGGCCCTGGCCCTGAACGTGCCCGAGGACCGGCTGCCGGTCGTGACCCGCTCGGCGACCGAGACCACGCCGGCGACCATCAATGACCGCGAGACCGCCCAGCGGGTGCGCGACATCTTCGCCGCGACCTTCGGGCCGGACGTGCTGCGCGACACGCCGCGCGGCGGCATGGGGGCCGAGGACTTCGCCTATTTCGTCCAACCCGAGACCGGGGTGAAGGGCGTCTATTTCAGCGTCGGCGGCACGCCCGAGGCCGAGCTTGAGCAGGCCGCCGGCCACCATTCGCCCCTGTTCAAGATCACGCCCGAACCGGCCGTGACCCTGGGCGTCGAGGCCTCGGTCGCGGCGGCCGAGGGCCTGATGCCCCGGACCAACTAGGAACGAACTAGGGCGAACTAGGCGGCTTCGGCCGCCTCTTCTTCCCCATCCTCGCCCGCCACGATCCGCGTGGCCGCCAAGTCGCCGGTGACATTGCCGACGGTGCGGAAGATGTCGGGGATGACCTCGACCGCCAGCAGCAGGGGCAGCACCCCCAGCGGCAGGCCCATGGCCAGGCAGATGGGGCCGACGCTGGCGAAGAAGCTGACCTGGCCCGGCAGGCCGACCGAGGCGATGGAGACGGCGACAGCCGTCAGCCCGCCTGCGATCAGAGCGGCCAGGCTCAGCTCCACCCCGTTCAGTTGGGCGACGTACAGACAGACCGCCAGATTGGCGACCGGGCTGGTGATGCGGAACACCGCCACCGCCAGCGGCAGGACCAGACCCGCCGAGGTCTGGGGCACGCCCAGCCAGTCGCGCGCCCGTTCGATCATCACCGGCAGGCTGGCCAGCGACGACTGGGTCGAGACCGCCACCACCTGGGCCGGGGCCACGGCGCGCGCGAACCGGCCCAGCGAGATCCGCCCCCAGACCGTAGCCACCACATAGATGATCATGATCAGGCCGATCTGGCTCAGGCAGACGATGGCGACATAATGGGCCAGGGTGCCCGCCACCCCCAGCCCGGCTCTCAGGCCCACGCCCAGCGCCAGGGCGAACACCCCGAACGGCGCGGCCAGCAGCACCCAGTGGACGATCACCACCAGGGTCTCGGCCACCGCCTCAAAGAAGCCCGCCAGGGGCCGGCGCAGCTCGGCCTTGATCCGGGTCGCGGCGAAACCGAAGGCCAGGGCGAAGACCACCACGGCCAGGACCCCGTCGTCCGCCGCCGCCTTGATCAGATTGGCCGGCGCCAGACTGGCCAGGAAGGCGCGCAGGCCGTCGGTCCGCGCCGCCTCGCCCACCGTCGCCAGCGAATCCGCCGGAACCCCGGCCAGCAGGGCCCGCCCCGCCTCCGGATCGATGGGCCACAGGGCCAGCAGCCCTAGGCCCGCCAGGATCGCATAGACCGTCGCCCCGACCAGCAGCAGGCCGAACACCGTCAGCGACCGCACCGCGATCCGCCCCGTCGCCGCCGCGTCGGCGATGGAGACGATGCCCGTCACCAGCAGGCTGAACACCAGGGGGATGACGGTCATCCGCAGGGCGTTCAACCACACCTGGCCCAGGCTCTCGACCACGCCCAGCGCGCCGGTCAGCCAGGGGGCGTCGGCTTCCTGGGCCAGGGCGCCGACGACGACGCCGGCGGCCAGGGCCGCGATGACGAAAAAGCTCAGCGAGGTGAAGAAGGCGGCGACGCGAGATCTGTTCATGACGCACGGCTAGCATCGCTTTCGCCGTCGCGCGCGCCAAACCTTCTGTGATCGGCCTTCAGTTCATGTCGTCGCAGGTCGAAACGCGCCGCCGGCCGAGGCGTTGAGCCGACGAAGGAGATTCCATGTCCCGTCTGCACAAACTCGTTCCCCTGCTCGGCGGCCTGCTGCTGTCCCGGGGCGGCCGCCGCGTCGCCGGACGTCACGCCGGCAAGCTGGCCCTGGCCACCCTGGCCTATGAGGTCTGGCGCAGCCGACGCGAGGGCGCCCGCCCCAAGGTCCGCCCCGGCCCCCGTCCGCGCTGGAGCGGCCGCTCCCCGCGATAGGCCTCGACTTCCGGCCTCACGATGGGGATAGTCGAACCCGTTCGAACGGAGCCTCCATGATCAAAGTCCATCATCTGAACGACAGCCGTTCTCAGCGCGTGCTGTGGCTGCTGGAAGAACTGGGCCTGGACTATGAGGTGGTCCGTTACGAACGGGACGCGACCAGCCGGCTTGCGCCCCCGGAACTGCTGGCCATCCATCCGCTCGGCAAGTCGCCCGTGATCCAGGACGACGGCGTCACGGTCGCCGAGACCGGCGCCGTGGTCGAGTATCTGCTGGACACCTATGGCGAGGGCCGCCTGCGCCCGGCCGCCGGTTCCGAGGACGCCCGACGCTTCACCTATTGGCTCCACTACGCCGAGGGTTCCGCCATGCCGCCCCTGCTGCTGAAGCTGGTGTTCTCCATGCTGCCGCGGCGCGCGCCCGGCCTCGTCCGACCCTTGGTCAAGAGCATAGCCGCCAAGGCCCTGACCGGTTTCGTCGATCCGCAGCTGCGGACCCACGTCGGCTTCTGGGAGGACGAACTGGGACGGTCGGAGTGGTTCGCAGGCGACCAGTTCACCGCCGCCGACATCATGATGAGCTTCCCGGTGGAGGCCGGCGCCGACCGGGCCTTCGACCCAGCGACCAAACCCCGACTGAGGGCCTTCCTCGACAAGATCCACGCCCGCCCGGCCTATCGCCGCGCACTGGAACGGGGCGGGGCCTACAGCTACGCCTGAGGCGAAGACACGGCTCGGACGCAACCCGGCGACGTCACGGGCGTTAAGAGCCCATGCAATTTCGAACCATTCAGATCGTAGCGGGCCTGACGGCGGCGGTAGCCTTCGTTCTGGCCTTCATGGCCGCCGGCGCCGCCCTCGTGTCCGGCCTCTTCATGCTGGCCGGTCTCGCGGCGGTCGCCTGGCTGGCCTACAGCCTGATCAAGGGCGTCGTGCACCGCGACGACAAGTCCGAACCGCCTGCCCGCGCCTGACGCCTCCATCGATAACGGGGCTCGCTCTTGAAATCCTGAACGAGAAACCCTAATATTGATGCCCGGCCGCGCCCGCCCCGCGGCCTTTTGTGTGCCTACTCCGCGTCTTTCCAGTCTCCGGGCGAACCAGAAAAATCACGACACCAATGGAAAAAGTGCCGATGACGGCCGAGGGCTACCGTGTCCTCGACGATCAACTGAAGCAATTGAAGTCGGTCGAAAGGCCGAGCGTCATTGCGGCCATCTCTGAGGCCCGCGAGCATGGCGACCTGTCCGAAAACGCCGAATATCATGCCGCCAAGGAGCGTCAGGGCTGGATCGAAGGCCAGATCGCCGAGATCGAGGACAAGATCAGCCGCGCCCAGGTCATTGACGTGTCGAAACTGTCGGGCAGTCAGGTCAAATTCGGCGCCACGGTCACCGTGGTCGACGAGGACACCGAGGACGAGGCCCGGTACCAGATCGTCGGCGAACACGAAGCCGACGTGAAAAAGGGCAAGGTCTCGATCGCCTCGCCCATCGCGCGCGCCATGATCTCCAAGGAGGTCGGCGACGTGGTCGAGGTCAACACCCCCGGCGGCGTCAAGGCCTACGAAATCCTCAAGGTCGAGTGGAAGTAAGATCGTGACCGACGCCGCAGGAACACGCCCGCCTCTGGTGTCGCATGTTTCTGTGGGCGTCTCCGATCTGGAGAAGGCGGGCGCCTTCTATGACGCCGCGCTCGGCGCGTTGGGGATCGGCAGGGTCATGGACCATGTCATGGGCATGGCCTACGGCCGCGCCTTTCCCGAATTCTGGGCCTCCATCCCCCATGACCGCCAGCCATGCTCGGCAGGCAATGGCGTGCATGTCTGTTTCGCCGCATCCGATCGGGACGCCGTTGATCGTTTCCACGCCCAGGGCCTGGCGGCGGGCGGCCGCGATGACGGCGCCCCCGGCTTCCGGCCCGACTACGCGCCGGGCTATTATGCCGCCTTCCTGCGCGACCCTGACGGAAACAAGCTCGAGGCCATGACATGGGTCAGGCCGGCGTCGATCGACGCGTGACCGCCCCCTCGTCTTCCCGCGCCCTGACCATCTGGGTCGTCTCGGACGGCCGCGCCGGGATCGAGAACCAGGCCCTGGGCCTCGCCGAGGCGGTGGAACGCCTGACCCCGGCCGAGATCGCCGTCAAACACGTCCGCTGGCGCCCCCTGTTCGACCGCTTGCCGTCGGCCTTCAAGACCCCGGCCATGCTGGCGCCGACGTCCGACCCGCTGACGGCGCCCTGGCCCGATCTGTGGATCGCCACCGGCCGCGCCACCCTGCCGCTCTCGACCCGCGTCAAGGCCTGGAGCCAGGGCCGCACCTTCGTGGTCCAGACCCAGGACCCGCGCTGGTCGAACGCCAGCTACGACATGATCGTCGCCCCCGCACACGACGGCCTGTCGGGCGATAATGTCTTCGAGATCACCGGCTCGCCCCACCGCATCACGCCCGCGCGGATCGCCCAGGCCGCGCCCGCCTTCGCGGACCGGATCGCCCCCCTGCCCCATCCCCGTGTCGCGGTGCTGATCGGCGGCAGATCCAAGGCCTTCGACCTCACCGAGGCCCATGCGGCGGACCTGGCCGACCAGATCGCGGACGCCGTCCGCGCATCCGGGGGATCGCTGATGCTGACCTTCTCGCGCCGCACGCCCGAGGCCGCCAGGGCCGTCATGACCGCGCGCCTGTCCGACCTACCGGGCTGGATCTGGGACGGGACCGGCGACAACCCCCTGTTCGGCTTCCTGCACTACGCCGACCATATCCTGGTCACCGAGGACAGCGCCAATATGGCCGCCGAGGCCGCCTCGACCGGAAAGCCCGTCCACGTCCTGCCCATGATCCCGCTGAAGTCCGGCGACAAGTTCGCCCGGCTGCACGACGACCTGGCCGAACGCGGCGCCACCCGTCCGTTCGACGGGACACTGGACGGCTGGACCTACGACCCCCTGGCCGAAACCGAGCGCGCGGCGCGGGCTGTGCTGGAAGCGATGGGGACACGCTAAGCCCAACTACGTTCCGCTCATCCCGGCGAAAGCCGGGACCCAGGGCTTTGGGCGTTCAGATTAGGGCCGGGACTCACCGCTTTCGATCCAGCGCATCGCCGAGCGAAAGAACTGGGTCCCGGCTTTCGCCGGGATGAGCGGGATGAGCGGGATATGGGCTGGTCAGTCGCCCCCGCCTCCGCCGTCTCCGCCGCCGTCGCCCCCCCCCGTCATGGCCGTGATGATGCGTGTCCCCTCCGTCGAAAATCACTGGCCCGCCGCCGTCCGAACCCTCGCCCGTCTTCGACTTGGGTTTTGCGCTGAAGACCACGCCCAGCCCGGCCCCGATAGCGACCCCGACCCCGATCCCGAGAGCCAGATTGTCCAGGGCCAGGCCCAGTGCGACCCCGATCGCTATCCCCACGCCTATGCCGACCGGAAAGACAGCCGCCTTGTTGTCGCTCATCCCCGCCTCCCTTTGCACCCGAGGCGAGACTAGCATCGCGCAAACGGGAATCAGCGCCTAAATAGGCGTCATGACCCAAGCTCGTACCGTCCGCGTCGCCATCATCGGTTCCGGCCCCGCCGGCTGGACCGCCGCCATCTACGCCGCCCGCGCCTCGCTGAACCCCGTCGTCATCGCCGGCATCCAGCCCGGCGGCCAGCTGACCATCACCACCGATGTCGAGAACTATCCCGGCTTCGCCGAGACCATCCAGGGCCCCTGGCTGATGGAGCAGATGCAGGCTCAGGCCCTGCACGTCGGCACGGAAGTCATCCACGACATCGTCGTCTCCGCCGACCTGTCGCAACGCCCGTTCCGGCTGAAGCTGGACGGCGGCGAGGAGATCCTGGCCGAGACGGTCATCATCTCCACCGGCGCCCAGGCCAAATGGCTGGGCCTGGAGTCCGAGGCCGCCTACCAGGGCTTCGGCGTCTCGGCCTGCGCCACCTGCGACGGCTTCTTCTACCGCGGCAAGGAAGTCGTGGTCGTCGGCGGCGGCAACACCGCCGTGGAAGAGGCGCTGTTCCTGACCAATTTCGCCGCCAAGGTCACGGTGGTCCACCGCCGTGAGGAGTTCCGCGCCGAGAAGATCCTGCAGGACCGCCTGTTCGCCAATCCAAAGGTCGAGGTGATCTGGAACTCGGCGATCGAGGAGATCGTCGGCGTCGTCGACGGCATGGCCAAGAACGTCACCGGCGTGCGGCTGAAGAACGTCCAGGACGGCTCGACGCAGGAAATCCCGGCGGACGGCGTGTTCATCGCCATCGGCCACGCCCCGTCGTCGGAACTGTTCAAGGGCCAGCTCGAAACCAACTCGGGCGGCTATCTGCGGGTCAAGCCGGGCACGGCCGCGACGGCCATCGAGGGCGTCTGGGCTGCGGGCGATGTGACCGACGACATCTATCGCCAGGCTGTCACCGCCGCCGGCATGGGCTGTATGGCCGCGCTGGAGGTCAGCCGTTTCCTGGCCGAGGAAGACCACGCCAAGGCTCACAATCCGATCAGCCACAAGGAAGCGGAAAAGATCGGGGTCTGGTGAACGCCTGCCGCCCGGCCGCCTGAAACCTCAGGGACCGGGAGGACGTCAGGCGAACAGTTGCAGGCCCGGCGGCGCGTATTCCACCGGCTCGCCGTGTCTGCAGCGAAGGGCGTAGTCGATCGCCTTCTGGACGCATCGCTCGTCGGTCGGCTTCGACAGGACGCCGATGGCGCCGGCCACGCCGTCGCGCACCATGCCGGGATTGGCCGTCATGAACAGGACGGTCACGCCCATGTCCTGACCCAGTTCCCGACCCAGACTGATGCCGGTGGGTCCGTCGGAGAGGTGGATATCGACGAGGGCCAGATCCACATCGATCTCTCGCGCCATGTCGCGCGCGCCCTTCGCCGTCGTGGCCACGCCGACGACCTCATGACCCAGATCCTCCAGGACGAAGCGCAGTTCCATGGCGACCAGGGCTTCGTCTTCGATGATGAGGATACGCGCGGTCATGGATACTGAACTTGTGTGCGGGAACGAACACAACGCAGATGGAAGGGATCGGTTTCAGGCCAAGGCGATCTAATGCGCCTTTTCGGCCGCCCTGCGACGGGAAAGCGCCGTGGCCGGCAAATCCACCAGGATTCGAAGGCCTTCGGGACGCCAATCCCGAACCAGCCGCCCGCCCAGCTGGCCTTCGACGGACAGCGAGGCCAGGGACGATCCGAAGCCCGTTCGTGTCGGCGCCTCTGACACAGGGGGGCCGCCGGTTTCGATCCAGGTCAGGATGAACCGGTCCTCTTCCCGCCGCGTCGCCAGATCCACCCGCCCCCCGGTCCGGGACAGGGCCCCGTATTTGGCGGCGTTGGTCGCCAGTTCATGGAACAGCAGGGCCACCGACGTCGCCGCCTGATCGTCGAAAACCGCGTCGTCGCCCGCGAGATGGACCCGGGCCGCGCCTGCGTCATCGGCATAGGCCTGGAACAGGTCCGACAGGAAGGCGTGCAGCGTATTGGCGCCGACCGTCGGCTGCGACGTCTCGGTGTGCGGCCGCACGAACTCGTGGGCGCGCGCCAGGGCCGTGATCCGCGTCCGCAAGGAGGCGGCGAACGCCCGCGCCTCCGGGTACTGCCGCGCCGACAGGGCCACCAGGGCCGTGATGACGGCGAAGATGTTCTTGATGCGGTGGCTCAGCTCCTGGCTGATCAGTTCGCGGCCCTGCTCCAGCCGCTTCAGCTCATCGATGTCGGTGCAGGTCCCGAACCAGCGGCTGATTTCGCCGTCCGGGTTCCGCACGGCCGCCGCCCGCCCCAGGGTCCAGCGATAGACGCCGGAATGGTGTTTCAGCCGGTATTCGATCTCATAGGGTTCGCCGGTCGCCAGGCATCGCCTCCAGCGCTCCATCGCTCTCGGCTGGTCCTCGGGATGGAACATGTCGGTCCAGCCCTCGCCGTCGGTCGATCCGGCGGGCACGCCGGTGAACTCGTACCAGCGCGCATTGTAATAATCGTGGAAGCCGTCCGGTCGCGTCGACCACACCATCTGCGGCATGGCGTCCGCCAGGACCCGAAACTGGGCCTCGCTGGCGCTGAGCCGCGCGGCGATGGCCTCCAACTCGGCGTCCGCCTGTTTCCGGTCGGTGATATCCACGACGACGCCCGAAAACCGCACGGGCGCGCCGGTCGGATCGAAATAGACCTGGCCGCGGGCCACGATCCAGCGCGCCTGGCCCTGGGCGTCGCGCACCCGGTACTCGCTATGGAAACGACCTTCCCCCGACATGGCGGCCTGAATCTCCGCCTGGACCCGCGCTTCGTCCTGGGGATCCACGGATCGGGTGAAGTCGGCGATCGGCGCGCCCGTGCGGGCCATGACGGGATCGACGCCGTACATGGCCGCAAACCGTTCGTCGGCGACGACCCGGTCCGCCACGATGTCCCAGTCCCATGCGCCGACATAGTTCGACGCCTGCAACGCCCGGCGGGTGGTGTCCTCGCTTTCCTCGCGCTGGCGCAGAACGCGGCGCAGCTCCAGCTGGGACATGACCTGGTCGGCCAGGGTCTGCAGCGCCATCTGCTGCAGATCGGTCAGTCCCTCGGGACGCGCCTTGGTGTCGAGCACGCACAGGGCGCCCAGCGGCACGCCGTCCTGCGTCTTCAACAGCCGCCCGGCGTAGAAACGCAAATGGGGTTCGCCCGTCACCAGGGGATTGGCGGCGAAGCGCGGGTCCAGGGACGCGTCGCGCACCACCATTCCGTCCGCCTGCAACAGCGTATGGGCGCAGAAGGAGGTGGCCAGAGGCGTCTCTCGCACGCCCAGACCTGCCTCGGCCTTGAACCACTGGCGGTCTGCATCGATCAGATTGACCACGGCGATGGGCGCCTCGCAGATCCGCGCGATCAGGGCGACGATGTCGTCGAAGGCGGCCTCCCGGTCGGTGTCCAGGACCCCATAGTCCCGAAGGATCGCCAGGCGCTTGGGCTCGTCCCACCGCAGACTGTCTTTATCGGCGTGGGTCAAGCAGGCGTCCTCGCTGGGCCGGTGGTTCCGGTCGATCATGTGAATGCTCTGCCCACGCGAAGCGTTGCAATGCGCGGGTCGGCGCGTTTCAGGACGCCGGTCGGCCGACTTCCTCGACCGGCATGTCCGCCACGCCTTCGGGCGCGACCGCGACGGCTGCGGGCTGTTCCAGCGTCCGCAGCCGGGCGTTTATGGCGACGACTTCCTCCTGGGTCGGCAGGCGACGGCCGCCCAGACTGACCACGCCGACGACGCGTTGCTGGCCGTTGATCTCGACGGTCTTGATCGGCGCATCCCCGCCTGGCGCCGCCAGAGTGTCGGGATCGGCGCCGCCGGTCGCCTGACCGGGCTGGACGCCCGGCCGCGGCCGCGAGAACCGCGCCTCGTCGATCACCGGCTCATGGCCCTTGTAGACGGTGCGGAAGGCGGCGGTTTCGCCGTACAGGCCCTTCCAGCGATAGAAGACATGCACGCCGATCTTGTTGACCCGGGCCACCGACGGCGACCACCAGGGGTTCACATAGTCGGCGTGGTAATGGGTGGCGGTCCCGACCTGCTGGGCGACCGCGCCGTTCAGCGCCTTCTCCGCCACCTTGCGCGCCCGCTCCCAGGCCCAGGCGACCGGCGCCTGGGACAGGGATCCGTCGCAGGTGAAGCTGAACTGACAGCCCGTGGTCCGCTCGGCGCCCTCGAACACAACGCCGCAAATGGTGTTGGCGTAGTTGGGATCGCGCACCCGGTTCAGCACCACCTGGGCCACGCCGGCCTGACCGGCGTCCGGCTCCAGCGCCGCTTCGAAATAGACGGCCTGGGTCAGGCATCGCAGGGCGCGGCGCCGATCCTCGGCGCTGCCCTTGAAGACGAAGGACCGGGCGGGACGCAGGGCGCCGGTCGCCAGCATCGCCCCGTCGGTGGAATAGGCCGCGGGCTGCAGCAGGCTTGGGTCATGACGCTGGGCCAGGGCCAGTTGCGAAGGCGTCAGACGCCCCTTCACGGCGTCCAGGCCGTGAGCGCTCATGTCCCCGCCGGTGATCCGGGCCACGGCCTCGGCCGTGCGGTCGGCGTCGGGACGCACGCTGGACCCGGCGGCCATGGCGACGCCCAGCACCGCGCCGGCCGCAGGCAGGGCCGCCGCCGAGCGCTTCAGCGCCGTCCAGATCATCTTCCAGTGGGCCAGTGTCATTCAAATCCAGAAAGGAGACGACGCTCCGGGAGCCGGAGCGTCGTCGTCGTCAGCCCTATGCGCGGACTTCGGGGCGGTTTTCGGGCGCCCGCAGACCGATGTTATCGGCCGCCGAGCGTGGAGCGCAGCATCCAGGCGAACTTTTCGTGCGAGCCCAGGCGCTGGGTCAGCAGATCGACGGTCACGTCGTCTCCATCGCCGTCGGCCACGTCCAGAGCCGCCCGCATGGTGGCGATCAGGGTTTCGTGGTCGCGCATCAGCTCACGCAGCATCTCGGGCGCGTCCTTTTCCGGGTCGCCGTCGCGGATGCTGGTCAGATTGGCGAAGGTGCCATAGCCCTGAGGCGCGAACTCGCCCAGCGCCCGGATACGTTCGGCGATGTCGTCCAGCGCCTCCCACTGGTCGCGATACTGCTGCTCCAGAAGATTGTGCAGGGCGAAGAACTCCGGCCCCCGCACGTTCCAGTGATAGCCGTGGGTCTTCAGATAGACGGCGTAGGCGTCAGCCAGAACGCGTGTCAGCTGTTGGGCGACGTCGCCACGCTCGGTCTGGGACAGGCCGGTGTCGATCGTGTCAGTCATGTTGCGCTCCTTGGGTTGATTAACTTTACGCCGGAACGGGTCCGGTCGAATATGGCTGTCAGGAACGCGAAGCGCGAGCGAGCGTTGCATGGACAAGCGTCACTTTAGAACGACGCGTCGGGAGCGGGCGAAGCATGGACCCAGCCGTGGTCTTCAGGCGACTTCGGGACGCCGACGGAGGTCTGCTGGCGCTCGCGCGGCTCAAGCCGGGTTCGGTCTGGACCCGGATTGTCATCGGACTGATCGGGGCCGGCGCCGCCCTGTTGCTGCGCGCAGCCGGAGCGGCCTTCTACGGCGAAATCACCGGCTTCATGATCCTTCTGCCCGGCGTCATCCTGGCGGCCCTGGCGGGGGGCCGGCTTTCGGGCGCCACGGCGCTGGCGGCATGCCTGATCGGGGGCTGGTCCCTGGTGATCGTCAGCAGCGGCTCGAAGCCGGGGATGCCCCCCGGTCTCAGCGTCGTGGCGACCTTCAACTTCATCGTGGTCGGCCTGTTCTGCGCCTGGATGGGCGCCTGCCTGCGCGGCGCGCTGGCGCAACTGGACGCGGTCGTCTCGGCGCTGTCCCTGTCCAACGCGCGCATCGACGAGACCGAAGGACGGTTGCAGATCGTCAGCGAACTGGCCCCCGTCATGCTCTGGATGACCGACGAGACCGGCCGCATCATCCATCTGAACAACGACCAGCGCCTGTTCTGGGGCGGGCTGGACGATCCCAGCGATTTCGACGCCGACGCCTTCCTTCACCCCGACGACCGGGACCATGTGCTGTCCGTCTGCCGTCAGGCTGATCGGGACCATGTCGCCTATGTCGTCGAGGGGCGTCACCGTCGCCACGACGGCGAATGGCGCGTCCTGCGCAGCGAAGCCCGGCCCCGTCTGAACGCCGACGGCCGCTTCTTGGGCATGATCGGGGTCAACATCGACGTCACCGAGGCCCGCGCCGCCGAGGCCGCCCTGCGCGACAGCGAAACCCGGTTCCGTCTTCTGGCGGACACGGCCCCCTCGCCCATCTGGCTGACGGATGTCGATGGGGCGGTCGAGTTCGCCAATATCGCCCTGACCGACTTCTACGGCGGCACGGCCGCCTCCCTGAGCGGCCACGGCTGGAAACAGACCATCCATCCCGATGATCAGCCGCAGGTCGAGGCCGCCCAGGCCGCTGCCCGGCCTGATCTTCGCCCCTATGGGTTCGAGGCTCGGTTCCGGCGTCACGACGGGGCGTGGCGCTGGATGCGCGTCGCCGTGGAGCCGCGCTTTGACAAGGCCGGGGTCTTTCTCGGCTACGCCGGCATCTCCTTCGACACCACCGAGAACCGGGAGGCGCTCGAAACCGCCGCCCGCGCGGAACGGCAGCAGGCTTTCCTGCTGGCCCTCAGCGACCGGCTGCGCGACCTGTCCGACCCCGGTCTCATCATGAGCGAGGTCGAGGCGTCGATCGGACGTCTGATCGCAGCCGACCGCGTCGGCTATGGCGAGATCGATCCCGACAGCGGCCTCATCTCAGTGACCGGCCAGTGGGCCGCCGACGACGGGGCCGTTCGGGACAGGATCAGCCTTGACGCCTTTGGCGAGGGCCTGATCGCCGACCTGGCCCAGGGCCGCACCGTCCGGATCGACGACGTGTACGAGGATCCGCGCACCGCCGACGTCGCGGGCGCCTTCGACGCCATCGGGACTCGCGCCCTGATCCGCGCGCCCCTGATCCGGGCAGGCCGTCTGCGCGCCTTCCTGTTCGCCCACGCCTCTGTTCCCCGTCGATGGACCGAGGCCGAGGCGCGCCTTCTGGAGGAAGTCGCCGCCCGCACCTGGACCGAGGTCGAGCGCGCCCGCGCCGAGACCCAGACCCGCGAGAGCGAGGAACGGTTCCGGGCCATCGCCGATACGGCGCCGGTGCTGATCTGGGTCACGGATCAGGATCGCCAGCGCTCCTTCGTCAACCAGGCCTATGTCGACTTCTTCGGCGCCGACTATGAATCGGCGCGGGCCGCAGACTGGCGTTCGTCCCTCCATCCCGACGACGTCGCCCGCATCGTCCAGGAATCGGCCGACGGCGAGGCGACCGGCCAGCCCTTTTCCATGGAGGCCCGCTATCGTCGCCATGACGGCGAATGGCGCTGGCTCAAGTCCTTTTCGCGTCCCCGCCTGACGGGACAGGCGGTGGTCGGTTTCGTCGGCGTCGCCTTCGACGTCACCGACATGCGCGCGGCCCAGGCGCGGCTGACTGAATCGGAAGTCCGCTTCCGCACCGTCGCCGACAGCGCCCCGGCCCTGATCTGGATGACGGACGCCACGCCGTCGATCATCTTCGGCAACAAGCGCTATCGCATCTTCTGCGGCATCCGCTCCAATCGGCAGTTGGCCGACGCCTGGCGGCGCCTGATCCATCCTGACGACGAAACGGTGTTCGACGCCGCCTTCGCCCGCGCCTTCCAGGCCCGGGACCGGTTCGAGGCGCTCAGCCGGGTCAATCATCCCACCCTGGGCCTGCGATGGATCCGCACCGAGGGCGTGCCGCGCTTCGACGCCTCGGGCGTCTTCCAGGGCTATGTCGGCGCCAGCCTGGACGTCACCGACGCCAAACGGGCCGAGGACGACCTGAAACGCATCAATGAGCTGCTCGAGGACCGGGTGGCCGAGGCCCTGACGGAAAAGGCCGCCGCCGAGGCCCACCTGATGCATGCCCAGCGGATGGAGGCCGTGGGCCGGCTGACCGGAGGCGTGGCCCACGACTTCAACAATCTGCTGACGGTCGTCATCGGGGCCCTGGACATCATCCTGCGCTCGGACGACCCGGCCAAGAAGAAGAAGCTGGGCGAGGCCGCCCTGGCCGCCGCTCGGCGCGGCGAGAGCCTGACCCACCAGTTGCTGGCCTTCTCGCGCCGCCAGGCCCTGCGCCCCGAAGCCATCGACCTGAACGGCCTGATCCGCGAGGGCGAGCCCCTGCTGCGTCGCGCCGTCGGCGAGGCAGTCGACTTCAAGGTCAAGCTGAAGCGCGGGGGCGTCCGCGCGAACGTGGACCCGGCCCAGTTCGAGGCCGCCCTGCTGAATCTGATCGTCAACGCCCGCGACGCCCTGGGCGACGTCACCGGCGGCCCTATGCGCGACGGCGCCCCAATGGGCGCGCCCCCGGCCGCGCAGGTCCGCGAGGGAGCGAGGATCACCGTCCAGACGATGACCTGTTCGGTCGAACCCGGTCAGGTCGCCGAACTGGCGCCGGGCGACTATGTCTGCGTGTCGGTGTCGGACAACGGATCCGGCATGCCGGCCGAGGTCATCGACCGCGTCTTCGAACCCTTCTTCACGACCAAGCCCGTCGGCAAGGGCACGGGACTGGGGCTCAGCCAGGTCTATGGCTTCGCACGCCAGTCGGGCGGCGGGGTCCATATCGCCTCCACGGTCGGGCGCGGGTCCGAAATCCGTCTCTATCTGCCGCCCCTCCAGCCCCAGGAGACCGCGCCCCCCGCCCCCGTTCCCATCAGCGCGGACGTCGCCTTCGCCAAGGGCGGCCGCATGCTCCTGGTCGAGGACGACGCCAGCGTGGCGGCCGTGGCTCTGGATCTTCTGGAGAGTTTCGGTCTCGAAGTGGTGCTGGCCGAAAGCGGTCCCGACGCGCTCAAGGCGCTACAGGCGGCGCGCTTCGACATCATGCTGACCGACATCGTCATGCCGGGCGGCATGAGCGGCGTCGATCTGGCCCGGCAGGCGGCCCGAGACTGGCCGGACATGCGCATCGCCCTGACCTCGGGCTATGTCGGCGACGACGTGGACCAGGTGCTGGCCGACACCCCCTGGCCCTTCCTGCGCAAACCCTATTCGACGGAACAGTTGCGCAGCATCATCGACGGCCGCGCCGGCCTTCCCGCTGAATAGGCCTTCCGCTGAATAGGTCCGTCCGCCCAATAGGGCGGCCAAAGAAAAACGCGCCGCAGAAACCCGCGACGCGTCGATCCTTCAGTGCAGGGCCTTGAGCGACTTAGCGACGCGCCTTGCGGGCGGCGTAGCGGGCGTCGCGCTTGGCCTTCTGCTCTTCCTTGGTCAGTTGCTTGCGCGCCTTGCGGTCGGCGCGCTTCTCGGCCTCGAGGGCTTCCTGGGCTTCGAGATCGGCGGCCATGCGGGCGGCGTCCTTCTCGGCCTTTTCACGGCGCTGCTCGGCCTTGGCCAGCTCGTGCTGCTGGCGCAGGGCCTCCTTTTCGGCGGCGCGCTTTTCAGCCAGGCGTTCGAATTCAGGGTCGGGGGCGGCGGCCTTCGGCTTGAATTTGGCGAGCAGGGCCTTTTTGGCCTCCTGCTGGGCGGTAATGCGGTCGGAAAATCCGGTCTTCAGATCTTTCATGCGAAAGCGTCAGGGTTCCTTGTGAACAGCCAGGGGCGGCTATCGGGGATCAGGCGGCGACGAAAAAACGCACGGCCAGAAGCGGGCCGCACAAAGCCGATACGCGCGCCAAAAGCAAGGTTCACCGCAGCGAAATCGGACGGACGCACGATTTGACGCGCATATGCCGCGCATCGCCCGTCCAGTGATGCAGATAGGTCGCGCCCCTGCCGAAACAAGGGCGCGACGCGTTCTAGTTGGGTTTCTGGGCCTGGCCGACGACGGCCCCGGCGGCGCCGCCGACAGCCGCGCCGACCGGTCCGCCGACGACAGCGCCGGCCACCGCGCCGCTCGCCGCCTTCTGTTCGATCGTGGTTCCGCAGGCGGCCAGGGCCAGGGTCGCGGCGGCGACAGCCGCCATCACAAGGGGTCTCGACATGGGGCTTCTCTCCAAAGGTCACGCTTCAACGCGACCGCAACGCACAGGTTCCCTCCCTGGCGTCAAGTCGCGAATACGGCCCATGATCGCAAAATGAACAGAACCCGGCAGGCGCTTTAGCTGATATCGCAGGCTGTCACATTTGCGAATGAAGACCTACTGCAATACAATACAGTATTCGTCGTCACGACTGTCACATTCCGGCCCGGATTGTCATTCCCCCCGTGCGATACAGTGAAAATACCTAATCGTTTCGACGCCTTAACCGCAGGCTTGCGAATCAGCCACATTCAGGTCACAAACTTCGCTATATAGGCCCGTCCTCGACGCCGGGCAGCATGAGCCGTGCGTTGACCGCAGTTGGAACGCGACCGTCAGAGTCGCCCAGCAGGCGAGACTACCCCGGGGGCAGCGTTTCTCGCCCTGCTGAACAGGACTAACTCGTTGTCGCATTCCTCTCAGACGCGCGCCGCGTCGCGCACCGATCGTGTGGCGAAGATCAAGCCCATGACGGCTGCAGCGGCCTTTGGCGGTCTGGTGGGACTGGCGATCGGCGGCGCCTATCTGGGCGGAACCCTGGCGCAGGCGAATACGCTGCGCGCCCAGGCCGAACGGATTCACGGCGCCACCGCCGCCGGCTTCACCGAAGAAGCGCTCTCGGCCGCCGCCGGGGGCCTGGACGCCAGCGCGCTCTCGATCGCACGCCGACACGATCCCTATACCAGCGCGGGCGCCGCCCAGCGCGACCGCCAGGCGGAACTCCTGGCTGCCCGCCTCGACCAGTTGAACGACAACCGCGATCCGAACCTGCGTCGCGCCAATCTGACCACGCCGGTCGGCGCCCGGCCGTTCCGCATGGCCAACGCCCTGGACGCCAGCCGCGATCTCGATTGCCTGACCCAGGTCGTCTATTACGAAGCCCGCGGCGAAGGCCGCGACGGCATGAAGGCCGTGGCCCAGGTGGTCCTGAACCGCGTCCGCCACCCCGCCTTCCCCAAGACCATCTGCGGCGTCGTCTATCAGGGCGCCGCGCGCCGCACCGGCTGCCAGTTCTCGTTCACCTGCAACGGCGCGATGCGCGGTCGCGTCAACTCGGGGGCCTGGAACCGCGCCAAGAGCATCGCCTCGGGCGCCCTGTCGGGATCGGTCTATTCGGCCGTCGGCAACGCCACCCATTTCCACACCACCGGCGTCTCGCCGGTCTGGCGCAACTCGCTGATCCGGGTGAATCAGGTCGGCAGCCACCTCTTCTATCGCTTCGGCGGACGTTCGGGCGCCAGCGGGGCCTTCACCTACGCCGCCCGGCCCTCGACCGCGGGCGACCAGCCCCGTCTGATCCAGGCCGGGCTCGATCCGGTCGAGGCCGCCCGCCAGGCCGGACAGGCCGTGGCCTATTCCCTGGTCCTGGCCCAGGAAGGCCTGTCCGCGCCGGAACCGGCAGCCCCCGCCGCTCAGCCGCGCCCGCAAGCCCAGCCGCAACCGGAAGCCGCCTCGCGCGCCCAGCCGTCGCCCCAGCCGGCCGCCCAGACCGCCGCCGCCCGCACGAGCCGCCCTGCGGTCACGTCGGCCAAGACCGCCGCAAAGGTCGAGGCCACGGACGTCTCCAACCCGGTCTGATCCATGGACGGGAGCGGCTTCGAGAGACCGCTCCCGCTCTAAAGGCTCAAAGCGCGTCCAGACCGATGTCCAGCACGGGCGCGGAATGGGTCAGGGCCCCGACCGAGATCACGTCCACCCCGGTCTCGGCTATGCCCCGCACGGTCGTCAGATCGACCCCGCCCGAGGCTTCCAGCGTCAGCCGTCCCGCGACCCGCGCCACGGCGGTCCTCAGATCGTCCAGGCTGAAGTTGTCCAGCATGACCACGTCCGGCGCCGCCCCCTCGGCGATCAGGCCCAGCACCGCCTCCAGCTGATCCAGCCCGTCGACCTCGACCTCGACCTTCATCAGATGGGGCGCAAAGGCCCTGGCCCGGCGGACCGCCTCGGCCACCCCGCCGCACACGGCCACATGGTTGTCCTTGATCAGAATGGCGTCATCCAGGCCGAAGCGATGGTTGATCCCCCCGCCGCACGC
The DNA here is from genome assembly GCF_058809375.1 of Brevundimonas sp. GW821-FHT10E09. Lineage (NCBI taxonomy): Bacteria > Pseudomonadati > Pseudomonadota > Alphaproteobacteria > Caulobacterales > Caulobacteraceae > Brevundimonas > Brevundimonas sp. GW821-FHT10E09. Next base: position 189,408 of record NZ_JBXASO010000001.1, on the reverse strand, counting down.
CACCGCATGTTTCTCCAGCGCCCGCAGGCCCGGCGTGGTCTTGCGCGTATCGGCGATCCGCGCCTTGGTCCCGGCGACCGCCTGAACATAGGCCCGCGTCAGGGTCGCCACGCCCGACAACCGCCCGACCAGGTTCAGCGCCGTCCGCTCGGCCGACAGAAAGGCCCGCGCCTCGGCCTCGACCACCGCCAGCACCGCCCCGGCCTCGAAGGCGTCGCCGTCCTCGAGCCGCAGATCGACCGACGCCTGCGGATCCATCGCCAGCACCGCCAGCCGCACGCAGTCGATCCCCGCCAGGACGCCGGGCTTGCGCGCCACGAATCCTGCCTTCATCCGGGCGTCTGCGGGAATACAGGCCAGGGCCGTCACATCGCCCGCCCGGCCCAGATCCTCGGCCAGGGCCATCCGCACGACCGGCTCGATCAGCACATCCGGCAGGGACCGGCTCACGCGGCGGGCTCCAGCACGGCCGGACGCATCGCCGGGCGCACATTCCGCACCCGCGTATGGTCCGCCACAGCCGCCGTCTGCGGATAATCCGAGCGATAGTGCCCGCCCCGGCTCTCACGCCGATCCAGCGCCGCCTGCACGACCAGACGCGCCGCCTCCAGCGCCGCCGCCGAGCCATACTGCGCCTCCAGCCGGTCGATCAGGGCGATCAGGCCCGACAGGCCCGCTTCATTCCGCACCACCCCCGCATGAGCCGTCATCGCGGTTCTCAGTTCGGACATGGCCGCCTCGGGCAGGTCCGGCGTGACCTCGACCGGCGATGGCCGTCCGCCGCCGGTCTCCAGCGCCGCCGCCCGTCCCGCGCGCCGCCCGAAGGTCGCCGCCTCAAGCAGGGAGTTGGACGCCAGCCGGTTCGCCCCATGCACGCCCGTCGCGGCGCATTCCCCGACCGCATACAGGCCCGCCACCGTGGTGCGCCCGTCCGCATCGGCGGCGATCCCGCCCATATGATAATGGCAGGCCGCCATCACCGGGATCGGACTGATGCGCGGGTCCAGGCCGCTGCGCATACAGGCGGCGAACACGGCCGGAAATTCGTGCGGGAAGGCCTCGCCGATGGCCGCGCGCGCATCCAGATAGGCGCCCCGCCCCTCCATCCGCGCGGCATGGACCGCCCGCGCCACCACGTCGCGCGCCTTCAGGTCCGCGTCCGGCGCCTCGCCCAGCAGGAACCGGCCCTCGCCGTCGATCAGCCGCGCACCCTCGCCCCGCAAGGCTTCAGTCGCAAGGGGCGCGGGATCCAGACCCACGTCGATGGCGGTGGGGTGAAACTGCACGAACTCAGGATCCAGGATCTCCGCCCCCGCCCGCGCCGCCAGCGCCAGGCCTTCGCCCTTCAGCGCCGCCGGTGTGGTGGTCGCCCCGAATAGACCGCCCGCCCCGCCTGTAGCCAGAACCACCGCCGTCGCCGTGATCTCGACCAGACGCACGCCCGGCCCGCGCGCCGCCACCGCCCCGACCACCCGGCCGTCGGCGTCCAGCAACAGGGCCTTCAGCCGCGCGTCTTCCCAGACCGTGATCCGCTTCTCGGCCCGCACCGCCGCGACCACGGCCGACAGGATGGCCCGCCCGGCCCCGTCGCCGCCGACCCGCGCCACCCGCGCCACCGAATGGGCGGCCTCCAGACTGACCACGAAGCCGCCGTCCGCGTCCCGGTCGAACGGCGCGCCCAGGGCCGCCAGCCATTCCACCGTCTCGCGCCCGGCATCGGTCAGGGCCCGCGTCGCCGTCGGCTCGACCAGACCCGCGCCCGCCGCCTCGGTGTCCTTCGCGTGCAGTTCCGGCGAATCCACAGCCGTCAGGGCCGCCGCCATCCCGCCCTGCGCCCAGGCGGACGAACAGGCGTTCAACAGGGGCTCGGGCGTCAGCACCAGAACCTCAGCCCCCGCCCGCGCCGCTTCCAGCGCGGCCGACAGGCCCGCCAGACCGGCGCCGACGACCAAGGGCCCGTCATGTCGCGTTCGGTTCATCAGCGCACTCCAAGAGAGTTCAGGCCCAGGCTCACCGCCCCGGCCGGATCGCCCCCGACCATGGGCAGCAATGCGCCCAGGGCCGCCGCCGCGCAGACGGCCAGGGTCAGCAGGTACAGGACCAGGCTCTTGCCCGCCTCGGGCCAGCTCAGCGTGCCCCAGGCCGCGCGCCAGACGCCGCGCTTCAAGTGGGCCAAGACCGACAGGGCCAGGAAGGCGGCCAGGATGAATCGCCCGGTGGACAGTCCCCACCAGACCACGGCCACGCCGATGACCAGCAGCACGATCTGCTCCAGCCGCGGATGCACCCGCGTCAGCACCGGCCCCAGGGCTCTGGACCCGTCCAGAGGCGGCGCCGGGACCAGGTTCACCAGGTTCAGCATGGCGATGAAGAAGGCGCCCATCAGCCATTCGCCCTGCCCGGTCGCCATCCACACCCCGACAAACGGGATCATGGCCAACAGACCGAACGCCGGGCCCGCCAGCGAAACCAGCACCCCGTCCCATTCGCTCTTCGGCTCCCGCCGCGCCTTGGCCAGCCCGCCCAGGAAGGGAATGATATAAATCCGCGCCGGCCCCATCCCCATCTTGTTCATCGCCAGGGCGTGCCCCGCCTCATGCACGAACAGGCCGATCAGCACCGCGCCCGCCACGATGGCGCTGCCGGTGATCCACCACAGGAAGCCGCCCATCAGGGCCGTGGACAGCAGGGCCCAGACCAGGCTCTGATCCTTCTCGACCGGAATCTCGGCCGGGGCTGCGGGGGCGGCGCGCACGGCCGGGTCCTCGGGCTTGGGATCCCAAGGGCCGGGGATGCGATCAGGCGTGCGGTTCGGGGTGTCGATATTGCTCATGACGTCCAGATGGGCGCAGCAATCGGTCTCGACCACGGGACCGATCGCCGCGTCTCGCTCAGATCAGCTCCACATCGACGTGATGCCGCGCCTTGACCAGGTCGTAGCGCGCCGGAACGGCGGGCGGCGGCAGGTCGATCATCCGCTGCACGGCCAGCCGCCCGCGCTCGATCATGTCGGCCGGAACCGTCACCTCGAACTGCATGTGCAGCAGGCAGTCGCGGATGTTCTGCAGCGTGATCCGTTTCATGTGCGGGCACAGGTTGCACGGGCCGATGAACTGCACGCCCGGCACGTCGCCGGCGACGTTCGAGGCCATCGAACATTCGGTGATCATCACCACCTGTTTGGGCCGACGCGCCTCGACATAGTCGGTCATGGCCGCCGTCGAACCGGCGAAGTCCGCCGCCGCCAGCACGTCTTCCGGGCATTCCGGGTGGGCCAGGATTTCCGCGCCCGGATAGGCGGCGCGCATCTCGGCGATGTCGTCCACCGTGAACCGTTCGTGCACCTCGCAGCGGCCCTTCCAGGCGATGATCCCGACCGTCGTCTGGGCCGCGACATTGCGCGCCAGATATTCGTCGGGGATCAGGATGACCCGATCCACGCCCCATTCCTTGGCCGCCCATTCCACCACCTGCACGGCGTTGGCGCTGGTGCAGCAGATGTCGGTCTCGGCCTTCACATCGGCCGTGGTGTTCACATAGGTCACGACCGGCAGGCCCGGATAGCGCGACTTGATCCGCCGCACATCCGCCCCCGTGATCGACGACGCCAGCGAACAGCCCGCCCGAAGATCGGGGATCAGCACCGTCTTTTCCGGGCTCAGGATCTTCGAGGTCTCGGCCATGAAGTGCACGCCCGCCTGGACGATCACCTTCGCATCCGACCGCGCGGCCTCCTTGGCCAGGCCCAGGCTGTCGCCGACATAGTCGCCGACCCCGTGGAAGATCTCGGGCGTCATATAGTTGTGGGCCAGGATCACGGCGTCGCGCTCGCGCTTCAGCCGGTTGATCTCGCTGATCAGCCGCGCCTGTTCGGGCCACTCCAGCGGCGTGACATGGTCCTTGACCTTCGCCCACACCCCGGCGGTCTCCCGCTCCAGTTCCTTCGTCAGACCAAAGGCGCCGTCCGCCATGACCGTCTCCCTAGACCCTTATGCTCAAAGTTAGCATAAGCACATCCAATGTAGGCCGATGGAGGCCGCGCGCAAGAGAAATCATCGCGTCCCCGCCAAGCACGGGAGACTCGCCGTCTTGAGCGCACGAACCTTTCACAAATGGGGCAAAATCGCCTAGACGAACGGCGACTTCATTTCCTCACCCACGCCTCGACCGACATTTTGATGCAAGACACCATCCGCCGCATCCTCACCGCCCGCGTCTATGACGTGGCGGAGGAGACCCCGCTTGATCCGCTGCGCCGCCTGTCGGCGCGGCTGGACCGGCCCGTGCTGCTGAAGCGCGAAGACCTGCAGCCGGTGTTTTCGTTCAAGATTCGCGGCGCCTACAACAAGATCGCCGGCCTGTCGCAGGCCGAACTGTCCAGGGGCGTGATCTGCGCCTCGGCCGGCAATCACGCCCAGGGCGTGGCCCTGGCCGCGGCCCGCCGCAACATCCCCGCTGTCATCGTCATGCCCACCACCACCCCCGGCATCAAGGTCGCCGCCGTCCGCGCCCTGGGCGGCGGAGTGGTCCTGCACGGCGACAGTTTCGACGAGGCCTACGCCCACGCCCGCCATCTGGAGAGCCAGACCGGCGCCGCCTTCATCCACCCCTTCGACGATCCCGAGGTCATCGCCGGCCAGGGGACGGTGGGGCTTGAGATCGCCCGCCAGCACGCCGACCCCATCGAGGCCGTCTTCGTGCCCATCGGCGGCGGCGGCCTGGCCGCCGGCGTCGCGTCCATCATCAAATTCCTGCGCCCCGACACCCGCGTCATCGGCGTGGAGCCGGTCGACGCCCCCACCATGAAGGCCGCCATCGACGCCGGCGAGGTCGTGACCCTGAACGAGGTCGGCCTGTTCGCCGACGGGGTCGCCGTGCGCCGCGCGGGGACCGAGACCTTCCGCCTGTGCAAGGACCTGCTGGACGAGATCGTCCTGGTGGACACCGACGCCATCTGCGCCGCCATCAAGGACATCTTCGACGACAGCCGGGCCATCGCCGAACCCTCGGGCGCCGTGGCGCTTGCGGGCCTCAAGGCCTGGGCGGCCGCCCACCCCGGCGCGGGCACGCTGATCGCCATCAACTCGGGCGCCAATCTGAACTTCGACCGTCTGCGTCACGTCGCCGAACGGGCCGAGATCGGCGAGGGCGCCGAGGCCCTGCTGGCCGTGGCGATGAAGGACGACCGCGACGACTACCGCCGCTTCCTCGACAGTCTCGACGGCCGCTCGGTCACTGAATTCAACTATCGCTGGTCCGGCGACGGCCACGCCCAGATCTTCGTCGGCGTCGCCCTGCGCAACGGCCCGCACGAGCGTGACGACCTGATCGCGACCCTCCGTTCCGGCGGCTACGCCGTCGAGGACATGAGTGACAACGAGACCGCCAAACTGCACGTCCGCTACATGGTCGGCGGCCGCACGGTCGGCCTGCCCCACGAACGCATCCTGCGCTTCCAGTTCCCCGAACGGCCCGGCGCCTTCCTGCGCTTCCTCAACAGCCTCCAGCCCGCCTGGGCCCTGACCCTGTTCCACTACCGCAACCACGGCGACGACGTCGGCCGGGTGCTGGCCGGCGTCAGCGTCCCGCCCGAAGAACAGGCCCAACTGTTCGCCGCCCTCGCCGACCTGGGCTACCCCTATGTCGACGAAACCGCCAACCCCGCCTGCCGCCTGTTCCTGGACGGCGCCTAGACACGCCGAGGGCGGCGACCGTCTCCGGCCGCCGCCCTCAAACCCGCCCTGATTCAGCTCAGGCCTTTTCGATCGCCGCCGCGATCTGGTCGCTGGAGTGGCCGGTCAGGTCCTTGGCGATCTCGCCGGCCAGTTTGGATTCCAGATCCTTGTGCCAGTGCTTGCGCAGTTCCCCCAGAGTCTTGGGCGCCGCGATCACCAGCAGTTCGTCGATCTTGTTGGTGACCGACCATTTGTTTAGCACCTCGGCCACGCCCATGGCGAAACCGTCCTCGGCCTGGGTGTCGTTGTCCGGGTTGGCCTCGCTGGACCGGCGGCCGGACGAGCCGGAAACCCGATCCTCCATCGCCGGAATCTCCAGCGGCGACAGCCGGATTTCCTGGGCGTTCGTGTTCTTGAACAGGACCAGCTTCTCGCCGTCGACCACCGCCACCAGGGCGCCATTGGATAGTTTCATCGTCGATACTCTTTCGGTCTGTGGACTTGGGTAACGGTCGGGGACCGATGCCGTTGCCTCGCCGATCAGAGCAGCCGGCCGCCGGCCTCGTGCGCCAGCAGCCAGCGCTTCCGCTCCAGCCCGCCCGCATAGCCGGTCAGGGTCCCGTTCGCCCCGATCACCCGATGGCAGGGCACGATCACCCCCACCGGGTTGGAGCCATTGGCCAGACCCACCGCCCGCACCGCCCTGGGCGATCCGATCGCCGCCGCCAGCTGCCCGTAGCTGCGCGTCTCCCCCGCCGGAATGGCCCGCAGCGCGGCCCACACCGCCTGCTGGAACACGGTCCCGCCGGTCTTGACCACCACCGCGTCGAACGCCGTCAGATCACCGCCGAAATAGGCTTCGACCGCCCGACGCACCGCCTCCGGCGCCCGCCCCTCGACCAGTTCGACCGGGCCGTAGTGGCGGTGCAGCAGCCGGCGCATCCGGTCTTCGTAGTCATGGAAATCCAGCGCCCGCACCGCCCCCTCGGCGTCGGTCGCCACCAGCACCTCGCCCACCGGCGAGGCGATCCGATCCAGGGTCAGGGTCATCGGCGTTGATTGTCTAGTCATCGGCCGTCTCCGTCACACGGTTCCAGTACAGGGCGCCATAGGCGCGCCAGGGGCGCCAGGCTTCGGCCCGCGCCGCCAGGGCTGCATTCAAGGTCGCAAGCCGGTCGCTGGGCGCATCCTCTCCGGCATCGATCCAGTCCCCCGCCGGCCGCAGTCCCGGCCAGGCCTCAAGCGCCGCACGCAGGTCCGGATCCGCCGACAGGTCCCGCCGGATCGCCTCGGGATCAGCCGCCAGATCGAACACCCGCCGCACCCGCGCCAGCACGCCGGGCAGGGCTTTCAGCTCGTCCACCCGCGCCTCCACGGCCGCCTTGCCCTCAGACCCCAACCGCACGGAGACCTCGCCGTCCGTCCCGTCCGTCGCCGCCCGCAGCCTGCGCCGCCAGACCCCGTCGGCCACCGCTTCGTCCGGGGCGGCCCGCGCCGCCAGGGCCGACATCATCGCGCTCCAGTCATAGGGCGGGCGATAGGCCAGGCCCAGCTTCACCGGGCCTCCGCCCTCGCCTTCCGCCTTGCGCCGCCGCAGTTCCGACGGCGGACGGCCATACAGGGCCTGGAAGGTCTCGTTGAACCGCCGCACGCTGCCGAAGCCCGACGCCATCGCCACCTCGGCCATCGACAGGTCGCTCTCGTGGATCAGCTGTTTGGCCAGCAGCACGCGCCGCGTCTGGGCCACGCTGACCGGCGCCGCGCCCAGGTGCTGGCGGAACAGCCGCCGCAGATGCCGCTCGCCCACCCCCAGCCGCGCCGCCAGGGCGTCTGCATCGCCCCCGTCCAGCGCCCCCGCCTCGATCAGGGCCAGGGCCCGGCTGACGGTGTTCGACGTGCCGCGCCAAGCCCCCATCTCGGGCGCCGTCTCGGGCCGGCAACGCAGGCAGGCGCGAAACCCCGCCGCCTCCGCCGAGGCCGCCGTGGGATGAAACACCACATTCTCGCGCCGGGGCGTTCGCGCCGGACAGACCGGCCGGCAGTAGATCCCCGTCGAGGTCACGCCGGTAAAGAACCGCCCGTCGAACCGGGCGTCCCGCGCCCCCAAGGCCCGCCAGCAGGCCTCCTGATCCAACGACTGTTCCATGACCCGCAGGATGGCGGCTCAGCCCGGCGATGTCTCGCGGTTTTCGGACATGGATGCTCAGTCCTTCAGATAGAAGATCGCCTCGACCGTCGTGTTCAGCGCCCGCGCCAGATCCAGGGCCACAATGGTCGAGGGGATGAAGACCCCGTTCTCCACCGTGTTGATCGTCTTGCGCGACACCTTGGCGGCGTCGGCCAGCTGGGCCTGGGTCAGGCCGGCCGCCGTGCGGACCTCCTTCAGCCTCAACCCCAGCCGACTACTCCCCATCGCCGGACGCCTCTCGATCCAGAAGCGCGAACCGCAAGGCCGCCGCCCCCGCCGAAGCCAGCAGCGAGAAGGCCAACACCAGCGGCGTCCAGTTCGGCGCCCACACGCTGGCGGCCAGCGCCAGGGTGGCGCCCGCCATCAGGACGATGAAGGCCAGGCCCGTCGCGCGCGCCCGGATATGACGGGACAGTTCGTCGTCGAGGAATTTCTTCACTTTCCGCGAACCGCCGTCCCACTCCATAACCGTCATAACAATGATCCAGCTGACCGTGACGGCCATCAGCAATGGAACCACAGCCTCACTGACACGCCCGGCGAGCAGGTCGTCCGAAAAGCCGATGATCATGATCCCCTCGATCAGAACCACCAGGCTCATGGTGAACAACTGGATGGTCCGATTCCGTTGAACGCGATCCCGATAAGTCATGATCGCGTCCAGGCGTCGTCGATCTTGGCCGGGCTTGCTGAACCAGGCCAGGATCGCCCCGACCAGCATGGCGACGCCGCCCGCCGCCGCGACCGCCATGGCCCATTGCGCATCACCACTATCTTCGCTGGCGGCCAGCGCGCCGATCCCGACGATGCCCAGCGTGAAGACCACCAGGGCGAACCCGTGCCGGCGGCGGCGGCGACGCTCACGCGCCAGGGCCGCCTCCTTCTCATCCTCATCCATGAGCGCCGCTCCTCAAGACTCTCGGCCCGCAATCCGATTGCAAATCACCCATCGCGCCCGGCCTCCCGATCCAGCCAGGCGAATCGCAGCCCCGCCGACGCCCCGCCCAAGGCCAGGACATAGGGCAAGGCCATGATCCCGTACTGGGGACGCCACAGCCCCAGGCCCAGCGCCACGGTCAGGCCCGTCATCAGCACGACGAAGGCCAGGATCATCGATCTGGCCCGCATGAGCTGGGTCAGCTCGTCTTCCAGGAACCGGCGGTTTTTGCGTGTGTGTGCGTCCCAGCCCATGACGATAAGCGGGATCAGCCAGCCGTAAAGAACCGGCAGAAGAACCTGCACATAGGCGCCCAGATTATGGTCTCCACCCAGGATCCGCTCCATCGCCCGATGCGCCTGAGCCATGAAGAGAAGTAGCACCACGGGCAGCATCACCAGCTGTTGGGTGCGCGCCCGCTCCAACTTGTCACGCCGCGCCCCTTCTCCGCTCGCCGCCACGATGATTGACTGGCCTGGACGCGCGCTCCACGCCCAGATCGCCCCGATGAGCGTCAGAGCAAATCCGATCCCTGTCGCCACGCCCGCCGCCGTCGCCTCATCGCCTTCTACGCCGGAAACCAACGCGAACCCCGCGCCGCCGACCATGGCTACGGCGCCGACGACGGCCAGGGCGAGCGCCGTCCACCAGCACCGTCTTCTTTCCAGTTTCACGCGCTGGATCGCTTGATCGTCGCTGTTGCTCATGTCGCCCTCCTGACGTAACCTTGAGGTTACATATCACCTATAGGTTACACGTCAAGACCGTTTTCTTTTTCCGTGCCCCGACTAAGGTGTCCGCCTCCCGGGGGGTCAGTTCATGTCCAGTCATCGTCGTTCCGTGCGTCCGCTCGCCTTCAGCCTGGCCGGCGCCTGCGCCGCCGCCTTGCTCGCGGTCCAGCCCGTCTCGGCGCGCCAGACAGGCGCCGACATCCCCACGGTGCGTCAGACCCTGGGCTATGACAGCGGTCAGGAGATCACGCGCGCCGCCGACGTGCGCCGCTATTTCGAAGCCCTGCGCGCCGCCGCTCCGGACAGGGTGGCGATAGGCGACTATGCGACGACCTGGGAGGGCCGCCCCCTGTTCTGGGCCGCCGTCGGCTCGCCCGCCAACATCGCCCGGCTGGACCAGATCAAGGCCGACGCCCGCGCCCTGGCCGATCCGCGCCGCACCTCGCCCCAGCAGGCCGCCGCCCTGATCGCGGATCAGCCGGTCCTGGTCTGGATGGCCTATTCGGTCCACGGCAATGAGATCAGCCCCGCCGACGCCGCCATGCAGGCCGCCCGTCGCCTGCTGACCGACCCGACCGCCCAGGCCTGGCTGGCCAACACCGTCGTCGTCTTCGTCCCGACCCAGAACCCGGACGGGCGCGAGCGTTTCCTCAACAGCTTCGCCTCGGGCCGCGGCTCCCTGCCCAATCCCGACCCCGCCTCGGCCGAGCGGGACGAGCCCTGGCCCAGCGGCCGCTACAACCATTATCTGTTCGACCTGAACCGCGACTGGTTCATCCAGACCCAGCCCGAAACCCAGGGCCACGCCGCTCTGGTCCGCGACTGGCGGCCCCAGGTGGTCGTCGACAGCCACGAGATGGGCTCGGACGAGACCTTCTTCTTCCCGCCCGAGGCCGAGCCGCTGAACCCGTGGATCTGGCCGCGCACCCTGGAGAACCGCGCCCTGTTCGGCCGCAACACCGGCGCCCGGTTCGATGCGGCGGGTCTGGCCTATTTCAACCGCAAGGTCTTCGACGCCTTCTATCCCGGCTATGGCGACGGCTGGCCGGGTTATCTGGGCGCCGTCTCCATGACCTACGAGGTCGGGTCGGCCCGGGGCCTGGCCGCCCGCCGCAGCTCGGGCGAGGTCTTCACCTACGCCGACACCGTGAGCGCCCACCTGACCGCCACCCTGGCCACCATCGAGACAGCCTCGCGCAATCACGACCGGTTGCTGAACGACTTCTACGCCTATCACCGCGACGGCGTGGCGGGACGGGGCGCCTATGTTCTGTCGCGTGCGTCGGATCCGGCGGCGGCGGACCGTCTGGCTGGACTTCTGGTCCGATCGGGCATCGAGGTCGGGGTCGCGCGCCAGGCCTTCGCCTGCGCCGGCCAACACCGCGCGGGCGACTATGTGATCAACCTGGCCCAGCCCCAGCGCCGGATGGCCGAGGTGCTGCTGACCCGCGACGTGCCTGTCCCGCCCGACTTCCTGGCCGAACAGGAGCGGCGCCGCGCGCGCGGCCTGGGCGACGAGATCTATGACGTCACAGCCTGGTCCCTGCCCTTGATGTTCGGCGTCGATGCGACCCGCTGCGACAGCGCGCCGAGCGTCGCCGTCGAGGCGCGCGGCCCCGAACTGGTCACGCCCGCCGCCGTCCGGAACGCAGAGGCCCGCTACGGATTCCTGGTCGCGCCCGGCTCGGCCCAGCCCCGCTTCCTGGCCGCCGCCCTTCAGGCCGGACTGACGGTCAATTCGGCCGACCAGCCCTTCACCCAGAACGGCCGCGACTGGCCCGCCGGAACCCTGATCCTGCCGAAGGCGGGCGCGCCCGCCGACCTGATCGCCACCCTGAACCGCCTCGCCGCCGACACGGGCGCCGAAGTCGTGGGCGTAGACGAATCCTGGGTCGAGCGCGGCGCCGGCTTCGGCTCCAGCGACGTGGTGCGTCTCCGCGCGCCCCGCATCGCCCTGGCCTGGGACAGTCCGACCGCCCCCGACGCCGCCGGCGCGACCCGCTGGCTGCTGGAACGCGACCTGGGCTATCCCGTCACCGCCATCCGCACCGCCAGCTTCGGCGAGGCCGACCTGGCCCATTATCAGGTCCTGATCCTGCCAGAGGGCCGCGACTACGCCTCCGTCCTGGGCGAGGCCGGGGTCAAGGCCCTGCACGACTGGGTCTCGCGCGGCGGCACCCTGATCAGTCTGGGAACCGCCACCCGCCTGCTGGCTGACGCCGACAGCGACATGCTGGCCTCGCGCCGCGAGGACGGCGCCTTGGACAAGGACGAGGACAAGCCCGCCGCCCCCGCCCGGATCGCCAACCAGACCGACTACGCCGCCCTGCTGGCCCACAGCGACCACGGCCCCGACTCGGTCGCCGGCGTCCTGGCCCGCGCCCATGTCGATCCCGACCACTGGATCGGCGCCGGCCTGCCCGAAACGCTGAACGTCCTGGTGCGTGGGGCCGACATCTACGCCCCCCTGAAGCGTGGCGAAGGGACCAACGCCGTGCGGTTCGAAGGCTCCGACCGGCTGCTGGCCTCGGGCCAGCTGTGGGCCGAGAACCAGGCCCAGCTGGGCTTCAAGCCCGTGGTCATGGTCGAGTCCCTGGGGTCGGGCCAGATGATCGCCTTCACCCAGGATCCGACGGTGCGCGGCTATCTGGAAGGCCTGAAGCCCCTGTTCGCCAATGCGGTGTTCAAGGGACCGGCCCACGTCTCGCCGCGCTGGTGAAGTCCCAGACGCCTGATCGCGATCAGGACTGGACACAGGCTCAGACGCGCATAACCTCGTTTTTCGCCCGCAGAGGCGCAAATAGAAAAATGGGAGTTACGCCTTGGTTCGTCTGTCTGTTTCCAAACTCGTCTCGATCGGCGCCTCGGTCGGGGCCGCCGCCGCCCTGTTCGCCGTGGGCGCCGTCGCTGTCGCCCAAACTCGTCCCGATCCCCAGCCGGCCGTTTCCGGCCGCGCCCTGCCGGTCGGCAGCTATCGCGAGACCTGCCGCAACATCTCGCTGAACGGGGATCGGCTGCGCGCACGCTGCATCGCCAAGGACGGCCAGTCGGTGGCCTCGACCCTCAGCGTCCGCGCCTGCCGCGGCGCCCAGGTCCGCAACGACAACGGCCGCCTGACGTGCGACGCGGCGCCCGCCGCCCGCACACGCTGACGCCCGCCCCGGCCCCGGATACGCCGGGGCCGGGCCCGATCACATGGGCCAGAACAGCAGGATCGCCGGCGGACCGATCACCAGCACCAGCAGGCTCAGCGGCGCCCCCAGCTTGGGATAGTCCGAGAACCTGTACCCGCCCGGCCCCATGACCAGCGTATTGCACTGGTGCCCGATGGGGGTCAGGAAGTCGCACGCCGCCCCCACCGCCACGGCCATCAGGAAGGGGTCAGGCCGATAGCCCAGTTGCTGGGCCAGGGTCGCGGCGATGGGCGCCACCACCAGAACCGTCGCCGCATTGTTCAGGAAGGGCGTCACCGCCATGGCCGCGAACATCATGCCGGCCACCGCCACCACGGGCGGTATGCCCTGGAAGATCGACTTCAGCCCCCCGGCGATCAGATCCGCCCCGCCCGTCTGCTGGATCGCGTCCGACACCGGGATCAGGGCGGCGATCAGCACCAGCAGCGGCCCGTCCAGCGCGGCGTAGGCCTCGCGCATCTTCAACCCGCCCAGGGCCACGATCACCACCGCCGCGCCGAAGAAGGCGATGGCCACGGGGATCAGGCCGAACCCCACCATCACCATGGCGACAGCCAGAACCACGGCGGGCAGGAACTTCCGCCGCTGGCCGCCCAGCCGCATGTCCCTTTCCGCCAGGGGCAGCAGGCCCAGGGTCGCCAGCCGCCCCGGCAGGCCGGCCTCGGACCCCTGCAGCAACAGCACATCCCCCGCCTGCAGCTTGGCCGTCCGCAGATGCTGCGTCAGCTCATAGCCGCTGCGCGACACCCCCAGCAGGTTCAGCCCGTACTGGCCGTACAGGTCCAGCGACCGCACCGACTGTCCGGTCAGGGACGAGTCCGCCCCGATCACCGCCTCGACCAGATGGACCTCGTCCTTGGCCTCCTCCAGCAGCACCGGCCGGTCGCCGCGCACCAGCTTCAGCTTGGTGGCGACGATGAATTCCTCCAGCGCCTCCTGGTCGCCCTTGATCAGCAGGGTGTCCCCGGCCCGGATCAGGGTGTTGCCGCGCGGCCGGGCCTTGCGCTTGCCGTCGCGGATCAGGGCCATCACCTGGATCTCGTCCGGCGCCATGGCCTTCAGGGCGCTGATGGGCTTGGTCGCCAGCGTCCAGTCGTCGGGAACCCGCGCCTCGGTCAGATAGGCGTTGGCCGACAGGGCCGCCGACAGACCTATGGTCCCCGTCCGGTCCTTGGGCAGCAGCCGATAGCCGAACGTCAGGAACACCAGGGCGGCCCCCGTCAGGATCAGGCCCACCGGCGCATAGTCGAACATCTGGAACGGCGCCCCGACCATGTCCTGACGCACCTCGGCCACCAGGATGTTGGGCGCGGTCCCGACCAGGGTCACCATCCCCCCCGCCATGGCCCCAAACGCCATGGGCATCAGCAGCCGCGACTGTTTGGTCCCGGTGCGCCGGCTGACCTGCAGCGCGACCGGCATCATGATGGCCAGGGCGCCGACGTTCTTGGTCACCATCGACAACAGGGTCACGGCCGCCGTCAGCACCGGCACCTGGCTGCGTTCGGTCTTCAGGTGCGGCAGGATCCGCTTCAGCGCCAGTTCGACGATGCCCGACTTGGCGAAGGCCGCCGACACCACCAGGGCGCAGGCGATGATCACCGTCACATCGTTGGAAAAGCCCTCGAACGCCGCCTCGGCCGGGATCACCCCGATGGCCAGACCCGCCACCAGGGCCGCCACGGCGACCAGGTCATAGCGGAACCGGCCCCAGATGAAGGCCGCCACCGTCAGGCCGACCAGGCCGAAGGCCAAACCCTGTTGTAGTGTCACTCAGTTGCTCTCGCCCCCGGCCGCCCAGCGCCGCCGACGGACAGCAACGGCGGAAACGGCCGGAGGTTCAACACATCCGCGCCGGCGTCCCTTACCGGCCGACGACCAGTCGCCCCGCCGCCCGCAGGATCCGCCAGATCTCGGCCAGGAAGGCCCAGACCACGATGATCATCAGGATCGCCGCCAGACCGCCCGCGTCGTCCGCCGTGGGATGGAACAGCGCCCGCGCCCGTTCGGCGAACTCCGTCACCGTCCCGACCCAGATCACCGGCGTCAGCGGCGACCAGAACCACAGCCACGCCACGCCCCAGGCCGCTGCGGCGCCGAAAGCCATGTCGCCCAGGGCCGTCAGCCGCACATTCCCCCCCGACGCCGCCCGCGTCAGGTCGAACAGGATCCGCGCCACGACGAACAGGGTCACGGGCCAGTAGGCCGCGTCGACGACCTGGACCAGGATCCGGCCATAGTCGACGCCGTCCACCACCCCGGCCAGTTCCTCCGGCCGGATCGAGGCCATCGGCAACAGGCCGGTCCACCACAGCAGCAGCACGCCCCAGGCGATGGCGCTGGACACCGCCCGCGCGGCCGGCGACATCTCGGCGCTCCTGCGCACCGCCGGCCCCGACTTGGCGGCCGCGCCTTCACGCAGCGTCGCCCCGCCGCGCGCCAGCCTCTGGCCCCAGGTCTCGGCGTCGATATCGCCGCCCAGTTCGAACAGGCCCAGATCCTTGACCCGCCATCTGGCGATGAAGTCGGGCTTCTTCTCCTGCCGCTCCAGCACGAAGCCGATCAGGGTCACGATCCCGATCACCGACACCGCCCCGCTGAACAGGCTGGCGAAGGCCTGGCCTATCGCCTGACCCGCGTAGATGTCGCCGGCCAGCACCCGCGCCGCCAGTCCGATCAGGGTGACGCAAACCATCACCAGCAGCGCCGTCTTCACCGCGAACAGCCACCACGGATAGAGCTCCGGCCCGATCAGCGCCTGCGGCCCAGACCGATAGCGCGCCGCCACCGTCAGCGGATGGCCGACCTCGCGCAGCAGGGCCTCGACCTCGTCGTCGCTCGGCGCCCGGCCCAGCCGCGCCTCCAGCGCCTCGAGCCGCCCCATGATCTCGTCGCGCAGCTCGGCGACGATGTCCTCGCGCGTCGCCTTCGGCAACTGGGCCGCCACGGCCTTCAGATAGGATTCAACCAGGTCCATCCCACGCTCTCCCTCTTTCCCGATGTTCACAGCATCTTCTCCAGCGAGGCCGACAGGCCCCGCCATTCGGCCGCCAGCCGCGCCAGCATGGCCTCCCCGCGCGGCGACAGGCGGTAGAACCGCTTCTTGCGCCGCTCCTCCTCGCGCCACTCGCTGTCCAGCAGCCCCTGGCTCTCCAGCCGCCGCAGCAGCGGATAGAGGGTGCTCTCCTCCATCTCGACCCCGACCTCGCCCAGCGCGACCCGCAGCGAATAGCCGTATTGCTCGCGCCGCAAGCTCGCCAACACCGCCAGGATCAACGACCCCCGCCGCAGCTCCAGCCGCAGACTCTCGAACAGCAGTTCCTCATCCTGACTCAAACCCGCGCTCCCGATCCACGACGTCGCATAGTGTGTGACGCACAGTGTATGAGACATACTGTGCGAGAGAGTCAAGCGAGCGATGGTTTCCGCATGAAGAAGGGCGCGGAGGGTTTCCCCTCCGCGCCCCAATGCCGACGATGCGTCGATCCGCTTAGAAGCTGCGGAAGTTTGCGCTGATGAAGAAGCGTCGGCCGAACAGATCGAAGTTATCCGCCGTCGTATTACCGAGCCAGCGCGCCGGCTCCGCGTCGAAGGCGTTGACCACGCCTGCACGCAGGGTGACGTCGTCCCGCACATCCCAACGCACCGAGAAATCGTGTTGGCTGAAATCGCCCGTCTCGATGTACTTCAGGCTCTCGTAGCGGTCCGGATTGGCCAGGATATTGTCGATGTCCTCGATTTCTTGGCTGGCCTGCCAGTCCCAGTCCCAGCTGAACGACAGGGTGTCCGTCGGCGACCAGGTCAGGGTGGACAAGAAGCGCACGCGCGGCGAACCGACGGTGTCCTGATAATCCGTACCGTCCGCCGGATCGTCGATGTTCACGTAATCGACCTGTTCGATCAGCCAGTTGCCGCGGATGGCGTGACGGAACGAGCCCCATCCACGCCCGCCGAAGCGGAACAGATCGCCGCCCCATCGGGCCGAGAAATCGACGCCCTTAGCCGTCAACGCCGCATAGTTGAGCGAGCCCTGGATGAAGCTGGTCACCTGGAAGCTGGTTGCGTCCCGCGTCTGGGTCAAGCAGGCCAGAGTATTGACCTGATCGCCGCTGACGCACTGGTTTGCGGCCGCCTGAGCGCTCACCGAGTCGATGGCGTCGTTGATCTCGATATCGTAGTAATCCATCGTGATCGCGAGGTTCGGCAGCAGGTAGTCCGGCGTCCAGGCGAAGCCGTAGCTGAAGCTTTCCGAAGTCTCGGGCTGCAGGAATTGGTTACCGCCCGCCAGGCCGGGCACCGAACCGCTGCCGTAGTTCGGCAGATAGGCGTTCGTCGCGCCCAGGTCGGCGAAGTTCAGATCCAGACCGGCAGCCGAGGCAAGCGCGCCGCAGTTGGCGATCCGGTTGGCCGCGATCGAGCGGTCAGCCAGATTGTTGATGACGGTCGCACTGCAAGGATCCGAGAAGCCGTTGGCGAAGGTCTGCCCCAGCGGCTCGTTGGTCTCGCTGAGGTTCGGCACGCGGATCGCGGTCGATTTGGTGGCGCGCAGCAGCAGTTGGTCGAACGGACGATAGGTTACGCCCAGGCTATACGTCTCCTGTTCGCCGACGTTGGAATAGTCGGAGAAGCGGTAAGCCCCGTTGATGTCCATAGACCGGCCCAACCAGGTGTCGCGCATGATCGGGACCTGAAGCTCGGCGAACATCTCGTTGGTGTCATACGACGCTTCCTTGAAATCCGCGCCGCTGTTCAGGAACAGCAGACGCCCTGCGCGGTCCCGATCACGCCCGATGCCGCTGGTGATCTCCTTGCGGTACTCGTAACCGACGACCGCACCGATCGGACCGGCGCCCCAGAAGTCCCACAGATCGCCGCCGGTAAAGGCGACGAAATCGTGCTGCTTGTTCTGATCTTCGACCTTGATCGAAGCCTGAATATAATCCAGCGCCTCTTGCGAGAAGCCGCCGGCGCCGAACACCCGCACAGGGGTGCAGTCGCTGATGACGTCGCCCTGGCGCGAATAGGTCGTGGTGACGCCGCCGCTGGTGAGGCTTGCGTTCGGCACGGCGACGCCTTGGGCGTTCAGCAGTTGCACGCGGCAGACCACCTCGCCCGCACGGCCGTTGACGATGCCAGCGGTGTCAACCACCGCGTCAGCGGCCGCCTGATAACGAACGATATCCACGCCCAGTTCGACGTTTTCATTGTCCATCTGGCCATAGGTATAGGCCGCTTCCCACCGAATATTGCGCACGAAGCCGAAGTCCGGCGCATCGCCCCGCAGACCCAGCACATAACGCTGCAGTTCGCGGGTGTTTTCCTGAGTCCGGGATGGGCCATACAGCTTGTGCTGGGCGCGCGGGTCGGCGACCGTTCCGGTCAGAACCCCGGCCGAGTTATAGACTTGCCGGCGGTTATTCGTGATCGCCAGGCGCACATCTTCCGGCAGATAGGCGTTGTCCAGCCCGATCTCGAACGCCGACGTCGCCGTGATCGCCCCGACCGTGCCCGGCGCGAACTGGCGGATGTTGAAGTCGTGGAATACCCGCTGACCGGCGTCATAGGTTTCTTCCTTGACGTACTTGGCCTCTCCGAAGGCCTCGATGGAATCGGTCAGCTTGAAGTTGAAGCCGGTCTGGAAGCGGTAGTTCTCCGATTCCGGAAGGCGGCTGTTCTGGCCCTGCTCGGTATTGGGGTTCTGACCCAGCCCCCCGTTGCTGACGGTGCGCGACAGACCCGTCTGCTGGCGAATCGGGCCGAACACCACAGCCTGCGAGGCGCCGGCGTCGGTATACAGATAGCTGTTGTTCGGATTGTTGGTCGGCGCGACCGAGAAGCAGTTCGCCGAGAACGAGGTGGCCGAGCAGGTCGCGAACGGCACGTCCGGATCGCTGGCGGGGCTACGTTGCACGCCGGTGGACAGAATCGTGATCCCGCCTCGGTCTGTGCCGCGAATATAGGTGCGCAGGTTGTTGACCAGGATCAGATCGATGACGCCGTCGCTGGACGCTGAGGACGGGTCTGCGTCGTTGCTGATGAAACCCCAGCCCTCCCGACGCCAGTCGACATCGCGGTCCAATACCTCGTCGCTGCGCTGATACTCGCCAGAGACATAGACGTTCAGACGATCTTCCAGGAACTTGCCCCCCCACAGGGCGGAGAGCCGCTCGCTCATCTGTCCGTCTTGGTTGACCTCGGCCAGCGATGCATCGACCTCGAGCCCGTCGAAATCCTTGCGCAGCGTGAAGTTGACCACGCCCGACACGGCGTCTGCACCGTAAACGGCCGCAGCACCGCCGGTGATCACTTCGACGTTCTCGATCAAAAGACGCGGAATCGTATCGACATCGACGGCCAGAGAACCGGGCGAGGACCCGACATGGCGACGGCCATCGACCAGGACCAGCGTACGAGCCGAGCCCAAGCCGCGCAGGTTCAGCAGCGACAGGCCGCCATCGTTCAGGTTCGATCCTGTAGTGTCTTCCGGCACTTGAGAGAATGAAAGCGCGGGAATGTCGGCGAGGAAGTCGATGACGTTAGATTCACCCGATTGCAAAACCTCTTCCTGGCCGATCTGGATCAGGGGCGTCGCGGCGGTGGTGGCGTCGCGGCGGATGCGCGACCCGGTGACGACGATCTCCCCAACTTCGGCAGCCTGCGAGCCTTCGGCCTCCTGCGCGGCGGCGGCGCCGACACTCCCCATCACTCCGGCCAGCACTGTTCCGGCCAGAAGGGCCCCACGCAAAGTCCGTCCAGCGTCCAAATTCACTCGCATGCATAACTCCCCGAATTGAGCGACTAATAGTCGCCGCAATGCACATGAGAGCGAGGCGACGCCACCTCATTTCAGCAAAACAGACATATATTTGGCGCCTGCGTATCAATTTGGTGACAAGTTTGCGCCTTTTGATTGTTCCGCTATCAACTTAGTCGAGTGACAAAGAAAAAGGCGGCGGACCGAAGCCCGCCGCCCTCTTCATTTCGAATCGACCGCGATCCCTAGAAGGACTTGGTCAGGTTCACGAAGGCCGTGCGGCCCAGGTAGTCATAGCCCGAGTACAGCGGGGCGTTGCCGACCCGGTTGTACACGCCCGACGAGATGGTCGGCGGGTTGTCGTTGAACAGGTTGCGAACGCCGAGCGTGGCGGTCCAACCATCGGACGCATACTGGACCGAAGTGTTGTGCAGCCAGTAGTCATCGGTCGCGAGGTCGTAGTCCGACGTAGCCGGATCTTCCCCGTAGTAGGCGTAGCTGTCGGTGCCCTGGATCCATTCGACACCGTAGCGCACGCGCCACTTGTCCCAGGCGTAGGAGACGTCGGCCGTTCCGGTGAACTCCGGATTGTCGATCATGCCGGTGTAGTCTTCCAGCGGATCTTCGGCGAACAGCTTGTTCGAGATTTCCGTGTACTGGGTGATCGCCAGGTTGAACAACGCCGTGCCGGGGCCGACGTCCTTGCGATAACGGACCGTGTAATCCAGGCCTTTCACATTGTCCGTCGCCAGGTTGACGTAGCTGTCGCGGACCGTGAGGCTGTTGTCCACCGCATCGCGCGTGACCAGTCGGCAGAAGCCGGCGTCGGCCGCGAAGTCGGCCGGGTTGGAGTCATAGCAGCGGGTCAGGATCTGGGCTGCACCGGTGCGCGACACGCCGTTCTCGACCTCGATCTCGTAATAATCGACGGCGAAGGCCAGATCGCCCCAGCCCGAGGGCAGCGGCGGCTGGACGACCAGGCCGACGGTCATGTTGGTCGAGGTTTCGGCCGCCAGGCCGGCGTCTGCGCCGCCTGCGGTGATCACCGTGACGCTGTTGGTCGACTGGAAGTCGCCCGCCAGGCCTTCGGCCGTGCAGTTGGCGACGCGGTTCGGGTTCACGCCCGGCGCGCCGTAGTTGTTGCAGCGGTCGTTGGTGTTCGACAGGAAGCCGGTGGTGGCGCCGACGAACTGTTCGAACAGCGCCGGGGCGCGGTACGAGGTGCCGTAGGTGCCGCGAACCGTGACCCAGTCGATCGGACGATAGACCAGACCGACCTTGTAGGTCGTGTCGTCGCCGTACGAGTCATAGTCGGTGTAGCGGAACGACCCGTTCAGGGTCAGCTCGCGGACGCCCGGCAGGTCGACCAGGATCGGCGCTTCGATTTCGCCGAACACTTCCTTCACCGAATCCGAGCCGCGCGTGATGGCCGAGGTCGAGAAGTTGTAGGTGTTGCCCAGCTGGCTATCCAGGCCCGGCGTGTCGTCGATTTCGGACTCACGCCATTCGGCGCCGAAGAAGCCCATGACGCGGCCGGCAGGCAGGCTGAACAGCGGGCCGTCGATGCCGATGCTAACCACTTTTTCGGTGAACTCGGTCGTGCCGGTCACCGGACGGAAGACATAGTCGACCCAGTCCTGCGGCAAGGCGCCACGGATGGTCTGCGCGTTCAGGGCGGGTGCGGCGACGCAGCCGGGGTTCGAAGCCAGTTCGGCGCACTGGAACTGGCCGGGCGCCGTTTCCACCACGTCCAGCGACTCGATCATGCGATCGGTCAGGAACTGTTCGCTGGTGTAGGTCGACTTGGACCGCGAATAGCTGACGTAGGCGTCATAGCGCCATTCCGGCAGGAACAGGTCGCCCTTGATGCCGGCGACATAGCGGCCGAAGTCCACTTCCTGTTCGGAATGGTCGTTGCCGAAGCCGATGAAGGCGCGGGCGCCGACATCCTGGCCCTTGTTCAGGCCCTGATCGCCCGAGATCGTGCTGAACGCCAGGCTGTCCGGGATCAGCGGGCTGCCCTTGGCGTAGTCCAGCGAGAGCTGGCGATAGCCGGTCTGCGAAGACTTGCGCTGGTTGAACAGGGCTTCGCCATAGACCTCGGCGTTCCCCAGGGCGTGAAGGTCATAGCCGACTTCGCCGTACAGGGTGGTGATGTCCACCGGCGAGATCAGCGACTCGTTCAGCATCCGGTCTTCGAAGGTGTCGCGGACGTTGAGGTCGTTGCCGGGGCCGCCCACGCCTTCAAACCCGGGCACGCCGCCGGCGACGCCCGCGTTCGGACGCCAGCGATTGAACACCGTCCCGACGGAACCGGGCGCGCCGACGCCCGCCGTGCCGATGAACGTCCGGGCGCCGCTGGCGCTGGGCGGACCCTCCACGCCCAGGGCGACGGTGTTGATCGTCACGCCGTTCGAGCCGGTCGTGGTGATCGGATAGCATTTCGACTGGCCGGTCAGCGGGTCGATATAGTCCTGGCCGTTGCGGAAGCCGTCGGTCTGGCAGCGCGTGAACTCGCGGTCGCGCAGGGTCAGTTCGTCACGCTCGTAGCGTTCGACCGAACCGGCGGCGCGCCAGCGGTCGGCACGGACGCCCGCCGTCAGCGACAGACGGGTCGAACCGCCCGCGCCATTGGCTTCCAACGGCTCGTTGCGCTGGCCTTCAAAGGTGACGCCTTCGAAGTTGTTGCGGGTCTGGATGTTGACCACGCCGGCGACGGCGTCCGAACCATAGACCGACGAGGCGCCGTCACGCAGCACTTCGACGCGGTCGATGATGGCGGTCGGCAGCACGTTCAGGTCGGCCGCGCCGACCGAACCGCGCGAACCGGCCGGCGAAACGCGACGGCCGTTCAGCAGCACCAGGGTGCGGCTCGGGCTCATGCCGCGCAGGCCGATGGTGTTGGCGCCGGGGCCGCCGTTGGTGACGTAGCCGCCGTACGAGTTGTTGATCTGCGAGGTGCCGCCGGTGACGGCCGTGCTCTGCAGCGCCTCCGTGGTCGAGGCGAAGCCCTGCAGGGTCGCCTCTTCGCGCGTCACGACCTGGGTCGGCGAGGGGGCGTTATAGTTGTCACGGCGAATACGGGAGCCGATGACGACGATGTCTTCGACGCTTGCGGACTCATCGGCCTGAGTAACGGTGGCGTCTTGAGCCATCGCGACAGGCGCTGAAAGCATGGACAGCGAAGCCGCCACAATTCCGCCGACCATAGTCGACGACAGAAGGTAATTTTTACGAGTACGCATACGCCTCATTCACAAACAGTATTGAACAATACTTAGGGAAACAGCTAGATATCGCGGATATATACCGATGGTATGTTAAATACATCCGTTATATGACCTTGTTAGGCATACGTTTTACACACCGCAACCAAAAAGTCGCATAATTGTACGAAAAATGGAGGAATTGGGCGCGATAGGTCACATGTTGCGGCGTATTGAAGCATTTTACTTCCACATCACGCCGCTTTGTCGCCATTTTTAGGCCTTGAACCGGCCGTTCACCGCCGCAAGCCCCCTCTCTGGCGCCGCCGCTTCCTGCGCACTAAGTTCTGTTCATGAACCGTTCTTCGACGCCGAAGCCCGCCGCCGCCAAGCCCGCCAAGCCCGTGCACACGCCCGACCCCGGCGTGCGCGAGGCCGCCGCCGCCTTCAAGCGCGACACCGGGAAAATGCCGATGTTCGCCCCGGTCACCGGCCCGCGCCTGACGCCGGAGGAGCCCGTCGCCGCCCCCGCCGACTGGGTGCCCCACCGCCCCTCGCACGAGGGCAAGAAGAAGGGCGGCCGCTTCCGGCTCGAGACGAAATACACCCCCGCCGGCGACCAGCCCGCCGCCATCGCCGAACTGGTCGCCCAGGCCGAGGCGGGCGACCGCGATCAGGTGCTGCTGGGCGTCACCGGCTCGGGCAAGACCTTCACCATGGCCAAGGTCATCGAACAGACCCAGCGCCCGGCCCTGATCCTGGCCCCGAACAAGACCCTGGCGGCCCAGCTCTACTCCGAGTTCAAGTCATTCTTCCCGGACAACGCCGTCGAATATTTCGTCAGCTACTACGACTACTACCAGCCTGAAGCTTATGTTCCGCGTACGGACACCTATATCGAGAAGGACTCGAGCATCAACGAGCAGATCGACCGGATGCGGCACTCGGCGACGCGGGCGATCCTGGAGCGGGAGGATGTGATCGTCGTCGCCTCGGTCTCCTGCATCTACGGCATCGGGTCGGTGGAGACCTATACGGCCATGACCTTCACCCTGAAGGTGGGGGACCAGATCGACGAGGCGAAGCTGCGGGCCGACCTGATCGCGCTGCAGTACAAGCGCAACGACCTGAACTTCGACCGCGGCATGTTCCGCAAGCGCGGCGACGTCATCGAGATCTTCCCGGTCCACCTTGAGGACCGCGCCTGGCGCATCAGCCTGTTCGGCGACGAGCTGGAGGCGATCCAGGAGTTCGACCCCCTGACCGGCAAGAAGACCGCCGACCTGACCGAGATCACCGTCTACGCCGCCAGCCACTATGTGACCCCGCGCCCGACGCTGAACCAGGCCACCCAGGGCATCAAGGCCGAGCTGAAGGAGACGCTGGACTGGATGATCGAGAACGGCAAGCTGCTCGAGGCCCAGCGGCTGGAGCAACGCACCCGTTTCGACCTGGAGATGATGGAGGCCACCGGCAGCTGCGCCGGCATCGAGAACTATTCCCGCTGGCTGACCGGCCGCGCCCCCGGCGAGCCCCCGCCCACCTTCTTCGAATACATCCCCGACAACGCCCTGCTGTTCGTGGACGAGAGCCACGTCACCATCGGCCAGATCAACGGCATGTTCCGCGGCGACTACCGCCGCAAATCCACCCTGGCCGAATACGGCTTCCGCCTGCCCTCCTGCATCGACAACCGCCCGCTGAAGTTCGAGGAATGGGAGGCCATGCGCCCCCAGACCGTCCACGTCAGCGCCACCCCCGGCGCCTGGGAGATGGACCAGGCCGGCGGCGTCTTCGTCGAACAGGTCATCCGCCCCACCGGCCTGATCGACCCGCCCGTCGAGATCCGCCCGGTCAGTGGCCAGACCCGCAACCAGGTCGACGACGTCATCGACGAGGTCAAGGCCACCACCCGCGCCGGCTACCGCTCCCTGGTCACCACCCTGACCAAGAAGATGGCCGAGGACCTGACCGAATATATGCATGAACAGGGGATCCGCGTCCGCTACATGCACTCCGACGTCGACACGCTGGAGCGGATCGAGATCCTGCGCGACCTGCGTCTGGGATCCTTCGACTGCCTGATCGGCATCAACCTGCTGCGCGAGGGGCTGGACATTCCCGAGTGCGGCCTGGTCGCCATCCTGGACGCGGACAAGGAGGGCTTCCTGCGCTCCGAGACCAGCCTTATCCAGACCATCGGCCGCGCCGCCCGCAACATCGACGGCCGCGTCATCCTGTACGCCGACCGCATGACCGGCAGTATGGAGCGCGCCATCGCCGAGACCGACCGCCGCCGCGAACGCCAGATGGCCTACAATACCGAACACGGCATCACGCCCGAAAGCGTCAAGCGCGACATCAAGGAGCTGATGGACAGCCCCTATGAGTCCCGCGAAATGGACCGCCTGACCCGCCCCGGCGTCGCCGAAGCCTCCAAACCCTTCGTCGGCTCAAACTTCCAGGCCGCCCTCAAGGACCTGGAAGGCCGCATGCGCGAGGCCGCCTCCAACCTGGAGTTCGAGGAAGCCGGCCGCCTGCGCGACGAGATCAAGCGCATGAAGCTGCTGGACCTGGAATTCGCCAACGAGGCCCTGACGGGGGCGGGCGAAGAGGTGGACCGGTCGGCGCCGAAGAAGTGGCGCGCGGAAGCGGCGGCGGAGAAGGCGGAGGCGTTCAGGAAGGGGCGGTAACCTGCGGTTAAGGGCCGTTTGATTTTGCGCCTTACCCGTGTGCAAATCACCGCTCCAAAAGCTATGGGCAGGCTGCATGGCATTTTCAGAGTTTGAGCCACCGATTTTCAAGCGGTTGCCGCGTAACGACACGGGTGACGCCCCCGGTCATCAGTCGGGATTTGTCGTACCTGCTGAGCTTGGGCCATTTTTCCCGCCGCTCCCCCCTGGAACTGCCCTGTCCCCAGTTCCTTCCATCGCCATTCGCGCCTTGCTCGTGATGAATGGCGTAGCGCTTGGGACAGTGGACACCGTCTATCAGCACCAAACGTGGGGCGGAACACGAGCGCCTGAACGGCGAGTCACCTCAAACTTGAAGCCTCTGCTCGGAAAGGCAAAGGCGGGCGATATTCTGTCTATCGAGCGTAGCCTCGATGATGATCTTTTCTATCGACTTACGCTTTATCCAGCGGGCAGTCCGGAGTTTGCCCAGATCGACAGCCGCACAGGAGGTAGGAGGTGGGGGACCTTGGGTGGAGACGCGCCCGTCAGCAACGCCCAGATCGCTTCTGCGGAGAAAGATCTGACCGCGCTGGTTGATAAGCCATTCAGACCATTTGACGACGGAGCAGCCATACAAATAGTTGCGCGGATTGCACGAAGTAGAGCTTTCCGTGGTCTGATCAAGCGTGCCTACGATCAGAAATGTGCAATGTGTGGTGGCGGGTTAGTCAATGCCTTAGGCAATTCAGAAGTCGAGGCAGCACATATTATTGGACGCGGCGCTCTCGGGTCGGATGACGTAAGAAATGGCCTAGCCCTGTGTCGCGCTCACCATTGGGCTTTCGACCAAGGTATGATTTGTGTCAGCGACCAAAGCACAGTCATTGTAAAACCTGAACTATATTCGAGGTCGGAAAACGCTACGCTAAAGTTGATTGATGGAAACAAGATTTCCACACCAAAAGAGCATAGATTTTGCCCCGATCCTGGTGCGCTCGCCTGGCACCGAAAGCATGTTTTCGAGGTTTCGGCCTAGCCTAACGTATTTGATCCAGCAACTTCTAAAATGCGCCTTTCTGAATAAAGCCAACTTTCGATCTTAGATGAAATTGATAATAGATCTAATCGACCTTTCCCTTTGAGGCTGCACTCCCAAACTGTGCATATCCTCCAACCCTCCGCACTCAGTTGGAGAGCGTGTTTGTAGTCCCGCTCCGAGTTCTGGGAGATCTTTTCCGCCCAGAACTCCGGCCGCGTCTTCGGCCATTTGAACAGATGACAGTCGTGCCCATGCCAGAAGCACCCGTGCACGAAGATCACTGCCCGATATTTTGGCAAGCACAGATCCGGGTTGCCCGGCACGTCCTTGCAGTGAATCCGGTAGCGAAACCCGCGTGCGTGAAGCGCCTTGCGAATCATGAGTTCGGGCTTAGTGTTTTTGCTCCTGATGCCAGACATCATCCGGCTGCGGGTCGCCGAATCGACGATGTCAGCCAACTGCCACCTTGCGCCGCGCAGCCAGCGCTCGGAACAGGTGCGGCTTCATGTGTTCGGCCACAGCCTTAACCGCCGGAACGACGACCGAGTTTCCGAACTGGCGATAGGCTTGGGTGTCCGACACCGGGATGATGAACTCATTTCCACGTGGCTCGTCAAAGCCCATTAGCCGCGCGCACTCTCTCGGGGTCAAACGCCTTGGAGCCTTGCCATCCTCCTGTTCGATCAGGATTTCCGAGCCGTCCTTATAATACCGGGCGGACAGGGTGCGGGCGACATCGTCCGGCCCGACCAGACCGAATCCAAAGCCGTTGCCCGCCGCTTGGTGTTTCTCCTTGTACCGCTGGAGATAGTTCCAGAGGTGATCGGTCAGGGTGTACTTCTCCGAAACCCGCCCCGAGTTTCCGACGGTGAACCTCTGGTCCGGCGCTTCCGAACCGTCGCCAGGATGCAAGATATCTCTCAACTTCGGTTTGGCGTCGGGCACCTTCAGATCGGCGAAGCTGAACCCCTGATCCTCACGGAACCCGATGATGAAAATCCGCTCACGGTGCTGCGGCGTCCACGACCGGCCGTCAATGACGCGCCAGTCAATGGTGTAGCCTAGCTCTTCGGTCAGAACGTCCTTGATGGTCTGGAATGTCTTGCCCTTGTCGTGACTGATCAGGTTGCGGACGTTCTCCAGCAGGAAGGCCGCAGGCTGGTGATGGGCGATGATCCGCGCCACATCGAAGAACAGCGTGCCTTGGGTTTTGTCCTCAAATCCGTGCGCACGGCCGAGCGCGTTCTTCTTGGAAACGCCGGCGATCGAGAACGGCTGACAGGGGAAGCCGGCCAGCAGAACGTCATGCGCCGGGATATCCTCAACGGCGATTTTGGTGATGTCGCCGTTGATTTCGTGGTCGTCGTGGGGGAAGTTCGCGGCGTAGGTCTTCTGGCTGTACTTGTCCCACTCGGACGTAAAGACGCACTTGCCGCCGATGGACTCGAAGCCCCGCCGCAGTCCGCCGATGCCGGCGAACAGGTCGATAAAGGTGAAATCTGCCGCTTCCTTACCTCCTCTCACAAGCTTGAGTGAAGGTTGGGAGACTTCAATCGGTCCATCAATATAGCCACGCTCAACAGCCTTATCGGCCACCGCTTGGCCCGCCTGCTTAACCATGTTCGCATACTCCGACACGGTCGACCCCGCGCTGCTATAAGGTGCCAGACTGCCAAGTTTTAGCCAGGAGAACAAGTCAAGAACGTATGTGATATATTCACACCTAGGCCTCATCGTCCCAAGGCCTGTTGCGGGATCGGCGGCTGGCGGGGCTGAAGTTTCGGCGGCAGATGGTGATCGGGCGGTATATCGTCGATTTCGTCTGTCTGAGGCATCGGCTGATCGTCGAGGCGGACGGGCCGCAGCATGACGACCGGATCGAGGACGCCGAGCGGGACGCCTGGCTGCGCGAACAGGGGTTCCGGGTGCTGCGGTTTCCGAATGGGATGATCGGGAACCAGCGGGAAGCGGTGCTGTCGGCCATTGTGGCGGCGACGGAGGAAGGCCTGACGCGCGACTAAGCGTCCTTCTCCCCTTGCGGGAGAAGGTGGCAGCCGAAGGCTGACGGATGAGGGGTTTCACCGGCCCTTACGGTCCACGCCGAACCGCCCCCTCATCCGGCCCTGCGGGCCACCTTCTCCCGCAGGGGGAGAAGGAAGACGCCGCTCACAACCCGTCCAGCGTCTTGTCCCAGTCCTTCGCGGACATGACCTTGCCGCAGCAGTCGATGACCATATCGACCCCGGTGCGGATGCGTCGGGCGCTTTCCGTCTCGGCGACCGGCTCCATCCCGGCCGCCTTCAGCTGGTCCTCCAGGGCGGCGACCCGACGGTCCAGCGCCGCGCGCCGGTGCAGCTGGGCGTGCCGAAACTCCTGGTTCTTCTGACCCAGGGTCTGCTGCTGGGTCCAGTAGGCTTCTTTCAGCGCCAGATGGGTGTCGGCGGCGCCGGGGCGGATGGCCAATCGGTCGCTCGCCGCCAGAGGGTTCATCAGTATGTCGTACACCAGTTGCAGCGGCGCATTCTCGACCGTCATGGCCCCGTGCGCCGTCTCGCCCCGCGCCTCCAGCTTGCGATAGGTGGCGGCCAGCCCCGCCAGGGCGCGCGCCTCCAACAGCCGGCCGGCGCGCATGGCCCGGCCCGAGGCCTGGGCGGCGGCCTCGGCCAGGACGGCCGGGTCCCCGCCGGCCGCATCGTCGGATGATACGTCGAACAGGCTCGGCGGCGGGGGCGGCGGATCGACCGGCTCGGCCGGAGCGTGCAGATAGCGGGACCAGCCGTCGCGCGTGGCGCGGGCGCGCAGGGCGTGGGCGGTCACGCCGTATTTGGCCGCGACCTCTTCGGCGCCCAGGCCGGCCAGATAGTCCTGGCGCACCTTGTCCCAGACTTCGGCGGGTTGAATCTTGTATTTGCGTCTTTCCATGCCGCCAGTATGGGCCATGGAGAAACCCTGGCTGGAAAGTCGGCGATATTCAGGGTTAAGAGCCTGAAATCACACAAGTCGATATGTCAGTTCAAACCCGCCAGCGCTCCTAATTCCTCTCCCTCCCCGTTCCGGGGAGGGGGGGCGAGCCGGAGGCGAGACCGGGTGGGAACGGCAGGGCGACGCTTCACCGACCTGCCGAAATCACAACGGCCGGGCGACGCACCACGCACCTGCCTAAATCGGAGCGGTGCGGCCTTGCCTGGCCGCCCCCACCCCGTTGCTTCGCAACGCCCCTCCCCCGCAGGGGGAGGGAGAGGGCGGGGCGGTGGGATCAGTCCTCGTCCATCTTGAGCGCGGCGATGAAGGCTTCCTGCGGGATTTCGACCTTGCCGAACTGACGCATCTTCTTCTTGCCGGCCTTCTGCTTCTCCAGCAGCTTCTTTTTCCGCGTGGCGTCGCCGCCGTAGCATTTCGAGGTCACGTCCTTGCGGAGCGCGCGCACCGTCTCGCGGGCGATGATCTTGCCGCCGATGGCCGCCTGGATCGGGATGACGAACAGGTGGGGCGGGATCAGCTCCTTCATCTTCTCGACCATGCCCCGGCCGCGCGTCTCGGCGCGGGCGCGGTGGACCAGCATGGACAGGGCGTCCACCGGTTCGGCGTTGACCAGGATGTTCATCTTCACCAGGTCGCCGACCTTGTATTCGGTGATCTCGTAGTCGAACGAGGCATAGCCCTTCGAGATCGACTTCAGACGGTCGTAGAAGTCGAACACCACCTCGTTCAGCGGCAGCTCATAGACCACCATGGCGCGGGCGCCGACGTAGGACAGTTCGATCTGCTGGCCGCGGCGGTCCTGGCACAGCTTGATCACGCTGCCGAGGTATTCGTCGGGCGTCAGGATGGTGGCCTTGATCCAGGGCTCGGAAATGGTCTCGATCTGCATCACGTCGGGCAGGTCGGCCGGATTGTGCAGGTCGATCTCGGAGCCGTCGCGCAGGCCGATCTTGTAGACCACCGAGGGGGCGGTCGCGATCAGGTCGAGGTTGAACTCGCGGCTGAGCCGCTCCTGGATGATCTCGAGGTGCAGCAGGCCGAGGAAGCCGCAGCGGAAGCCGAAACCCAGGGCGGCGCTGGATTCCATCTCGTAGGTGAAGGAGGCGTCGTTCAGCCGCAGCTTGCCGATGGCGGCGCGCAGGTCCTCGAAATCGGCCGCGTCCACCGGGAACAGGCCGCAGAAGACCACCGACTGGACCTCCTTGAACCCCTTCAGCGGTTCGGCGGTCGGCTTCTTCTCGTCTGTGATGGTGTCGCCGACGGCGGCGTGGGCGACTTCCTTGATCTGGGCGGTGATGAAGCCGACCTCGCCGGGGCCCAGCTGGTCCACCGGGGTGTTCTTGGGCAGGAAGACGCCGACCCGGTCGATCAGGTGGGTCGAGCCGTTGCGCATCATCTTGACCCGCATCCCGGTCTTCAGCACCCCGTCGAAGACGCGGACCAGGACGACGACGCCCAGATAGGGGTCGTACCAGGCGTCGACCAGCATGGCCTTCAGCGGGGCGTCGGGGTCGCCCTTGGGGGGCGGGAGTTTGGTGACGATGGCTTCGAGGACATCCTCGATGCCGATGCCGGACTTGGCGCTGCACAGCACGGCCTCGGAGGCGTCGATGCCGATGACGTCCTCGATCTGGGCGCGGACCCGCTCGGGCTCGGCCGCCGGCAGATCGACCTTGTTCAGGACGGGGACGATCTCGTGGTTGTTATCAATGGCCTGATAGACGTTCGCCAGCGTCTGCGCCTCGACTCCCTGCGACGCATCCACGACCAGCAGCGACCCCTCGCACGCCGCCAGGCTGCGCGACACCTCATAGGCGAAGTCCACGTGCCCCGGCGTGTCCATCAGGTTCAGGACATAGTCCTGCCCGTCCTTGGCGCGGTAGTTCAGGCGCACCGTCTGCGCCTTGATCGTGATCCCCCGCTCCTTCTCGATATCCATATTGTCGAGCACCTGCTCGGACATCTCGCGCGCGGTCAGGCCGCCGGTGAACTGGATCAGTCGGTCGGACAGGGTGGATTTGCCGTGGTCGATGTGCGCGACCACGCTGAAGTTCCGAATGTTCGAGATAGGGGGAGTCGTCATCCGCGCGGCCCTATCACGCGTAGAGGTCCGGGACCAGCGGGCGCGGCGATCCGCGCCCGCTGGCCGTGCTAGATTAAGGCTTTGCAACAATATGTATCCGCGTTTGAGAACGGCTCGCGGACGCGGTATGGGTCGCGCCTCCCGATAACCGGCGCGAGCCGGGGCCTGCAACCGAGGAACTCCCCGTGTCCAAGACGACCCGAAACGCTCTCAACCTCGGCGCCATGGCCCTGTCGGCCTTCCTGCTGGCCAGTTGCGGCGGACATGGCGATGAGAAGACCGAGGAGAAGGCCGCCGGCGGCTCGCGCCAGACCGTCACCGCCGCCACCGTGACCCTGACCAATCTGCGCCGCACCGTCACCGCTTCGGGCACCGTCTCGGCCTGGGAGGAAGTGCCGGTCGCGGCCGAGACCGGCGGCCTGACCGCCGTCGCCGTCTATGTGGATGAGGGCTCCTATGTCCGTCAGGGCCAGCCCCTGGTGCAGATGAACGACGTCCTGCTGCGCGCCCAGCTGCGCCAGCAGCAGGCCCAGGTGCAGTTGGGCGAGGCCAATGTGGCGCGCGACGACGCGGCGCTGGAGCGGGCGCAGCAGCTGAAGGCGCGCGGCTTCCTGTCTCAGGCCTCGCTGGACACCGCCCTGGCCAACCAGCGGGCGTCGAACGCCAATCTGGCCGCCGCCCGCGCCACCCTGGCCCAGACCCAGACCCATCTGGCCCAGGCCACCATCCGCGCGCCCGTCGCCGGCCTGATCATCAGCCGCAGCGTGACCAAGGGCCAGATCATCTCGGCCGGGACCGAACTGTTCCGCATGGTCCGCGACGGCCGGCTGGAGCTGGACGCCCAGGTGCCCGAAACCGAGCTGGCCCAGGTTCGCGCCGGCCAGTCGGCGACCGTGACCTCCAGCGAGGCGGGAACCACCGCGGGCACGGTGCGGATCGTCACGCCCGAGGTCAACGCCAGCACCCGCCTGGGCCTGGCGCGCATCTCGCTGTCGCCCGGCGCCCAGCTGCGGCCGGGCATGTTCGCCCGCGCCGACATCGACGTCGGCGACCAGCCGGCCACCACCGTGCCCACCGGCGCGGTCCTGTATCGCGACAACAAGCCGGGGGTCTTCACCCTGGTCGCCGACGGCCGGGTTCACTTCCAGCCCGTCGTCATCCTGTCGCGGACCGACACCCAGACGGCCGTCACCGGCGTCAATGTCGGCGCCCAGGTCATCGTCAGCGGCGCGGGCTTCCTGAACGAGGGCGACCGCGTCAACGTCGCCCAGGCCCCCGGCGGCGCCCGTTCTGCTGTCCCCGCCGCCGCCGCCGCCCAGCCTGCGGCCAAGTAGGACCGACCCATGAACCAGATCTCGTCCTGGGCGATCAAGAACCCGATTCCGATCATCCTGCTGTTCCTGCTGCTGACCCTCGGCGGCGTGGTCGGCTTCATGGGGATGCGGATCAACTCCAACCCCGACATCGACTTCCCGCTGGTCAATGTCACCGCCGCCCGCCCCGGATCCGCCCCGGCGGAAATGGAGGTCCAGGTCACGCGGCTGATCGAGGACTCGCTGGCCGGCCTGTCGGGCGTGCGCCACATCACCTCGAACATCAGCGACGGCGTCTCGACGACGGTGATCGAGTTCGAACTGGGCACGGACACCGACCGGGCCACCAACGACGTGCGCAACGCCATGACCGGACTGCGCGCCAGCCTGCCCCAGGACATGCAGGAGCCGGGGGTCCAGCGCATCGACATCACCGGCGACGCCCTGATCACCTATGTGGTCCGCTCGCCCACCATGACGCCGGAACAGATCAGCTGGTTCATCGACAACGAGATGAGCCGCGCCCTGCTGGCCCTGGGCGGCGTGGGCCAGGTCAACCGCTCGGGCGGCGTGGACCGCGAAATGCGGGTCGAGCTGGATCCGCAGCGGCTGGCCGCCTATGGCGTCACGGCCGCCGAGGTCAGCCAGGCCCTGACCAACGTCAACAACAACCTGCCCGGCGGCCGCGTCACCATCGCCGGGTCCGAGCGCGCCGTCCGCACCCTGGGCGCCGCCACCTCGGTGGCGCAGTTGCGCGAGACCCTGGTGCCGCTGGGCGAGGGCAAGACCGTGCGCCTGGATAATCTGGGCACGGTCGAGGACAAGTGGAGCGAACCGCGCCGCCTGGCCCGCTACAACGGCCAGGAGGCCGTCACCTTCAACTTCCTGCGCTCGCGCACCGCGTCCGAGGTCAAGGTCGCCGAAAAGGTCCGCGAAGAGGTCAAGAAGATCGACGAGGCCCATCCCGAGCTGACCATCAGCCAGGTCACGGCCAGCGTCGAGGAGATCGAAGAGAGCTATCTGGCCTCGCTGGAGGCCCTGCTGCTGGGCGCCGTCCTGGCCGTCATCATCGTCTTCATCTTCCTGCGCGACTGGCGCGCCACCCTGATCGCGGCGACGGCCATGCCGATGTCGCTGATCCCGACCTTCGCCATCCTGGGCCCGCTGGACCAGTCGCTGAACGTCGTCACCCTGCTGGCCCTGTCCCTGACCATCGGCATTCTGGTCGACGACGCCATCGTGGAGATCGAGAACATCGTCCGCCACATGCGCGACGGCAAACCGCCCTATGACGCCTCGCTGGAGGCGGCGGACGAGATCGGTCTGGCGGTCGTGGCCACCACCGCCACCATCATCGCCGTCTTCGCGCCGGTCGGCTTCATGCCCGGCATCATCGGCCAGTTCTTCAAGGCCTTCGCCCTGGCGGCCTGTGTCTCCGTGGCCTTCTCGCTGCTGGTGGCGCGGACCCTGACGCCGCTGATGGCGGCCTTCATCCTGAAACACTCCCACCACGAGGATCGCGACCCGTTCTGGATGGGCGGCTATCTGAAGGCCCTGCACTGGTGCCTGGGCAACCGCTGGAAGGTCTTCATCATCGGCATCCTGTTCCTGGTCGGGTCGATCGCGACCTCGATCGTGGCCAAGATGTCGTTCGAGTTCATGTCGCCCGGCGACACGGCGCGCGCGGCCTTCCAGGTGGAGCTGCCGCCGGGTTCGACCCTGCGCCAGACCGACGCCGTGGTGCAGCAGATCACCCGCAAGCTGGAGGCCCGCCCCGAGGTCACCTCGGTCTATGCCGCCGTCGGCGGCCAGGACGTGACCCAGGCCAACATCTACGCCGACATGGTGCCCAAGGGCGACCGCGAGCTGAGCCAGCAGGCCTTCGCGCGGGTCATGGTCGACGAGATGAAACAGATCCCCGGCGCCCGCATCCGCGCCGGCATCAGCCAGCAGGGCGGCGGCCCCGGCGACGGCACCACCTACACCTTCTCGATCCTGAGCGACGATCCCGTCGCCCTGAACGCCGCGGCGCGCAAGGTGGAGGAAGAAATGCGCGGCGTGTCGGGTCTGGCCAATGTCGTCAACTCGGCCGCCATCGCGCGTCCCGAAATCCTGGTCACGCCGCGTCCGGACGAGGCCGCCCTGGCGGGCGTGTCGGCCGGCGCCATCTCCCAGGCGGTGCGGGTCGCCACCATCGGCGACGTCGATCAGAACCTGCCCAAATATAACCTGGGCGACCGCCAGATCCCGATCCGGCTGCAGCTGACCGAAGCGGCGCGCGAGGACCTGAGCGTGCTGGAGAACCTGCGTGTGCCGGCGACGGGCGGGGCTTCGGTGCCGCTGAGCGCCGTCGCCGACATCCAGTTCGGCGCCGGTCCGGCCACCGTCACCCGTCAGGACCGGTCGCGCATCGCCTCGATCAGCGCCGAACTGGACGGCATCACCACCGGCGCGGCGAGCGTGGCGGTCAACCGCCTGCCCTCGGTCCAGAACCTGCCCGCCGGCGTGCGGCAGGTGCCGGCCGGCGACGAGGAGTTCATCCAGGAGATGCTGACCGGCTTCGGCATCGCCTTCGCCTCGGGCATTCTGCTGATGTATGCGGTGCTGACCCTGCTGTTCAAAAGCTTCGCCTATCCGATCACCATCATGGCGGCCCTGCCCCTGGCCATCGGCGGCGCCTTCATCGCCCTGGCCATCGGCGGCGCCAACTTCTCCATGTCGGCCCTGATCGGGGTGCTGATGCTGATGGGGATCGCGGCCAAGAACTCCATCCTGCTGGTCGACTATGTCATCATGGCCGAGAAGGACGGGATGCCGCGCCGCGAGGCCATCATGGACGCCGCGCACAAGCGCGCCCGCCCCATCCTGATGACCACCTTCGCCATGGGCGCGGGCATGGTGCCGATCGCCATGGGCATCGGGGCCGACGTCCAGTTCCGCTCGCCCATGGCCATCGCCGTGCTGGGGGGACTGATCTCCTCGACCTTCCTGTCCCTGCTCTATATCCCCGCCATCTTCACCATCGTCGACGACGTGGCCCAGTGGGCGCGGCGCATCCTGCGCCGCTCGACGGCGGGGCAGCGGGAACTGGCGAAACCGCGGCAGGCGCCGTTGGTGGAGTGAGGTCGATCGGCTTTGCGGACCCTCATTGGGTCCGCAAAGGGTGGTTAGCGGGCATCGCCATGGTAGGGTCACAGCCAAGCTGTGGGGCGCAACCATGATTTTCGACCTGTTCGCCCTACTCAATGAGAAGGCGTTCTCACACCCGAGCACAATCACGGCGGCGCTGCTTAACAACGACAGTCTGCGGTTGACCGTTCGCGGATGTGGCTGGTGGAAGGACAGACCAACCTACGCCAATGGCGGAGCCATCCTGTCATTCTCTGGCATATCCGGGGGAACTCTAGACATCCGCGCACTCCTCGATTTGGAAGACGACGAAGCGCTCGGGAATTTCGAGGTCACTAGATCAGACGATCTCGATTGGGCCCGCCCTACGACGTTCTCGCTGTATTGTAGCCAGCCGCTGCCCGAACCCCTCGCCGTCTATGATGTTGTTGAACGATGGGTGGAGCGGTCTCACGGAGTCAAAGCCGTGCATGATTTTCTCCATGGCTCTGCACGACTCTCCACATTCCTCGCATATTCGAACGCGGACTTTTTCATGCTGGCGACGGGGCCTGAGAGCCTGCGGACACTTCTCGCTGACGAACTCGCGCGGCAAGAGGTGAGGCATCAGTTTGAACCGTCGGGTGGGTATGCGGACAGTCGGTATCTTGTTCGACTGGCCGAGAACACTTGGTTCTTCTGCGAGTCAGCCACGCTTGAGCCAACTTAGACGCAAGGTCCGCAACGGGTCGAAAGTCGAATTGGGGACCACGTCTGAGACCAGACGTTCCAGAGGCTCAAGAAAAGGGCCGACCGGTTTCCCGGTCGGCCCTTCGTCGTTCCCCCCTTTGAGCCTTACGGCCCGGGCGGCTGGACGATCAGTATTTGACCTTCAGCGTCACGCCCCAGGTGCGCGGGGCGCCCAGGTAGGCGTTGTAGGTCGCCGTGTCGGTGGCGATATTATAGTAGGTGCCGTCCGCCTGGGGCGTGGTGGTGTTGGTGAAGGCCGTGCCCTGCAGCGGAGCGGCGAAGCCGACCTGGGTGTATTCTTCCTGCAGCAGGTTCTGGCCCCAGACGTCGATGGTCCAGCGTTCGTCTTCCGACCCGATGGTGATGCGGCCGTTGACGACGGTGAAGGCCTCCTGGTCCTTGTAAGGCAGCAGGTCCGAACCGGTGTTGTAGTCGGTCGAATATTTGGCCGACAGGTTGAAGCCGCCGCGCAGGCCGCCGCCCAGCGAGCGGTCGAAGGCCAGGGCGCCGGTCAGCGACCATTCCGGAGCGAACGAGGCGCGGGCGCCCGGCAGCAGGGACAGGGCGGGGAAGCGCGCCGGGTTCGACAGGTCGGCGGCGGTGAAGTCGTTGTACTTGGCGTCCGTATAGGTGACGCCGCCCTGGAACATCAGGCCCTCGACCGGGGTGAACCAGACCATGTCGGCGTCGACGCCGCGCGAGGTCAGTTCCGGGATGGATTCCACCACGAAGGCGGTGCCCAGGAAGGTGTTGAGCTGGAAGTTCTCGAACTTCTGATCGAAGTAGGTGAGGTTCAGCAGCATCGAGCGGTTGAACAGGGTCGTCTTCACCCCCAGCTCGTAGCTGTCCACCGTCTCGGCGTCGAAGAACAGCGAGGCGTCCGGCGTCACCCCCGTCTGCACCCGGTCCATGTTGTAGCCCGCGCCCTTGTAGCCCCGCGCATAGGAGGCGTAGGCCATGACGGCGTCGTTGAACCGGTAGGAGCCCTTGAACGTGCCGCTGATGTCGGTGTCGCTGAACTTCTCCTGGATCCGGCGATTGTCATAGAGCGGGTTCGACCAGGGCAGGCACAGCAGGCCCACAGCCGCGGCCGGGGTCCCCACATTGACGGTGCCGGGGATGGCCGACGGCGCGCGGTTGGCCGGATTCTGGTTCGCCAGGGCGCCGCCGCAGGCCGCGCCATTGCTTCCCAGATTGTCCTGAACCCCCAGCAGACGCTTGCTGTCATAGGTGTAGCGCAGGCCCAGGTTCAGGTCGAAGGCCTCGGTCACCCGCCAGGTGTTGTTGGTGAACAGGGCCACCGATTCCGACCGCTGGGAATAGTGGTCCTCATAGGCCTTGCCCGCCGCGAAGGTCGGGGCGGCGGCGCTGGGCGCCACGGCGCCGACGACGCAGAGCGGGGTGTTCGGCGCGGCGGCGGTGACCAGGAAGCCCTGCGGATTGGTGAAACAGCCCAGGCGGCTGGGGCTCGGTCCCCCCACGGCGGCCGGCAGGGTCGCCGTCAGCAGGAAGGAGGCGAAGCCGTTGTAGTCCGCGCCGTAGGAATAGGAGTCGTCGCGATAGACGCCTTCCTTGGTGGCGAACAGGCCGACCAGCCAGTCGAACTTGTCCGTCGTGCCCGCCAGACGGAATTCCTGGGTCAGGTTGTCGACGCCGTAGCCGTTGGACCCGTCATTCTCGCGGTGAAGGATGTCGGCGCCCGTATAGTCCAGGTCCATCCCCTGCTGGAACGACCAGTCGCGCCACGAGGTCTGCGACGTCAGGGTGGCGTTCAGGCTGGGCAGGTCGATGGTGGCTTCCGCCGACAGGCCCATGTCCTCGATCTCTTGAGGCGTCTCGCGGTTCGAATAGGCGGTGCGGCTGAAGGGCACCGTGCCGAAGCCGGCGACGGGCGGCCGCTGACCGGGGCCGTTCGGCGCGGCCAGGGCGGCGATGAAGGCCTGGGTCGGGCCGACGCGGGTCTGAACCGCCGAGCAGCAGAATTCGTCGCGCTTGGTGTAGTCGGCGATCAGGCGGATCGACACCTCGTCGCTGGGCAGGATCAGCAACTGGCCGCGACCGGTCCAGTAGTCCTGGGTGTTGTCCTCGGTCAGGGTGCGCGGGCCGTCGCCGACGTTGACGTCATAGAAGCCGTCGCGTTCGCGGTGCGCCACGAAGATGCGGCCGGCGATGATGTCGCTGAGCGGGCCGGTCGCCGAGACCGAGCCGCCCATGGCGCCGTAGTTGCCGGCGGTCAGTTCGGCCGAAACCGACGGGTCGAACGACGGGCGTTCGGTGATGATGTTGATGACCCCGGCCGAGGTGTTCTTGCCGAACAGGGTGCCCTGCGGCCCCTTCAGCACCTCGATGCGGCTCAGTTCGCCCAGGTCGCCGAAGCCGACCGAGTTGCGCGAGCGATAGACGCCGTCGATCACGACGCCGACCGAGGATTCCAGACCGGGGTTGTCGCCGACGGTGCCGGCGCCGCGGATACGGACCGTGGTCGAGGCTTCCGACTGGGTCGAGGTCACGGTCATGCCCGGCGTCAGGATCTGCAGATCCTTGATGTCCTGCACCCCGGCGCCGTCCAGCACTTCCTGCGACAGGGTCGTGACCACGATCGGCACGTCCTGCAGGCTCTGTTCGCGCTTCTGGGCGGTGACGATGATGTCGTCCACGCTGGTGGGCGCCTCCTGGGCGGCGGCGATCCCGGCGAAGCCGAACACGGCGGCGCCGACGACGGCGGCGGACACGGTGGTCCGGAGATAGCGGTTAGTGTGGCGCATGAAAGCGTCCTCCCGGCTCTGAAGCCCGGTCACGCGGAGCGAGACCGCAGCGTTTCCTAGTTCCCAATCGACGCGCCTCTGCGTGGAGACGCGTTCAGTACCGCAGAGGCTAAGCCCGCTTGGGCGTGAGCTACAAGCGAGCGTTGTTACCCGCGACGATTTTTCGCCGCAGTTCGACCTTCCTGTGACAAGGAAGAGACAGAAAACGCTTACGCTAGGTCAGTTTTTGCACCGCAGTCGCGGCTTTCGCGGCGAAATCGGAGGCTATTCGCCCCTGACCTTCGACCGGGTCCGGCCCGCCAGACCCAGAACGACAGCCGCCGCCACGGCCGACAGGATCGAGCCGCCGATGACGCCCAGCTTGACCTCGACCTGTTCGGGCGAATCGACCGCGCCGGGGAAGGCCAGGACGCCGATGAACAGGCTCATGGTGAAGCCCACGCCGCACAGCAGCGACACCCCATAGACCTGCAGCCAGGTGGCGTCGGTCGGCCGGGCGCCGATCCTCAGGGCCGAGGCCAGCCAGGCCATGCCCAGCACGCCGATCTGCTTGCCGAAGAACAGACCCAGGGCGATGGCGACGACCAGGGGCGCGAAGGCCTGGTCCATCGTCAGGCCGGCGAAGGAGACCCCGGCCTTGGCGAAGGCGAACAGCGGCAGGACCAGGAAGGCGTTCCACGGATGCAGGTCGTGCATCGCCTCCTTCAGCGGGCTCTGGTGATCCTCCTTGCGCGCCGCGATCGGCACGATCATGGCGAAGGCCACGGCGGTCAGCGAGGTGCTCAGCCCCGACAGGACCGTCAGATACCAGACCGCCGCAAAGCCCAGCACCCAGAAGGGCGTCGGGATCCGGATCCGGTGCGCCACCAGGCCGTCCACGGCGATCAGGCCCAGGGCCCAGAACAGCGGCGCCCAGTTGGCCCCCTCGCTGAACAGGACCGCGATCAGGGCGATGGCGCCCAGGTCGTCGACGATGGCCAGGGTCAGCAGGAAGACCCGCAGCGACGACGGCAGGCCCTTGCCGACGAAGCCGAAGATGGCCAGGGCGAAGGCGATGTCGGTGGCCAGCGGAATGGGCCAGCCCGCATGGGGCGCCCCCATCGTCGCCGACAGCAGCAGATAGACGGCGGCCGGCCCGGCCATGCCGCCCAGGGCCGCCAGCACCGGCGTCGCCAGCTTGCGCGGGTCGCTCAGCTCGCCGCGCACGATCTCGTATTTGATCTCCAGCCCCACGACGAGGAAGAAGATCGCCATCAGGCCTTCCTTGATCCAGTCGGAGATCGATTCCTCCAGCCGGATCGGACCGATCTGAAGCACATGATAGCTCTTCAGCCAGGCGAAATAGTCCGCCGACCAGGGCGAGTTGGCCACCAGCACCGCCGCGATGGCCGCCAGGGCCAGGGCCGAGCCGGACGCGGCCTCGGTCTTGAGGAAGTCGAGAGTCAGTTTGCGCGCCACGGCGGCCTCCGATCGAAAGGATGAGCTGTCGTGACGCCAGGTTATCGACGGGCGTCGGACCGGGTTCACCGCTTCATCGTGTGAAGACGGCGCCGGCCTGGCCGCAAGCGCAGCCTGATGTCTGCCGACAAGAATACGGCATGGGCCCAGAGGTTCAACCGAAACCGTCACCATAGGCGACTTGCGAAACAGATGCGGCGGTCGCACCTAGCCCCCATGCCCCCCTCCCCCGCCTATCGCCCCGAAGCGCGCGTCTTCGATCTGGGCCCCGATTTCGCCGACGCCGTCCAGGCGGCCGATTTTCCCCAGGCCGTGCTGCGGTTCCGCAACGACCGCGCCGCCGCGGATGTGGGGCTGGAGGGGCTGGACGACGCCGAATGGATCGCCGCCTTCGGCCGGTTCGCGCCCCTGCCCGGTCAGCCCGGCCCTCTCGCCATGCGCTATCACGGGCACCAGTTCCGCCAATACAATCCGGACCTGGGCGACGGGCGGGGTTTTCTGGCCGCGCAGATGCGCGACGCCTCCGGCCGGTTGCTTGATTTAGGCACCAAGGGTTCGGGCACGACGCCCTGGTCGCGCGGCGGCGACGGGCGGCTGACGCTGAAGGGCGGGGTGCGCGAGGTGCTGGCCGCGTCGATGCTGGAGGCCCAGGGCGTCCCCACCAGCCGGGCCTTCTCCCTGATCGAGACCGGCGAGGCGCTGGAGCGGGGGGACGAGCCGTCGCCGACTCGTTCGGCTGTCCTGGTGCGCCTGTCACACTCCCATATCCGCTTCGGAACCTTCCAGCGCGCCGCCTATCTGGGTCGCGCCGATCAGATCGAGCCCCTGATCGAACACGTCCGCACTCTTTATCACCCGACGGTCGCCGCCGGGGACGCGCCCGGCCTGCTGCGCGCCGTCGTCGAGGCCTCGGCCCGACTGACCGCCCGCTGGATCGCGGCCGGCTTCGTCCATGGCGTGCTGAACACCGACAATCTGAACGTCACGGGCGAGAGTTTCGACTATGGCCCCTGGCGCTTCCTGCCCGAATACGACCCGGCCTTCACCGCCGCCTATTTCGACCAGACCGGCCTCTACGCCTTCGCGCGCCAGCCCGAGGCGGTGTTCTGGAACCTGACGCAACTGGCCGGCTGTCTGAAACTGGTCGCCGGGGCCGAGCCCCTGACCGACGCCCTGAACAGTTTCGGCCCCGCCTATATCCGCGAACTGCGCGCCGCCTTCCTGATGCGGCTGGGCTTGCTCAGCCTGGGCGAGGCGGCGGACCAGAGGCTGGTCGATGCGACCCTGGCCCTGTTGCGGGAAGGCGGCGAGGCCCTGCGCTGGGAGCCTCTGTTCTTCGACTGGTTCGGCGGCTTCGCCTCCTCGGCCCGCGCCCTGTCTGGGCCGCGCGCCAGACTGTACCAGGGCGAGGCCTTCGACGTTTTCCGCTTCGCCCTGATGGAACATGAGCCCGACCGGATCGAACGGCTGGAACATCCCATGTTCGCCGCCCGCGAGCCGGAGGAGATGCTGATCAACGAGGTCGAGGCGATATGGGCCGCCATCGACGCCGCCGACGACTGGGGGCCGTTCCAGGCCA
The DNA here is from genome assembly GCF_058809375.1 of Brevundimonas sp. GW821-FHT10E09. Taxonomy (NCBI): domain Bacteria; kingdom Pseudomonadati; phylum Pseudomonadota; class Alphaproteobacteria; order Caulobacterales; family Caulobacteraceae; genus Brevundimonas; species Brevundimonas sp. GW821-FHT10E09. The sequence goes on along the minus strand of NZ_JBXASO010000001.1, from coordinate 146,971 downwards.
AGCTGGCGCGGCTGGAGGCCGCGCGCACCGCCTGGGGCTTCACCGCCTGAGCCGAACCTTACGAAAGCTTCATCTCGTTTATCGATAATGTTCTTGTCTGTTTATCGATAAGGCCATATCGATAGTCACTAAGGTGTCGCGGAGGGCGACCCAGATGGAGGCTATAGGATGAAACTCGTGGGCAAATATTCGGCCGCCAGCGCACTGCGTTGGCTGTTGGGCTTCTTCAACGTCTTCGTCATGATCGGAGCAGTCGCCGCGGGCGTCCTCCTAGTCGCCAGCATGATCATCGGCGTCGACTGGATGGACGCGCTGCGCGATGGGGCGACGGATCCTGACGGAAACTACGAGCTGACCGGCCGCCTGACCCTGCTAGGCGCCTTCCTCGCCTGCGGCTTCACCTGGTGGATCATCAACCGGCTGCGGCGCATCCTGCTTTCGGTGAACCAGGGCGACGCCTTCGAGTTCGCCAATGTCAAACGGCTCCAGGCCGTGGGTTTCGGCCTGCTGGGTATTCAGCTGACCGCCCTGATGCTGTCCATCGTCGCCCCCCAGGCCATCGGCCAGTCGGCTTCCGACTATGATTTCGACCTCGGATCCTGGCTGGGCATACTGGTAGTCTTCATCCTGGCCGAGGTCTTCCGCCAGGGGTCGGCCATGCGCGACGAACAGCTGACCACGGTCTGAGAGGCGCGCCATGATCATGATCCAGCTGGACCGGCTGCTGCTCGAACGCCGCATGTCCCTGACCGAACTGTCCGACCGCGTCGGCGTCACCCTGGCCAATCTGTCGATCCTCAAGACCGGCAAGGCCCGCGCCGTCCGCTTCTCCACCCTGGACGCCCTGTGTCGCGAACTGGACTGCCAGCCCGGCGACCTGATCGTCCAGACGCCGGGGCCCCAATCGGATGAACCCTGATCGGCCGAAATATCGTCAGAACCCGTTGCAGGGGCGGCGCGAATCGGGCCACTCGCGCCGCCCCTGAAACACAAAGTCATCAGCTGATGTCATCAATTGATGTCATCGCGTGATGACAAATGACGAAAGGGCCTCTAGATACCCCCTTGCGAACGGAGCCGCTCAATCCGATATCGCAACTGTTACCAATCAGGCCCCTCCCGATGACCACAACCCATCTGCCCGTCGCCCAGGCCCGCAGCCGCGCCGCCTACAAGAACATCACCCTGTGGACGCTGCAGGGCTGGATCGCGATGTTCTTCATCGCCGCCGGCTACGCCAAGCTGACGGAGCCGATGACCAACCTCATCACCCTGATGGGCTGGCCCGCCGTCGCGCCCGAGAACATGGTGCGCGGCATGGGCGTGGTCGAGCTGGTGCTGGCGCTGGGCGTTCTGGCCCCGCTGATCTCCTGGCGCGTCGGCCGCCCCCTGCTGCTGACCTCGGCCGCCGGCTTGATCGTGCTGGAATCGACCATGCTGATCATCCACGCCCTCAGCCAGGACATCGGCCTGGCCGTGGTCAACCTCATTCTGCTGGGCTTCACCATCCCGGTTCTGCTGGGTCGCCGCACGGCCTGACCCGCCCCCGAAGATCGATCGCCGGGACCCTCTCCCCCCTCCTGTCCCGGTGTGTCGCGCCCGGAGCCTTCTCCCCCCTGGCTCCGGGCTTTTCTTTGCCTGCCGTCCATCTCGGCGAAAGCTTACCCTTACGCGCACGTAAAGCCTTTCCTTTACGCGCACGTAAAGTTATGGTGCCCGCATGGCCACCGCCGACGATCACCGCACCTATTCCATTCGCCAGCTGTGCCGCGAGTTCGACGCCACGGCCCGCGCCCTCAGATTCTACGAGGACAAGGGTCTGCTGACGCCGGCCCGCAAGGGACAGACGCGCGTCTATGATTCCCGCGACCGCGCGCGGCTGAAACTGATCCTGAGAGGCCGCCGCATCGGCTTCACCCTGCAGGAAATCCAGGAGATGCTGGACCTGTATGACCGCAAGGATCACAACGTCCACCAGATGGCGGTGGCCCTGAGACGCCACCGCGCCCAGATCGCCGCCCTGAAGCAGCAGCTGGAAGACATCGAAGGCGCCATCCAGACGGCGGAAGACGCCTGCGCCTGGATGGAGTCCAAGCTGGGCGAACACCGGCCGGACCTGCTGCCCGGCGCGGAAGACTATGAGAAGCTGCTGCGCGCACGCCTCAACCACGACCATCACCCCTTCAAAGCGAGAGCCTGACCCATGGCCTACAAGTCGCCCGTCCGCGATTTCACCTTCATCCTGAATGAAGTGCTGGAGATCGACCGCTACACCAACCAGCCCGGCTTCCAGGACGTGTCTTCGGACCTGGTCGGCCAGATTCTGGAAGAAGGCGGCAAGTTCGCCGACGAGGTCATCGCCCCGATCAACAATCCGGGCGACAAGGAAGGCTGCCACTGGTCCGAAGGCGGCGTCGTCACCGGTCCCAAGGGCTGGAAGGAAGCCTACAAGGCCATGTCTGAAGCCGGCTGGATGGCGCTGGCCGCCGACCCGGCCTACGGCGGCCAGGGCATGCCCAGCATCGTCGCCTCGGCCTTCGGTCAGATGACCGCCGGCGCCTCGGCGGCCTTCTCCATGTATCCGGGCCTGACGTCGTCCGCCTATGCCGGCATCCACGCCAGCGCCTCGGACGAGATCAAGGCCAAATACCTGCCCAAGATGGTGTCGGGCGAATGGTCCGGCACCATGAACCTGACCGAGCCCCAGTGCGGCACTGACCTGGGCATGGTCCGCACCAAGGCCGTGCCGAACGGCGACGGCTCCTATTCGATCACCGGCCAGAAGATCTGGATCTCGGCCGGCGAGCATGACTTCTCGGACAATATCATCCACACGGTTCTGGCCCGCATCGAAGGCGCGGTCCCGGGCATCAAGGGCCTGTCCCTGTTCGTCGTGCCCAAATATCTGGTCAACGAGGACGGCTCGCTGGGCGAGCGCAACACCCTCGAATGCGCCGGCCTCGAGCACAAGATGGGCATCCACGGCAACGCCACCTGCGTCATGCAGTATGACGGCGCCAAGGGCTGGCTGCTGGGCGAGGAAGGCCGCGGCATGAACAACATGTTCGTGGTGATGAACGAGGCCCGCCTGGGCACCGGCCTGCAGGGCCTGGCCATCGGCACCGCCGCCTATCAGGCCGCCGCCGAGTTCGCCAAGGACCGCCTGCAGGGCCGCAGCCTGACCGGACCCAAGAACCCCGAAGGCCCGGCCGACCCGATCATCGTCCACCCCGACGTGCGCCGCATGCTGCTGGAGGCCCGCGCCTTCGTCGAAGGCGGCCAGGCCTTCATCCTGTGGACCGCCCTGCACGCCGATCTGGAGAAGTCGGAAGACGAGGCCGTCGCGACCAAGGCCAAGGACTACATGGGCCTGCTGACGCCCGTGCTGAAGGCCTATCTGACCGACAAGGGCTTCCACGTCGCCTCTCTGGCCATGCAGGTCCACGGCGGTTCGGGCTATACCGAACACTTCCCGGCCAGCCAGTATCTGCGTGATGCCCGCATCACCATGATCTACGAGGGCACGAACGGCATCCAGGCGCTGGACCTGGTCGGCCGCAAGCTGCCGGCCCACGGCGGCCGCGCCATCATGACCTGGTTCGGCGAGATCGACGCCTTCGTGGCCGAGAACGGCGCGAACGAGGCGATCAAGCCCTTCGTCGACGGCCTGGCCGACGCCAAGAAGAAGCTGCAGGAAGGCACCATGTGGCTGATGCAGAACGGCATGGCCAACCCGGACAACGCAGGCGCCGCCTCGACCGACTATCTGAACGTCTTCGGCCTGACGGCGCTGGCCTATATGTGGGCCCAGATGGCCAAGGTCGCCCAGGCCCAGGTCGAGTCCGGCTCGACCGACCCCTACTACGCCACCAAGCTCCAGACCGGCCGCTACTTCGTCGAGCGCATCCTGCCCGACGCCGGCGCCCATCTGGCCAAGCTGAAGACCGGCGCGGACGTGCTGATGGCCATGCCGGCCGAGGCGTTCTGAGCCGGCGCTAACCTCTCCCTCCCCCTCGGGGGAGGGCGGTCGACGCGCAGCGACGACCGGGTGGGGAGGGCTCGGCGACACAAAGACCGAGCCCGCTCACCCTGCCGTCCCCACCCGGCCGCTTCGCGGCCCCCCTCCCCGGACGGGGAGGGAGACGTCCAGGAAACGCTCATGAACATCCTCAACAGCCCCGACCCCGATTTCATGCGTGAAGAGGAGATTGTCCTCTTCTCAGACAGCGTCGGCAAATGGATCGACGAGCACGCGCCGCCGGAAAAGGTCCAGTCCTGGATCGCCAACTCGTCCGTGCCGCGCGAACTGTGGAGCCAGGCCGGCGCCGACGGCCTGCTTGGCCTGTCCATGCCGGAAGAAGACGGCGGCATGGGCGGCGACTATCGGCACGAGGTGGTGCTGATGCGCCAGCTGGGCTGGAAGGGCGCGGACCATTTCGGCATCAGCCTGCACAACGCCATCGTCGCCCCCTACATCTGGCACTACGGCACGCCTGAGCAGAAGGCGCGCTGGCTGCCGCGGCTCCAGTCCGGCGAACTGGTCGGCGCCATCGCCATGACCGAACCGGGCGCGGGCTCCGACCTGCAAGGCGTCAAGACCACGGCGGTCAAGTCCGGCAACGGCTATGTCGTCAACGGCTCCAAGACCTTCATCACCAACGGCCAACTGGCCAACTTCATCATCGTGGTCGCCAAGACCGACCCGGCCGAGGGCGCCAAGGGCACCTCCCTGATCGTGGTCGAAACGGACGGCGCCGAAGGCTTCGAACGCGGCCGGAACCTGCACAAGATCGGCATGGAGGGGAACGACACCTCCGAGCTGTTCTTCAACGACGTGAAGGTCCCCGGCGACAACATCATCGGCGGCGCCGAGGGCCAGGGCTTCGTCCAGCTGATGCAGCAACTGCCGCAGGAACGGCTGAACATCGCCGTCCAGGGCGTCGCCGCCGCCGAGCGCGGGCTTGAGGCGACGATCGCCTACGTCAAGGAACGCAAGGCCTTCGGCAAGCGGGTCATCGACTTCCAGAACACCCAGTTCAAACTGGCCGAGGTCAAGACGAAGCTCACGGTCGCCAAGGTCTTCGTCGACCACTGCATCGGCCTGCACCTCAAGGGCCAGCTCGACGCCGCCACGGCCTCCATGGCCAAATACTGGGTCACGGACATCCAGGGCGAGACCATCGACGAGATGCTGCAGCTGCACGGCGGCTACGGCTACATGAACGAATACGCCATCGCCCAGCTGTACAAGGACGCGCGGGTGCAGCGGATCTACGGCGGCACGAACGAGATCATGAAGCTGCTGATCGCGCGCACCCTCTGATCGCCCCCTCCGTCATCCTCGGTCAAGCCTGAGGATGACGGATGGAAGAGACGGAGATAGGAAGGCGGACATGATCCGTCTTCACGTCCCTTCCCCCCTCGCCGCCGCCGCCGCCGTCGCCCCCACGCTCGACCAGTCGCGCTATCTGACCCAGGTCATGCGGCTGAAGGTCGGGGACGAACTGCTGGTGTTCAACGGCCGCGATGGCGAATGGCGCTGCACCGTCGCCGAAGTCCTGAAGAAAGGCGTCATCCTGCGCGCCGAGGAACAGGCGCGGCCCCAGACCTATGGCCCCGATCTGGAGCTGATCGTCGCGGTGGTGAAGAAGGCCCGGGTCGAGACCATCGTCGAGAAGGCCGCAGAGTTGGGCGCGCGCAGGGTGCGGCTGGTCCTGACCAAACGGACCAACGCCGACCGCATCCGCCTGGACCGGCTGGACGCCATCGCCGAAGAGGCCGCCGAACAGACCGGGCGGCTGGACGTGCCCCCGGTCGATGATCCGGTGAAACTGGACGCCCTGCTGGACGAGTGGGAGGCGGGACGCCGGCTGATGTTCTGCGACGAGACAGGAGGGGCGCCGGCGATGCGGGCGCTCGCACCCTATTCTCCCTCCCCCCTCAGGGGAGGGGCGTTGGCGCGCAGCGACGACGGGGTGGGGCGGGCCGAGCAACCGGACGCCCTGCCTGGCCCTGCCCACCCGGCTTCGGCTGCGCCTTCGCCCCCCTCTCCGGACGGGGAGGGAGAAGGTCAACCAAAATGGTCCATCCTGATCGGCCCCGAGGGCGGTTTCTCGCCAGAAGAAGGCGAACGCCTGCGGTCCCTGCCCTTCACCACCGCCGTGTCTCTGGGTCCGCGCATCCTGCGCGCCGACACCGCCGCCATCGCCGCCATGACCTTGTGGCAGGCGGCCGTGGGCGATTGGGAGCGTTGATTTTCACTCCGCTATTTCCTGCCCCCTTGAGCCGGGCCTCATCCTCGCCCATCTAGCCGCGACACACGGTCGCTCAGAGATGCGCCGGAGGGGATCTGACGCATGACCGACAACGCGCCGCTGAGCCGGGACGTCCTCATCGAAGCCATGTCCAAGGGCGCCAAGCCCAAGGACCAGTGGCGGATCGGCGCCGAGCACGAGAAGTTCGGCTTCGACAAGACCACCCTGGCCCGCCCCGCCTACGACGGGCCGAGCGGCATCAAGGCCATGCTGGAAGGCCTGCAGCGGTTCGGCTGGTCCCGGGTCGAGGAGAACGGCGTCCTGATCGGGCTGGAGCGTCGCAACGACGAGGGCTTCATCGCCTCGGTCAGCCTGGAGCCCGGCGGCCAGTTCGAACTGTCCGGCGCCCCGCTGAAGACCATCCACGACATCTGCAACGAGACCGGCCAGCACCTGATGGAGGTCAAACAGGTGGCCGACCAGTTGGGCGTCGGCTTCCTGGGCGCCGGCTTCGACCCGCTGTGGACGCGCGAACAGGTGCCGGTCATGCCCAAGGGCCGCTACGACATCATGCGCGCCTATATGCCCAAGGTCGGGACCCTGGGCCTGGACATGATGCTGCGCACCTGCACCATCCAGGCCAATCTGGACTTCGATTCCGAAGCCGACATGGTGGCCAAGTTCCGCACCTCGCTGGCGCTGCAGCCGATCGCCACCGCCCTGTTCGCCTGTTCGCCCTTCACCGAGGGCCGCCCGAACGGTTTCCTGTCGGCGCGGGCCAACGTCTGGACCGACACCGACGCCGACCGCACCGGCATGCTGGGTTTCGTGTTCGAGGACGGCTTCGGCTTCGAACGCTACGCCGACTATGCGCTGGACACCCCGATGTATTTCGCCAAGCGCGACGGCAAATATGTCGACGCCTCGGGCCAGTCGTTCCGCGACTTCCAGGCCGGCAAACTGCCCGCCCTGCCCGGCGAATATCCGACCCTCAAGGACTGGAACGACCATCTGACCACCCTCTTCCCCGAGGTGCGGCTGAAGGCCTATCTGGAGATGCGCGGCGCCGACGGCGGCCCGTGGAGCCGGATCTGCGCCCTGCCCGCCCTGTGGGCCGGCGTCCTGTACGACGCCCCGTCGCTGGCCGCCGCCTGGGACCTGGTCAAGGACTGGGACATCGCCGACCATGAGCGCCTGCGCCGCGACGTGACCCGTCTGGGCCTGAAGGCCGAGGTGGCGGGCCGCAGCGTGCGCGACATCGCCGTGGATCTGGTCAACATCGCCAAACAGGGCCTGAAGAACCGCGCCCGCTTCTCGGGCGGCATGGTGGACGAGCGCGGCTATCTGTCGGAACTGGAAGACATCGCCGACAGCGGGATCACCCCGGCCGAACGCCTGCTGGACCTGTATCACGGGGCCTGGCAGGGCGACGTGAAACGGATCTACGCCGACTTCGCCTACTGAAACCCGCAGCCCGTCGCGCTGGGCCGGCCCGATTGTCCGTTCTCAAGCCGATCTTTGAGCGAGGCCGCAGGGACGGTTCGGAGGGCGGCGAAGACAAGCCGTGCGGCGATCATGACCTCACCCAGACCGACGCGACATAATCGCCCAGTGGAAACATCCTCGTGCGCGCAAATGCGGCCTTAACCGATCTCGCGTAGTGGCTGAATCACTTCGCGAGGAATTGCTGCAATGATCCGTTCGCCCGCCGAGGCGCTGCGCCCACCGCCGACCGATGTGGATCTGGACACCTTCTTCGACGTGTCGCTGGATCTTCTGGTCGTGCGTGAACTGGACGGGCCGGTGGTCAAGGCCAGCGCCTCCTGGTTCTCGGTCCTGGGGTATCGGCCCGATGAACTGGTCGGTCAGCTTCTGCCCAGTCTCGTGCATCCCGACGACCAGCCCGCCACACAGACGGCCATCCTGGAGGTCACGAACCGCCGCCCCGGCGACCCGGTTCTGGGTCAGATCAATCGCTATCGGCACAGGGACGGTCACTACGTCACCCTGGAATGGCGCGCCCAGAGGTTCGGCGACCGGATCTATGCGGTCGCGCGCGACGTGACGGCCAAGGTCGCCGCCGAAAGGGCCCTGATCGAGGCCAAGGCCGCCGCCGAGGCCGCCAGCCGCGCCAAGTCCGACTTCTTGGCCAATATGAGCCACGAGGTGCGAACGCCCCTGAACGGGGTGATCGGCATCGTCGATGCACTGTCCCGCACCGCCCTGGATCCCGCCCAGACCGAGATGGTCAATCTGATCCGGGCGTCCGGCGTCACTCTGGAACGGCTGGTGTCCGACATCCTCGACGTCTCCAAGATCGAGGCGGGCGAGCTGACGCTGGAGACCCGCCCCTTCGACCTCGACGAGGCCCTGGACGCGCCGCTGGACGTCATGCGTGTCCGCGCCGACGAAAAGGGCCTGAGATTCGACGTCATCCGCGACGATGAGGCGCGTGGCGTCTTCGTCGGCGACAGCACCCGCATCCGCCAGGTGATCGGCAACCTCCTGTCCAACGCAGTGAAATTCACCCACCAGGGCGGCGTCTCCGTCCGCATCGCCCTGGACGAAGACCACGACAGCCTGACCCATCTGATCGTGGATATCCAGGACACCGGCGTCGGCTTCAACGCCGAACACGCCCCCCGCCTGTTCGACCGCTTCAGCCAGGCCGACGCCACCATCACCCGGCGCTTCGGCGGCACGGGCCTGGGCCTGTCGATCTGCCGCGCCCTGGTGGAGATGATGGGGGGACGGATCACGGCCGAATCGACGCCCGGACAGGGCAGCCGCTTCAGGATCGAGATTCCCTTGGCCCGCAGCACCTCCCTGTCCGACTATGTCGCCGGCGAACGCGCCCGGGCGGCCGAGGTCCCGGCGCCGATGCACACGATCCGGGTCCTGCTGGCGGAAGATCATCCGACCAACCAGCGCGTGGTTCAGCTGATCCTGGCCGGACACCCCGTCGAACTGATCACGGTCGAGGACGGCGCCCAGGCCGTCACCGCCTTCCAGGCCGGCAGCTTCGACGTGATCCTGATGGACATGCAGATGCCCGGCATGGACGGGCTGACGGCGACCCGCACGATCCGCGAACTGGAAGCGACGCGCGCCGCCAACATCCACACGCCGATCATCATGCTGAGCGCCAACGCCATGGCCCAGCACCGCGAGCAGGCGATCCAGGCCGGCGCCGACATCCATGTGCCCAAGCCCATCACCGCCGCCAGTCTGCTGGCGGGCATCCAGGCCGTCCTTCAGACCTGAAGACCGCCTGAAACAAGCGCGCCTCGCGGCGCGCGTCTCAGGCGACGGCGGCGATCAGCGGCGGCCCGCTTCGGCGCCAGTCGCTGCTGGTCCAGCTCAGGACCATGTGGGTCAGCTCGACGATGTTGATCGGCTTGGCCATGCAATCGTCCATGCCGGCGGCGAAATACTCGGCCTTCTGTTCCGCCAGGGTGTTGGCGGTCAGGGCCACGATGGGGGTGGCGCCGCGATGGCCCGGCAGGGCGCGGATGGCGCGGGTGGCGGCGACCCCGTCCATGACCGGCATCTGGATATCCATCAGGATCAGGTCCCAGTCGCCGGTGCGGGCGGCTTCCAGCCCCTGGGCGCCGTCCTCGGCCGTGGCGCAGGCGATGCCCTGGACCTCCAGCACCGCGACCACCAGGGCCCGGTTGCAGTCGTGATCATCGACATACAGGATCCTGGGCGTCCGCCCCGACCCTTCCGTCTCGATGGCTTCGCAGGCCCCAGAAACCTCGGCCGGAAACTCGGCCGGAGCCTTCGCCCCGACCTCTGACTCGACGACGGTCAGACCGGTCGCTGCGGGCGCGGCGTCGCCTTCCGAGGCGTCCCTGCCCGACTGGTCGATCATCTCGTTGACGACCGACAGCAGGCGCTGACCGGCGTTGTTGATCCGCCCCACATGGTCGGCCTGTTCGACATTCAGACTGGACGTCGCCAACAGGTCCGAGAAGCCGATCACCGTATTCAGCGGCGTGCGCAGCTCGTGCGACATTTCGGTCAGGAAGGCCTGGCGCGCCTCGGCCATGGCGGCCTTCTGCTCGGCCGCCGCGCGGGCGTTCTGGGCCTGGACCCGCGCGGTCACGTCGCGTTCGTCCAGCAGCACGCTCATCTGGCCGGTCGCCGGATCCGTGACCGGCCGCACGTCGAGCTGATGCCAGCGCAGCCCGTCACGCGTGACGACCTGGCAGACGTCGGTGACGGCGTTTCCGGCCAGGGCGGCGGCCAGCAGCGGCGGCGCGCGCTCCGGCTCGGCGAACCGCGCCTCGAACCCGTCGGTCGCCGTGCCGTAGGCGGCGAAGGCCGCCGGATTGGAGAAGATCGGCCGCCCCTCGGGATCGAACAGGCTGATCAGGGTCGAGGTATGGCGCAGGGCCTCGGCCGCGCGGTTCTCGTCGCCGTCCGCCGCGATGGGCGAAGCCTCGACCAGCAGCACCGGCGTCCCGTCTTCCAGAAGATAGGTCGAGATCACCGCCGCCACCGTCACCGGGTGGCCGTTGGGGTAGAAGGTCCACTGGTCGCAGACGACCGACCCGTCGGCGGTCTCGCGCGCCAGCCGTTCGACGCGCGCCACGGCCGCCGGCGACAACTGGCCGAAGCCACGGGCCAGCAGGGCCTCCAGACTGTCCGCCTCCCATAGCTCCAGCGCCGCCGGATTGGCGTAGACGCCGCGCCGGCTGACCGGATCGAACAACCATATCGGGCGACGCAGGGCGTCCCATTCGTGCATAGCTGCGGTGCCCTTTCTGGACGACGGTTATTGTAGGACGATCACTGACGGAACGCTGTTAAGAACCGGCTAAGTCGAACCTGCGGAAACCCCGTATGCGCCGCGCGTCCCAAAGCCGTCAGCTCAGGCCACGGCGTAGCGCGCCACGACCCCGTCCGGCTGGAAATCATGCTCCGCCAGCTTGTCCAGCGACCGCAGCACCCGCCCCAGGAAGGCGGCGGGATCGCCCGCCTCCACCGCCGGCCGCAGCCAGTCGGTGACGACGGCGCGGGCGGGGTAGGTCCCGACCGGGCCGGGAATGCTCAGCGCCACCTCGACCCCTTCGGCGATCCAGCCGGCCACTGTGGCGAAGAAGTCCGGCGAGGCCAGGAAGTCAGACGGCCGGATGACATACAGGGTGATGACCCCGTCCTCGATCCCGTCGGGCCGCACGATCACCCCGCTGCGGTCCGGCCGCCAGTCGTCCGACAGCTCGACCACCCGCCACAGGCAGAACCAGACGCGACAGGTGTTGGGTCGGATCGCATGGACCGAGCAGCCGGCGGCCTCGACGCAATAGGCGCACAGTTCGCCGGTCGGCTTGGCCAGTTCGGGCAGGTCCAGCGGAATGGCGCGGCAACATTCGACGCAGGCCCCGCAGGTCCGGTCGGGCAGCAGGGGCAGGCTCACTCGCCCGCCCGCTCCAGCCGGGCGATGCGGCGGTCCATGTCGGCGACGACGGCCTCCAGCCGCGTCTTTTCCGACGCCATGTCCACCGGCGTCCCGTCCTCATAGGCGATGGTCGCGCCTTGAGCGATCAGATCGAGGCGGTAGATGGCCGTCACGCGCTGGGCCCTGAACCGTTCCAGGGCGGCCTGGGCGGCGGGATCGGGGGCCGAATTCGGGGTCTTGCTCATGGCCGTGGCTCTAGCCCATCGCGTCTTCAGGGGAAACCGCCTGTGGATACGGGCGTTTGACGCTGAACCCCGGCCAGAATCCCTGTATGAGATCCACGGATGATCGGGCGTTTCCCCATCCTCTATATCGCCGAGGCCGACGCCGAGGACGCCGTGCTGTCCTCGGGCGTTCTGGCGCATCTGGTCGACAGCCTGCCGGAGGCCGGCTTCACCGTCGTCGGCTCGGCCGCCAGCGCCCCCCTGTTCGCCGACACCCCGCGCCTGGAACGCCTCCTGGTGCTGGAGCGCGAAGGCCGTTTCGACTGGATCGCCCTGTGGAACCAGGTGCGCGGGACCAAGTGGGGCCTGATCGTGGACATGCGCGGCTCGGACCTGTCGGGCAAGCTGCGCCGTGTGAAACGGGCGGTGCGCGACAAGACCGCTCAGCCCGGCCTGCACGCGGTCCAGGCGGCGGCCGCGGTGCTGAAGCTGGAGCCGCATGAGGTTCCGGCCCCCCGCCTCCATGTCTCGGATCAGACGCGCGCCCAGGTCGAGGCCCTGATCCCCGCATCCGGCGGCGCCAATTCTGAAAAGGATCGGCCCATCCTGGCGATCGGCCCCGGCGTTGAATGGATGGGCCGCCGCTGGCCCGCCGAACGCTACGCCAAGGTGGCGACCAAGCTGCTGGCCGACGACGGCCCCCTGGCGGGCGGCCGGCTGATGCTCGTCGGCGAGGAGATCGACCGCGAGGCGGCCCACACCATCCGCTACGCCGTCCCCCGCGCCCGCGTCATCGAACTCCAGGGCAAACTCACCCGGCTCCAGACCGTCGCCGCCCTGTCGAAGGCCAGCCTCTACGTCGGCGCGGACTCGATCTGGACCCATCTGGCCGTCGCCTCGGGCGTCCCCGTCGTGGCCGCCTTCGGCCCCTCCGACGAGGCGACGCGCGGCCCCTGGAACGGCGTCGCCGTGCGCGGCCCCCGCAGCTTCGAGGAGTTCAAGGCGCTGGATCCCCGGCTGAACCAGGCGATCCAGCACATGATGGACCTGCCGTGGGAACGGGTGCTGAAGGCGTCGGTTCGGCTGTTGAAGGAACGGGGCTGACGACAATCTCCCTCCCCGTCCGGGGAGGGAGAGGTTTAGCCGTTTCGCGACCCGTGCCGCATCCGCTAGAAGCTCGCATAGCCAGCCTCAGGAGCCGCCCCCATGACCCAGACCTATGACCTGATCGTCCGTGGCGGCGAGGTGGCCAATCACGCGGGGCGCGGCCGGGCCGACGTCGGGGTGATCGACGGCAAGATCGCCTTCATCGGCGACCTGTCCCAGGCCTCGGCCGGCGAGACCTTCGACGCCACGGGCCTGACGGTCCTGCCCGGCGTCATCGACACCCAGGTCCATTTCCGCGAACCCGGCCTGGAGTGGAAGGAAGACCTGGAGACCGGGTCACGCGCCGCCGCCCTGGGCGGGGTCGTCGCCGTGTTCGAGATGCCGAACACCAATCCCAACACCACCGACCCGGACACCATGGCCGACAAGCTGGCAAGGGCGAAGGACCGGATGTGGACCGACCACGCCTTCTATGTCGGCGGCACCCACGAGAACGCCGACTATCTGGGCGAGTTGGAGCGGCTGCCCGGCTGCTGCGGGGTCAAGGTCTTCATGGGCGCCTCGACCGGCGACCTGCTGATCGCCGACGACGAGGGGGTGCGCAAGGTCCTGTCGAACGTGCGCCGCCGCGCCACCTTCCACTCCGAGGACGAGTACCGCCTGGTCGAACGCCGCGGTCTCGCCCGCACCGGCGACTGGACCAGCCACCCCGAGGTCCGCGACGCCGAAAGCGCCATCCGCTCGACCCGCCGCCTGGTCGGCCTGGCCCAGGAGACCGGCGCCCGCATCCACGTCCTGCACGTCACGACCAAGGACGAGATGGAGTTCCTGCGCTTCCACAAGGATGTCGCCACCGTCGAGATCACGCCGCAACACCTGACCCTGGCCGCGCCCGAAGCCTATGAGCGGCTGGGCGCCTACGCCCAGATGAACCCGCCGATCCGGTCGCAGGAACATGTGGACGCCCTGTGGCTGTGGGGCATGCAGCAGGGCGTCGCCGACGTCCTGGGGTCCGACCACGCGCCGCATACAAAGGAAGAGAAGGCCAAACCCTATCCGGCCTCACCGTCCGGCATGCCGGGGGTCCAGACGCTTGTGCCCCTGATGCTGACCCATGTGGCCCAGGGCCGGCTCAGCCTGGAACGGTTCATCGACCTGACCTCGGCCGGCGCCCAGCGAGTGTTCGGCACGGCCAACAAGGGCCGGATGGCCGTCAGCTATGACGCCGACCTGACCATCGTGGACCTGAAGGCGAAGCGCACCATCACCCACGACCAGCAGGCGTCGCGCTGCGGCTGGACCCCGTTCGACGGCGTCGAAGCGACCGGCTGGCCTATGGCGACCCTCGTGCGCGGCCGGGTGGTGATGCAGGACGGCGAACTGATCGGATCGGCGCACGGCCGGCCGGTGCGGTTCATGGAGACGCTGTGAGGTCGGCCTCTACACAATCCGTCACCCGCTTCACCCCCACCCCCGTCATCCTCGGGCTTGACCCGAGGACCGGGCGCGGATCGGGCTGTGCGCCCGCCGCTGACGCAATGCGGCGGACCCTCCGGTCCTCGGGTCAAGCCCGAGGATGACGGGGGAGAAGGAAAAACTCGGCCTGATCGGCTTCGGCGCCTTCGGGCGGCTGACGGCGCGGCATTTGTCGCCCTGGTTCGACATCTACGCCCATGATCCAGCGGCGACCGACAGCGACGGCCACGCCACCCTGACCGACCTGGCTGCGGCCGCCGCCTGTCCTACGATCATTCTGGCCGTGCCGGTCGAGGCGCTGGAAGCGACGCTGACCGCCATCCGCCCCCATTTGCGCCCCGACGCCCTGGTCATCGACGTCGGCTCGGTGAAGGTCAAACCCGCCCGTCTGATGGAAGACCTCCTGCCCCCCGGCGTGCGGATCGTCGGAACCCACCCCCTGTTCGGCCCCCAGAGCGGCAAGCACGGCATCGCCGGCCTGCGCATCGCCATCTGCGCCGTGCGCGACGCCCCCGATGCGCGCAGAGACGCCCGCCGCGTCGCCGCCTTCTGCCGCCGCGCCCTGGCCCTGAAGGTGTTTCAGGTCAGCCCCGAGGATCACGACCGCGAGGCCGCCACGGTCCAGGGCCTGACCCATCTGATCGCCCGCCTGCTGCTGGCCATGGAGCCCCTGCCGACCCGTATGACCACCGCCAGTTTCGACCGCCTGATGCAGGCCGTCGACATGGTCCGCCACGACAGCCCCGCGGTCTTCCGCGCCATCGAACGCGACAACCCCTTCGCCGCCGAAGTCCGCGACCGCTTCTTCGCCCTGGCGGACGCGGCGCGGGGGGATTTGGACGCGGAATGAGTGGGGAAGCATCCGACCACGCCATGCCTCACATCGGTTGACGAGGCGTCTCGGTTCGCTGAACCTGGGCCTGGGATGGTGTAATCGAACATACCGGTCACAACCGGAGCAGCGGGTGAGAGCCCTGCTCCCAAGTCTGCTTTGCGAACCGGCGGCGATTTCGCAAGACGACCCGAACCGGGCAACCAGAATGTCCGCTCTTGCGGCGGCCCTATAACTCGGCGACCCTGCCGTCTTCCTCATCATCTCCTAGCGCCGTGCCCGTCATGCAGATCGCCGTCCTAACCCTTGATGGTTTCAACGAGCTGGATTCCTTCATCGCAGCAGGCATCTTAAACCGGATGAAATCACAGGGCTGGGCGGCCCACATCACCTGCCCCACGCCGGAGGTCACCTCGATGGCCGGGGTGACGATTCAGCGCCAGAAGCCGCTGGAGTTCTTGGCCGACGCCGACGCGGTGCTGATTGGCAGCGGGATCAAGACCCGCGATTACGCCGCCGATCCCACGTTCCTGTCGCGCCTCCCGCTGGACCCGTCGCGCCAGCTAATCGGCGCTCAGTGCTCCGGCACGCTTCTACTGGCCAAGCTGGGGCTGATCGGCGACCTGCCCGCCTGCACCGACCTGACGACCAAGCCTTGGGTTATCGAGGCGGGCGTAAATGTCGTTGATGCGCCGTTCGTCGCGCACGGCAATGTCGCAACCGCCGGCGGTTGCCTAGCCTCGCAATACCTTGCCGCTTGGATGATTGCGCGCTTGGCGACCCTGCGTGACGCAGAAGAAGCCATTCACTACGTCGCGCCCGTCGGCGAGAAGGCTGAATACGTCCAGCGCGCGATGGCGGCGGTGACGCCGTTTTTGAACGTCGGAGAAACACGGGCTGCATAATCCATGGTCGTCCGCTTCTCACCCCTTTCACCCCTTTAAGACCTCCGCACAGTCCGCTGATCCCCAACCTTTCCAATAATTCACGCGGCAATCCAGCATCATCGCCCTACCCTACTCCAGGCTGAACGGTCGGAGGCGGGCATGGCGAAGCGGCGAGCGTTCCT
The DNA here is from genome assembly GCF_058809375.1 of Brevundimonas sp. GW821-FHT10E09. NCBI lineage: Bacteria > Pseudomonadati > Pseudomonadota > Alphaproteobacteria > Caulobacterales > Caulobacteraceae > Brevundimonas > Brevundimonas sp. GW821-FHT10E09. The sequence continues at coordinate 130,605 of NZ_JBXASO010000001.1, read as the reverse complement.
GGCGGGCGGCCTGGCGGCCTGCGCCCTTTGCGGAACGGCCCTGGCTCAGGCAGCGCCGCCCATCACCGGTGGCGAGGTGGCCGGCGACTGGATGCTGAAGATCACGCCGGCCGAGCGGCAGGACCTCAACATCTCCTTCAAGTCCAAGAGCGGAAACCAGCTGGATTTCCCATTGACGGTCACGCCCCAGCCGCGCGGCCGGCTTTCGTGCGTCCTCGACGGGGATCCGGCGGACTGCCGCATAAGGGACGGCAAGCTGGTCGTCGTCATGGCCTCGGGCGGCGTGCGCATGACCTTCACCCTGACGGGTCGGTCGCGCGGCGGGTTCCAGGGCGACGCGAGTCTGAGGGTCCGTCTGCTCCCCATCGGCGGCCATATCGGCGCCGTGACCATGGCGCGCCGATCATAAGGGCCGGCGCGCGGACGGTCGGCGCAGGCGCCACCTATCCTAATTCCGCAGACATTCTGTCGACGAAACAACCGCCTGACTGAAAAATCCCGTCGCCACCCCCCGCCCTTCCCTGCGGGCCTATACTTCCGTCGTCGGCATTGGAAGGGAGGCTCATTCAGTTGCAGACTCTGGCGCCTCGCCCTGGGTTCGAGGGCTCCGCGCAATTTCGTCCCACCCCGATTTCAGACAATTCAGACTATTCAGACACTGTTTTTTCGCCGCACCGTCTGAAATCCCCTGCGACAATTGACAAAGATTGCCAAACTCCCATTCTGACCGGACAGGAGCAGACCCCATGGCGACGATGAACATCTCCCTGCCCGACCCGATGAAGGCCTGGGTCGAGGAACAGGCCAAATCAGGCCGCTACGCCAACGCCTCGGACGTCGTCCGTGACCTGATCCGCCGCGAACAGGTCAAGGCCGAGAAGATCGCCCATATGCAGCGATTGGTGGACGAGGCGCGCGCCGGCGGGATCAGCGAAAAGACCCCACGTGAGATCTTCGAGGAAGTCCGCGCCGAATTCGAAAGACGCAAGGGCGCGGCGTGACCCGCCTGCGGCTGAGCGAAGACGCCGAAGCGGATCTGCGCCTGATTTTCTGGCAGGGCCTGGAAATGTTCGGCGCCCGCCAGACCGAAACCTATATTTCAGGCTTGGAAGACCAGTTGCAGCAGTTGCTCCTGTTCCCCGATACGGGCCGGTTGCACACGGATATCCAGCCGCCCGTCAGGGTTCAGCCCTATGGCGCTCACGTCATCATCTACGAACACATCGACGACATCGTCGCAGTCCTCCGCATCCGCAGCGCACGCGAGGACTGGACGGCCTCACCTCTGGGAAGCGACTGGCCATGACCCACCCCATCCACATCGGCGTCGGCGGCTGGACCTTCGAACCTTGGCGCGGAATCTTCTATCCCGAGGGCCTGGTGCAGAAGCGCGAGCTGGAATACGCGGCGTCGAAACTGACCAGCATCGAGATCAACGGCACCTATTATTCGACCTTCAAACCCGACTCCTGGCGCAAATGGCGTGACGAGACGCCGGAAGGCTTCGTCTTCTCGGTCAAGGCCAGCCGCTACTGCACCAATCGCAAGATCCTGTCGGACGGCGGCGAGAGCTTCGAGAAATTCCTGTCCCAGGGCCTGACCGAACTGGGCGACAGGCTGGGGCCCATCAACTGGCAGTTCATGGGCACGAAGAAGTTCGACCCCGAGGATTTCGAGGGCTTCCTGAAACTGTTGCCGCCCGAGAAGGACGGCCTGCGCCTGCGCCACGCCCTGGAGGTGCGCAACCCGAGCTTCGCCAGCGAGCAGTTCTACGACCTGGCCCGCAAATACGGCGTCGCCATCGTCTACGCCGTCGATGACGAGGAGCCGACCTGGCCCCAGATCGACGAAGAAACGTCTGACTTCAGATATGCCCGGCTGATGTCCAGCCGCGAGGACGAGCCCACCGGCATGACCGCCGCCGAACTGTCCGCCGTCGCCGACCAAGCCAAGGCCTGGGCGAAACGCGGCGAGGTCTTCGCCTATTTCATCTCGGGGGCCAAGGTGCGGAACCCGGCGGCCGCCCAGGCGCTGATCGCCCAGTTGAAATGACGCGCGCCGCCTTGCGACCGGTCACGCCGGGCCACATCTGCCCCCCACGCCCCACCGCCTGCCCGAAAGCCTGAAGGACTTCCCCATGCCGATCGCCACACGCGCCTTCGCCGCGACCGCCGCCGACAAGCCCCTGACCCCCTACAGCTTCGAACGGCGCGATCCCGGCCCCGACGACGTGCTGATCGACATCAAATACTGCGGCATCTGCCATTCCGACCTGCACATGGCCCGCAGCGAGACCGGCCAGGCCCAGTACCCGCTGGTGCCCGGTCACGAGATCGCCGGCGTGGTGGCGGCCGTCGGCTCGAACGTCACCCGCTTTAAGGAAGGCGACCGCGTCGGCGTGGGCTGCATGGTCGACAGCTGCCGCGAATGCTCGTCGTGCCAGGAAGGTCTGGAGCAGTATTGCGTGCCCGGCTTCACCGGCACCTACGGCGGCAAGGACCGGAAGGGCGGCACGGCCGAGACCATCACCCAGGGCGGCTATTCCGACCACATCACCGTCGATCAGCATTTCGTCCTGTCCATCCCCGACAGGCTGCCGCTGGACGTCGCCGCCCCCCTGCTGTGCGCCGGCGTCACCACCTATTCGCCGCTGAAGACCTGGGGCGTCGGACCGGGCTCGAAGGTCGCGGTCATCGGCCTGGGCGGCCTGGGCCATATGGCGGTCAAGCTGGCGGCGGCCATGGGGGCCGAGGTCACGGTCCTGTCCACCTCGGACCGCAAGAAGGCCGACGCCGAGCGGATGGGCGCCAAGCATTTCCTGATCAACTCGGACAAGGCGGCGATGAAGGCCGCGGCCGAGAGCTTCGACCTGATCATCAACACCGTCTCGGCCACGCACGAGATCTCCAGCCAGGTCCAGCTGCTGGCGCGTGACGGGACCATGGTCATGCTGGGCCTGACCACCGAGGGCCTGCCGGTGTTCGCCGTGCCCCTGCTGTGGCGTCGTCGCCGCATCGCCGGCTCCCTGATCGGCGGCATCGCCGAAACCCAGGAGATGCTGAACTTCTGCGCCGAACACGGCATCGCCTGCGACATCGAGACCATCGCCCCCGACCAGATCAACGAGGCCTATGAGCGGATGCTGAAATCCGACGTCCGCTACCGCTTCGTCATCGACATGGAGAAGCTGGCGGCCTGATCCGTGCGACATCAAGCCCGGTTTCCCCCGCGGAAATCGGGCTTGCCTGCGGCCGAGGCGTCGCTACACCTTTAACCACGGTCCGCAGCAGACGGACCAAAGGGACAAGGAAACGATGATGGCGCGTGTGGCATTCGTGACCGGCGGCACCCGAGGCATCGGCAGGGCGATCGTCCAGCGCCTCAGCGAGGACGGCGTCCGCGTCGCCGCCGGCTATTCCGGCAATGACGAAGCCGCCCAGGCCACGGCCCGGGCCACCGGCTGTTTCGTGGTGAAGGGCAATGTCGGCAGCTTCGAAGACTGCGCGCGCGCGGTGCAGGAGGTCGAAGCCGAGCTGGGTCCGGTCGACATCCTGGTCAACAACGCCGGCATCACCCGCGACGGCTTCTTCCACAAGATGAGCCATGACCAGTGGTCCGACGTGATCCGGGTGAACATGGACAGCGTCTTCAACACCACCCGCCAGGTCATCAACGGCATGCGCGACCGCGGCCACGGCCGGATCGTCAACATCTCCTCGATCAACGGCCAGAAGGGCCAGGTGGGCCAGACCAACTATTCCGCCGCCAAGGCCGGGATGATCGGCTTCACCAAGGCCCTGGCCCTGGAGAACGCCCGCAAGGGCGTGACCGTCAACTGCATCGCCCCCGGCTATATCGACACCGAGATGGTCGGCGCCATGGACCCCAAGGTGCTGGAATCCATCGTGGCCCAGATCCCCGTGGGCCGCCTGGGCAAGGGCGAGGAGATCGCCGACATGGTGTCCTGGCTGGTGGGCGAGCGTGCTGGATATGTCACAGGCTGCACCCTGTCTCTGAACGGCGGTCAGTACCTGGTCGGGTGAAGCGGCTTCGCCCAAAATCCGCCGCGTGACGGTTTCATCCACAGTCTCATGAAGTTGACGGAAACGGACTGGGCGAAAAAGTCGCCTCGCGTGACCGCGATGGCCCTGGCGGCCGTCGTGACCGTGGGTCTGTCCGTGGCTGCGCCTGCGGTCCTGCCCTCGGACTGCCACGCCCAGTCGCGCCGCAACCTGCCGCCCTCGGCCCGCTATGTGGCCGGCACGGGACAGGGGTTCGTGCTGGACGTGACCGGGTCGCGCCCCCTGCTGCGGTTCGACCGTTCGACCGAGATCTGGGTGCTGCGTCCCGCCCCCGCCCCGCGCGGCGACATCGTCTATCGCAACGACAACGGCGACCAGGTGCTGCGCGTCACGGCCGACGGCGGCATGACCCTGTACACCACCACGGCGCCCCAGGGCTCGCCCGTCTCGCCGTCGGGCGAGGCCGCGCCCCTGCTGGCCCCGGCCCTGACGGCCGTCCAGCTGTGGAACTACATCATCCGCCAGAGCGACCGGGCCAGCCGCGCCCTGGGCCGACTGGTGGTCGTGGACGTGGACATTCAGCCCGGCTCGGAAGCCGTGGCCGCCGACGCCCTGTCGACCGCCGTGGACGCCATCGCCCGCATGGCCCGATCACCGGCCCTGCGCCGCGAGGCGGACAAGATCCGCCGCATCGAGATCGTCGATCAGGGCCGGGGCCCCCAGGCGACCTTCTCACGCGGCGTCCTGCGCATCGTGATCATGCCGCGCGCCGGCGTGGCCGGCCGTCCGTCCTCGGCCCTGATCGTCCGCGTGGTCGCGGACGACGTTCTCAGCCGCTGAAGCCGTCCTTCGCGGCCCGCCGCGCGGCGAACTGGGCCGCATCGACCGCCGTCAGAAACGGATTGAACCGCCGCTCCGTCCCGATCGTCGTCGGCACGGTGGGCTCGCCCCGCGCCCGCGCCGCAAAGATCGCCTCGGCGTGGGCCCGGGTCTCGGGCCGGTCGTCCAGGGTCAGGGTGAAGCGCGCGTTCGAGGCCGTATATTCGTGGGCGCACCAGACGACGGTCGCCTCGGGCCAGGCGGCCAGGGCCTGAAGACTGGCCCACATCTGCTCCGGCGTCCCCTCGAACAACCGGCCGCAGCCCAGGGCGAACAGGGTGTCGCCGACGAAGGCCAGCTGGTTCTCGACCGAGCGGAACACCACGTGGCCCAGCGTATGGCCGGGCGTGGCCGTGACCTCGAACCGCGTCTCGCCGACCATCACCACGTCGCCGTCCGCGACCACCCGGTCCAGCGGCGCGACGCGGCGCACCTCCTCCGGCCCCACGATCTCGCAGCCCGTCTCGGCCTTCAGCCGTTCGTCGCCCTCGGTGTGATCCGGGTGCCAGTGGGTGTTCAGGATCAGGTCCAGCCGCCCCCAGCCCAGGGCCTCCAGCTCTTGAAGGATTCGCTCCGCATCCGGCGTGTCCACCGCCGCGACCACGCCGGTCGCCGTATCGCGGATAAGGAAGCCGTAATTGTCGCTGCGGCACGGAAACAGGTGAACATCCAGGGTCATGACGTCATTCTAGCAGGACGGCTCCGGCGGGCCTATGGTGGACCCCATGCGGCGCAGCATCGACGAGCTTCGAACCTTCTACGGCGAGCCCACCGGGGCCCTGGTGCGCCGTCTGCTGGCCCGGCGCCTGGACGACGCCTGGGGCGAGGCGCCCGACTGCGACGTTCTGGGCGTCGGCTACGCCACGCCCTGGCTGGACGCCTTCGTCGGCGCCCGCCGCGTGGTCGCCGCCATGCCGAGCGGCCAGGGCGTCGAGCACTGGCCCAGCGTGGGGCGCAACCGCACCCTTCTGGTCGACGACCGCCGCCTGCCCTTCGCCGCCGGGTCGTTCGACCGCATCCTGCTGGTCCACGCCCTGGAAGAGGCCGACGATCCCGCCGCCCTGCTGCTGGAGGCGGTGCGCGCCCTGGCCCCGACCGGGCGCATCATCCTGGCGGCGGCGGCGCGCGGCGGCCTGTGGGCGCGGGCCGAGAACACCCCCTTCGGCCACGGCCGCCCCTTCACCCGGGGCCAGCTGGAGCGGCTGGTGCGCGAGGCGGGGCTGGAGCCGGCGGCCTGGTCCCAGACCCTCTATGTCCCGCCGTGGACGCCGCTGCTGCCCCTGGCCGACGGTTTCGAACAGGTCGGGCGGCGCATCGCGCCGAACACCGCGGGCGTGATCCTGCTGGAGGCGTCGCGACAGGCCTATGCGCGCATCCGTCCCAGCGGCCTGGCCCAGCGCGTTCCGGCCCGGCCGGCGCTGACGCCCCAGCCCGTCGCCTCGACCTCCTCCCCGACGCCCCGTCCGCACCCCTGACAGGGAGTTGAGATCGTCCCATCTGTTCGTCGGACGCGAACAGCCTTATGGCGAGCCTCATGCATCGACTGATCCTCATGCGGCACGCCCAGGCGGAGGCCTCCAGCCCGTCCGGCGGCGACGAAGCCCGCCCCCTGTCCAACACCGGACGCAAGGAGGCCGTGCGGATGGGCCAGACCCTGGCCGAGCGCGGTTTGACGCCCGACCTGGCCCTGGTCTCGTCCGCCGTCCGCACGCGCCAGACCTGGGACCAGATGCACGACGCCTTCGGCGACGTCGAAGTCCGCGACGAACCGCGCCTGTACAATGCGCCGTCCGACGTGCTGCGTCGCTTCGTCGAGTCCTGTGAGGACGAGGCCGGCTGCCTGATGCTGCTGGCCCATAATCCCGGCGTCCATGTGCTGGCCACCGAATACCTGTCCGAAAGCGCGGCCTCGCCGGCCATTCTGGACCGTCTGGCCGGGGGCTTCCCGACCGCCGCCGCCGCCCTGTTCACCGTCGATGTCGCGGGGCGCTGCGTCTTCGAAGGCTTCCTGACTCCGCGCGACCTGGGGGTCGCATGACCGGGACCGCCTACAAGATCCTCGCCGCCGAGGAATGGCGCGCGGCCCTGGCCGAGGGCCATTACGAAGGCTCCGCCGTCGATCTGGCGGACGGCTACATCCACATGTCCACCGGCGAACAGTTGGTGGAGACCGTGCGCCGCCATTACGCGGGCCGCGACGATCTGATGCTGCTGACGGTCGATCTGGCCCGGTTCGGCGCGGATCTGGTGTGGGAGCCGTCGCGCGGCGGCGACCTGTTCCCGCATCTGTACGCGCCCCTGCCCGTCGCCGCCGTCACCGCCGTGCGCGCCCTCTCGGTCGCCGAGGACGGAGCCATGCTGTTCGAGGATCCGGCATGAGCCTGCTGGCCGACTGGGGCGCCGCCGCCCTTCGCCGCCTCGATCCCGAGACCGCCCACCAGGTGGCGATCAAGGGCCTGGCCCTCGCCCCCCTTCCCGCCCCGGCGGCCGACGATCCGATCCTGCATACGACGCTGGCGGGGCTCGCCCTGCCCAATCCCGTCGGCCTGGCCGCCGGCCTGGACAAGAACGGCGAGGCCCTGCGCGGCCTGTCGCGGCTGGGCTTCGGCTTCGTCGAATGCGGCTCGGTCACGCCCCGCCCGCAGCCCGGCAATCCCAAGCCCCGCCTGTTCCGCCTGACCGAGGACCGGGCGATCATCAACCGGATGGGCTTCAACAATGAAGGCCTGGAGGCCTTCGCCGCCCGTCTGGATCGCCGCCCCACGGACGTGGTCGTCGGCGCCAACCTGGGCGCCAACAAGGATACGGAAGACAAGGCCGCCGACTATGTCGCCGGCCTGCAGCGGCTGGCCGGCCGCGCCTCCTATTTCACCGTCAACATCTCCTCGCCCAACACGCCCGGTCTGCGCGCCCTGCAAGGGCGTGAACAGCTGGACGATCTGCTGGGCCGGATCGACGCCGCCCGCCCCGCCGACCCCGCCGCCCGCGTGCCGGTCTTCCTGAAGATCGCGCCCGACCTGATCGCCGACGAGATCGGCATGATCGTCGAGGCCTCGCTGGCGCACCGGATTGACGGCCTGATCGTCTCCAACACCACCCTGGAACGGCCCGAGACCCTGCGATCCCCCGATGCGCATGAGACGGGCGGCCTGTCGGGCGCCCCGATCCGCCCGTTCGCGGAAAAGGCTCTGCGCGCCGCCGCCGAAGCCGCCCAGGGGCGCCTGCCCCTGATCGCGGTCGGCGGGATCGACAGCGGGGCCGAGGCCTATGCCCGCATCCGTCTGGGGGCCAGCGCCGTTCAGGTCTATTCCGCCTTGATCTACGACGGGCCCGGTTTGATCACCCGCATCAAGCGTGATCTGGCGGCGCGACTGCGCGCCGATGGTTTTTCCTCAATTTCGGCCGCTATCGGGGCCTCGCGTTGACAGAGCGTTAGCCTCGATCTGCGTCTAGTACCGCCAAGCGAACGACCACGGTTCGTATTGCCGGGAAGCTGGATGTCCAAGACGACCGCAGTCGACACCGCCGCAAGCGGCTGGACAGTGGCCGCCCGCCATCGCCGCAGCAATCTGCTGCAGCGTTTGGGACTGGGGGCCGCCGTCGCCCTTGTCGTGACGCCCATGATCGGCTGGCGGATCTGCCTGGCCTGGTTCGCGGCCTATGGCCTGATGCAGGGTCTGGAACTGCTCGCCTTCGCGCGCGTGAATCGTGACGGCGACGGGAAGGTCCCCCTCTGGGGACGGGTGACGGCCTGCCTGAGCCTGTTCGCCAGCGCCTCGCTGTTCGGCAGTCTGTCGATTCCGATGTGGCTGATCGGCGGTCCGCTGGGCGGGGTCTGCGCGGCCCTGATGCTGCCGGCCCTGATGCTCTTCTCGATGATCAATTCGCCGCGCTCGAAATCGATACTGGTCTCCTCCCTGACGCCGCCGATGCTGTATCTGCTGGCGGTTCCCTTCCTGGCCGCCTGGTTCGGAGCGCCGCCGCCCCTGGTGATGACGGCCGCCGCAGCCGTGGTCCTGGTCATCTTCTTCACCATCATCAGCTGGCAGAAGATGAGCGAGGCGACCGAGAACCAGATGCGCGCCCACGCCGAGGCCGAGCGCCTGCGTGTGAAGGCCGAAGAGAGCCTGGTCGCCCACACCGCCTTCCTCGCCGCCATCGGTCATGATCTGCGCACCCCGATCGGCGCCATACTGACCGGCGCCGCAGAGCTTCAGGCGCTGGACGCGAACTCGCGGTCAAACGCCCATCTGATCACCGACGCCGGGCTGATGATGAAGGCCCTGCTGGACGACCTGCTGGATCACTCCAAGATCGGCGCCGGCCGGATGACGGTCGAGGCCGTCGACTTCGACCTGCGCGCCACGCTGGCCCAGACCTTGCGCCTGTGGCGCGGACCGATCGAGGCCAAGGGCCTGAAGCTGCGCGTCGAGGGCGCCGCGCGCATGCCCCGCAGCGTCAAGGGCGACGCCATGCGGATCCGTCAGGTGATGAACAACCTGATGTCCAATGCGGTGAAGTTCACGCCCCAGGGCCGGATCACCCTGCGCCTGGACGCCTGGGCCGAAGAGCCCTCCGGCTATTGTGTTCTGCTTGAGGTTCAGGACACCGGCCCCGGCATGACCGGCGATCAGCTGGCGCGGCTGTTCAACCCGTTCGACCAGACGGCCGAAGGCGTCAGCGCCCGGTACGGCGGTTCGGGCCTGGGTCTGGCGATCAGCCGCGACCTGGTCGAGTTGATGGGCGGCCGCCTGACGGCGCGCAGCGCGCCGGGCCAGGGCGCCAGCTTCACCGTCTCCCTGAGCCTGCCCTTCGGCGAGAACGCCGCGCCGATCCTGGTTCCCGGCGACGACAGCCGTCTGGACATCGCCCTGGCCCTGGCGGCCCGGCCGCTGGCCGCGGGACCGGACGCCGGAACGCCGCCGGCCGTCCCACAGGACGCCGACGTCTCCCCGACGGCCGAAACCGCCGACCAGACCGACGACGACCGTCCGCTGCGCCTGCTGGTGGTCGATGACCACGACATCAACCGTCGCGCCGTCCAACTGATCCTGCAGCCTCTCGGCTGCGACATCGTCACGGCCGCCGACGGCATGATCGCGCTGGAGCGCTGCGCCGAGACGGTCTTCGACGTCATCTTCATGGATGTCCGCATGCCGGAGTTGGACGGGCGCGAGACCACCCGCCGCCTGCGCGCCGAGGGCGGCCCCAACGCCCGGACGCCCGTCGTCGCCGTCACCGCCGACACCGCCCCCGAAGACGTCGCCGCCTGTCAGGCCGCAGGCATGGCCTATTTCGTGTCGAAACCCCTGACGCCCCCGGCCTTGCTGGGCGCGCTGCAGCATGTGCTGGACGACTCCGCTCAGGCGGCCGAGATCGCCGCCGCCTGATCCCGGACATCCGCGACCAGCCGTTCGGCGAAGCCCGGCGTGCGCAGGTCGCACTCCCACACCGTCAGAACCCGCCAGCCGTCATCCCGCAATTGGGCCGTCACCCGCGCGTCGCGGGCGCGGTTGCGGTCGATCTTGGCGCTCCAGTATTCGGCGTTGGCCTTGGGCTTGCGCGCCCCCCGCGCGCAGTCGTGCCCATGCCAGAAACAGCCGTGGACGAAGACGGCGACCTTGCGCCCCTTCATCGTCACATCCGGCCGACCGGCCAGGCCCTGGCCGCCCAGCCGATACCCGATACCGGCCGCGCGCAGGATCCTGCGCACGGCCAGTTCCGGCGACGTGTCCCGCCCCTTCACGCGCCGCATCACCGCGCTGCGCTGTTCAGGACTGAAGACGTCGGTGCTCATGATCGGTCCAGGCTCAAGTCGCGAAGCGGCAGCCTGGACCAACCCCTATCAGAGCTGCGCCAGCAGGTGCTCGGCCGAAGACACCTTGAACTCGCCGCCCTGTTCGATGTTCAGCTGGGTGACCGTGCCGTCCTTGACCAGCATGGAATAGCGCTGCGACCGCTGACCCAGGCCGAAGCCCGAACCGTCCAGCACCAGACCCAGTTCGCGGGTCAGGTCGCCGTTGCCGTCGGCCAGCATGACGATGGACTCGTCGTCGATGCCCTGGCTTTCCGCCCAGGCCTTCATGACGAAGGCGTCGTTGACCGAGATGCAGGCGACCACGTCCACGCCCTTGCCCTTGATGGCCTCCAGATTGTCCTTGAAGCCCGGCAGGTGGCGGGCCGAGCAGGTCGGGGTGAAGGCGCCCGGCACGGCGAACAGGGCCACGGTCTTGCCGGCGAAGATGTCGGCCGTATTGACGGGCTTGGGGCCTTCGGCCGTCGCCCGGGCGAAGCTCGCGTTCGGAATCCGGTCGCCGATCTGGATGGTCATGGGGCTCTCTCCGCGCGGGTTGGTTGGGTGCGCCCGCGACAGATAGACGTCGCCGCCGTCATCGCAAGCGGCAACGCCTTGCGCCCGCCCGTTTCACGCCCGATGATAGGATCATCATGACCGACGCCTCATCCCTGACGGGCCGTCTCCTGGTCGCCATGCCCGGCATCGGCGACCCCCGGTTCGAACACGCCGTCATCCTGATCTGCGCGCACGGGCCGGATCACGCCATGGGACTGCGGATCGACCGCCCGGCGCCCGGCGTCGATCTGAAGACTGTTCTGGACAAGCTGGACGCGCCGGCGCCGGAGGATTCGGTCGGTCGGGTCGTCCTGATGGGCGGACCTGTCGAACGTGAACGGGGCTTCGTGCTGCACACCGACGACTGGAGCACGGGCGACGACACCCTGCCCTTCGGCGACGGCCTGGCCATGACCGGAACGCGCGAGGCCCTGGCCGCCATGACCGACGCCGTGGCCGGCCCGCGCCGGTCGGCCCTGCTGCTCGGCTACGCCGGCTGGGGCGAGGGCCAGTTGGAGGACGAACTGGCCGAAAACGTCTGGCTGACAGCCGACGCCGACCTGGATCTGATTTTCGACGGCGACCACGAGTCCAAATGGACCCGCGCCCTGGCCCGCATGGGCGTCGATGCAGGCCGGCTTTCCAGCCAGGGCGGGCGGGCCTGAACCCGGCTTCGGCCGCGCCATCCGAAACTCGGTCCGCATTAACGAAATCGCTAGGCTGGTGCGCGAGACTGGGGTCTGCCTCGGGATCAGCCAATCGGTTTGGCCTGGGTCGGGAGGAATTTGTGATGCTGATTTCCAAGGGTGATCGTCGCGAACTGGTCGGCTTCCGCGTCGGCGAGCAAGCCTTCTGCATCGACATCACCTCGGTGCTGGAAATCCGCGGCTGGACGCCCACCACGCCCCTGCCCCGTGCGCCGGACTATATGAAGGGCGTCGTGAATCTTCGCGGCGTCGTCCTGCCCATCATCGACCTGGCGGCGCGTCTCGGCCTGCCGACCAAGGAACCCTCGGCCCGTCACGCCATCATGGTGGTGAAATGCGGCTCGCGCACGGTCGGTCTTCTGGTCGAGGCGGTGTCGGACATCGTCGAACTGGACGACGGGATGCGCCAACAGACGCCTGACATGGGCGACGACGGCGGCCCCGGCGTGATCGCCGGCATATTCGCCGTCGACGGCGAGATGATCAGCCTGCTGGACCTGGACAATGTGCTGCCGCCGCTGGCCGAGGCCGCCTGAGTCCTGACCCGACCGGAAACCTGACCCGACGACGATATTGCCGAACGGCGTGTCATGGCCGCGCCTATCGCGTCGCCAGCGACACCATCAGCAGCACGACCAGGACCAGACACAGCCCCTGCCAGAACCGCACCGGATCGCGCTCGATCAGCGACAGTGGGCGGGGCGCGGGCGCCGCGGCGGCGCTGCCCGTCTCCAGCACATGGATCAGCTCCTCCACGTCCTCGAACCGGTCATCCGGATCGACGGAAACGGCGCGCATGACGGCGGCCTCCAGCCAGGCGGGCATGTCGGGCCGGCGTCGTCCGAGCGATACGGGCGCGCGGTCGAAGCGCGGCGCGTCCGACGGATCGACTTCGCCCCACGGATAGGCGCCGGTGAACAGCCGGTACAGGGTCACGCCCAGAGCGAACTGATCGGTGGCGGCGCTCCCGCTCTCGCCGCCGTACATCTCGGGCGCCTTGTAGCCGGGGGTGCCGGGCGCCTCGGCCTCGGCGAACTCCTCGGCCCGCTTCAGCCGCGCCACGCCCAGATCGACCAGCTTCAGCCCGCCGGTCGTCTCCAGGATCACATTGTCCGGCTTGATGTCGCGGTGCGTCACCCCCGCCCGGTGCAGGGCCGCCACGCCCCGCGCCAGCTTCAGGGCCACGCCGATCCCTTCGGCGATCTCGAACGGCCCGTCCTCGGCCAGCCGCGCATGAAGGGTCTGGCCCGGATAGAAGGGCTGGACGATATAGAGCCGGCTCTGGCGCCCCGCATCCAGGCTCAGCACCTTGCCGACGAAGGGGCTGTCGATCCGCCGGCCGATGAAGGCCTCGCGCAGGAAGGCGGTCCGCGCCCCCCGCTCCGACACCGCCGCAGGCTTGGGAAACTTCAGGACGACCCTTTCGTCGCTGGATCGGGCGTCTCCGGACCGGGCGTCGCCGGACCGCGCCAGGAACAGACGCGTATAGCGGCCGTCCGCCACCAGCTGCTCCAGATGGAACCCGTCGACCGTCTCGCCCTGTTTCGGCGGCGGCAGTATGGCCAGGCCCTCGGCCTCGGCGGTGATCGCCTCCCAGTCGGGCGCCCCGATCCCCATGACGTCGATGACCAGGACGGTCGCGTTGTCGCGCGCGCCCGCCTCGGCCACCTCGGCCAGAATGGCCTGGGCGTCGGCGTCGGGCGATCCGCGCCGCCCCAGCAGCCGCGACAGCGCCTCGTCCGTCAGCACCCCGTGAACCCCGTCCGTGGTCAGCAGCAGCCGGTCGTGCGGCGCCAGGCCGACATGACGCACGTCCAGCTTGACGTCCGCCTCGATCCCGACAGCGCGGTACAGCACATGGCTCAACCCCTGCTGCGCCCGGGTGTGATCCTCGGTCAGCCGCGTCAGCACCCCGTCGCGGAAATGATACGCCCGGCTGTCCCCCACATGCAGCGCCACCGCCTCCCGTCCGCGCAGGATCAGGGCGGTGAAGGTGGTCGCCGCCGCCTCCATGGCCGGATCGATCCTGCCCCGCGCATGGAGCCAGCGGTTGAAGCCCCGCAGCGCCTTGATCCCGTTGGCGGCGATGCCGTTCAGCGGGTTCTGATCCAGATAGCCGTCGATGAAGCTGCGCGTCGTCAGCTCGGCCGCCATCCGCCCGGCCTTCGAGCCCGACACCCCGTCGGCGATGACCGCCACGACCCCATGCTCGCGCTGCTCGGCCGGGGTGCCCAGATGCACCCCGCCGAAATCCTGATTGTCCGCCTTCGGCCCCTGCGCAGTGGCGAAACCGGCGGCGATCTCCAGTCTGGCGTCGGTCACGATCCCCTCCCCGAGCCGCCATCCTAGGCACAAGGCCTAGGCGGGCGAAACTTGGAAAGTGAAATCTAAGCCGACCGCTGCTTCAGCGGCGCCGTGCCGTCCGCCAGGCTCTCGGCCAGATAGACCTCCGCCTCCTGCGCCGGGAGCGCCGGGGCGTAGCCGAAGCCCTGGCCGTAGTGGCACTGGGCCTCCAGAAGCAGGGCGGCCAGTTCGCCGTTCTCCACCCCTTCGGCGACGACCTCCAGCGACAGGTCGCGGCCCAGGTTGACCACCGACTTGACGATCTTGGCCGAACCCTCGTCCTTGTTCATCGTCAGGACGAAATAGCGGTCGATCTTCAGCGTATCGAACGGCAGGCGCGCCAGGTACGACAGCGACGAGAAGCCGGTGCCGAAATCGTCCAGCGCCAGCGACGCCCCGACGTCCTTCAGCGACTGCAGCACCTCGGCGGCGTGCGCGGTGTCGCGCATGATGTCGCCCTCGGTCACTTCCAGCTTCAGCGCCCCCTTGGGCAGGCCGCTTTCCTGGATGATCCGGGCCACGTCCTCGCACAGGTGCGGGCGTTCGATCTCGCCGACCGACAGGTTGACGCTGCAGAACAGCTTGCCGGCCAGGGGGTGGCGCTGGATCCATTCGGCCAGTTGCCGCGCCGACTGGGTCATCATCAGCAGGCCCAGGTCGTTCATCATGCCCAGGTCGGCGGTCAGGCCCAGGAATTCGTCCGGCGGGACCAGGCCGCGTTTGGGGTGACGCCAGCGCGCCAGGGCCTCGAAGCCCGCCACCGCCCCGGTCTTCAGGTTCACGATGGGCTGGAAGAAGGGCACGATCTCGCCGCGCACGAAGGCGTTCCGCAGATCCGCCTCCAGCGCCAGACGGCTCAGGCTGTCGCTCTCCAGCGCCCGGCCATAGGCGGCCGATCCGCCGCGCCCGGCGCCCTTGGCCGATTCGACCGCCAGTTCGACCCGGCGCAGCAGCTCGGAGGCGTCCGGCGCGTCCGGCCCGCCCTCGACCACCACGGCCCCGATGGAGACGGTCGGATAGATGTCGAAGCCCGCGACCCGCAGCGGCTGCTCCAGCGCCTCGCGCAGGCGAAAGCTGGCGTGTGAGGCGGTCTTCTGCACGATGACGGCGAACTCGTCCTCGCCGATCCGCGCAGGCGAGGCCTCCTTGGAGAAGGCGGCCGCCAGGCGCGACCCCAGGGCCGACAGCACCAGATCCGTCCGTTCGTGGCCCAGGGCCTCGTTCAGCCGCCTCAGACGGTCGACGTCGCCGACCACGATCTCGTATTCGCCGGCCTGGGTCAGGACCTCGCCGACCCGCGTGATGAAGGCCCGGCGATCCAGCAGGCCGGTCAGCGCATCCCGGTCCGACCCGGCGAACTTGGTCTCCAGCGCCACCACCCCGGCGGCGCGCAGCCCGTCCTCCAGCCAGACCCCACGCCACATGCAGGTATCGGATCCGCGCATGCGCAGGCGCACCGCGACCTCGGTCCCTTCGTCCTGGGGCTTCAGCATCTTCTCGGCCAGCGACCGGTCCTGCGGCAGGGTCGAGGCGACGAAGCCGGCGCCCGAACATTCCGGCGCCAGCGGCCCCAGGCCCAGGACGCGCGTCGCGCCGGTGAACCGCAGTTGATCCTGCGACGGCGTCCAGACCCACAGGGCCGTATCGGCGGCCGCCAGCGCCTCGATGGCGCTCGTGGCGTCCCAGGCCAGGGATCGGGGTCGCGCGGTCAAAGCTGTCGCCCTCTCAAGACGGCGTCCGGCCGCCGCGATCGATCTCGTCCTCGACGAGGCCGAACAGCAGATGATCTGCCCACTCGCCGTTAATTTTCAAATAAGCCCGCGCCAGACCCTCGTTCTGGAAGCCGGATTTCTCAAGCACCCGGCGCGAGGCCTGGTTGGTCGGCAGGCAGGCCGCCTCCAGCCGGTGCAGTTTCAGCCGGTCGAAGGCGTAGCCGACCACCGCCCGCATCGCCGCCGTCGCATAGCCGCGCCCGGCGTAGGGCTGGCCGATCCAGTAGCCCAGGGTGCCGGTCTCGGCGACGCCGCGGCGCACGTTCGACAGGGTGACGGCGCCCGCCAGGGTCTTGCCGCCGTCGACGAAGATGAAAAACGGCCAGGCGTTGCCCAGCTCCATCTCCCGCGCATAGATCGACAGCCGACGCCGGAACGCGCCCTTGCTCAGATCGTCGTCCGGCCAGGCCGGCTCCCACGGTTGAAGATAGTCGCGCGACCCGTCGCGCAGGACGGACCAGGCTGCATAATCGGACGCCCGCGGCGGCCTCAACAGCACGCCGTCGCCCCGGACCACGGGTCCGGCTACATCGCTCATCCAGTCCAGGAGGGCCATCGAAACACAACCTAGCGCGCCGCCGCCCGCTTGGCGACAGATGCACGCGAATCTGATCCGCGACGGAGTTTTGTTTCCGAGGCGTTACACTCAGACCGACGATCAGGAGCCCTTCATGGCCGCATCTTCGACCGACGCCGCCATCGCCGTGACCCGACTGGGCCTCGGCGCCCGCCCCGGCGAGATCGCGCGCGTCGCGGCCGATCCGCGCGCCTGGGCCCTGGCCCAGATCCGCTCCGAAGGCGCGCCTCAACCGGCCGGCCCCTTCGCTGATTCCGGCCAGCGGATGGCGGCTTTCCTCGACTATCAGGGCGATCGGGGCCAGCGGGCCGGCGCATCTGCGGACGCCGAGGCGGTGCGGACGGCGCGCCAGGCGGCCCGTCGCGCGCTCGCCGACGACACCGCCCAGGCCTTTCTGACGCGCGCCCGGCTGGGCGCCACGACGGCTGACGGATTCGCCGAGCGGTGGGCCCTGTTCTGGGCCAACGCCCTGACCGTGTCGGCGGTCAAGTTCGACAGCGGCGCCTTCATCGACCTTTATGAGCGCGAGGCCGTCCGACCGAACGTCTTCGGCCGGTTCGAGGATCTGGTGGTCGCCGCCGAACAGCATCCGGCCATGCTTCTGTACCTCGACCAGGCGCGTTCGACCGGGCCGGACAGCCCGGCGGGGACGCGACGCAAGGTCGGACTGAACGAGAATCTGGCCCGCGAGATGCTGGAGCTTCACACCGTGGGCGCCGACGCCGGCTATACCCAGGCCGACGTCACAGAACTGGCCCGCGCCCTGACCGGCTGGTCGATTCCCCGGCCCCAGGATCGCCAGGCCGCGCCCGGCCGAGACCGCGCCCGCCGGGCGGCCCAGGCAGTTGAACCCGGCCCGAACGGCTTCGTCTTCCGCGCCAATATTCATGAACCCGGCCCCCGCACCGTGATGGGCCGGACCTATGCGCAGAGAGGCGCGGCCCAGGGCGAGGCCATCCTGCGGGACCTGGCCCGGCATCCGGCCACGGCCCGGCGTCTGTCGCGACGGATCGCGGCCCATTTCGTCGCAGACACGCCGCCTGAACCCCTCGTGGCGCGGCTGGAGCAGGCCTGGCGCCGGTCCGACGGCGACCTGGCCCAGGTCGCGCGCGCCCTGGTCGAGGCCCCCGAGACCTGGACGCCCCAGCCGACCAAGATCAAGACGCCCTACGAGTTCATCGTCTCGACCCATCGGGCCCTGGACGTCCCGCCCCAGCGAATCCAGCCCCTGCGTCAGGCCCTGATTGAAATGGGCCAGCCCCCCTTCGCCGCGCCTTCGCCCGAGGGCTGGCCCGACACGGCGGCCGACTGGGCCGGTCCCGACGCCCTAGTCAAACGCCTGAACTGGGCGCGGACCGCCGCCGAAACCGCCCGGACCGCCGACATCGCCGCCGCGGCGCGCGACGCCCTGGGCGACCGGCTGTCCGAACGCACCCGCCTCGCCGTCGCCCGCGCCGAAAGCCGGACCGAGGCCCTCACCCTTCTCCTGATGTCGCCGGAGTTCCAGCGCCGATGACCCGTTTCACCCTCGACCGCCGCGCCCTGCTGGGGGCGGCGACCGCCGGCATGGGCCTGGCCTTCGCCGGGCGTGTCGCCGCCCAGACCGATGCCTCCCGCCCCAAACTGGTGGTGGTCATCGCCCGAGGCGCCATGGACGGCCTGTCCGTGACCATTCCCTACGCCGACCCCGACTATGTCCCCTTGCGCGGCGGCCTGGCGCTGGCGGCGCCGGGCGAACCGAACGGGGCGTTGGATCTCGCCGAGGGGTTCGGCCTGCACCCCGCCCTCGCCGGGCTGCACCGGCTGCACGATCAGGGCCAGATGCGGTTCGCCCCCGCCGTGGCCCTGCCGGTGCGGATCCGCTCGCATTTCGAGGCCCAGGACGTCCTGGAGAACGGCGGCGAGGCGCTGCGCCAACGCGAGGACGGCTGGCTGAACCGCGCCATCGTCGCGGCGGGCGGCGCGCGGCTGCAGGGCCTGTCGATCGGCGCCCAGACGCCCTTGATCCTGCGCGGCGACGCCCCGGTCTCCAGCTGGGCGCCGGGCGGCCGCGTCACGGGCGAGGACCGGATCGCCGCCCTGCTGCAGGACCTCTATGTCGACGATCCGATGCTGGGCCAGAACCTGGCGCGCGGACTGGCGACCGAGGCCCTGGTCGCCGACGGTTCGGGCCAGACCGTCCGCCGCAACGACGTCGAGGCCCTGGGTCGCGCCGTCGCCAGGTTGATGACGGGGGCCGAGGGGGCCGACATCGTCGCCGTCTCCCTGGACGGCTGGGACACCCACGCGGGTCAGCGCGGCCAGCTCCAGACGCGGCTGACCGGTCTGGATCAGTTGATTTCAGGCTTGAAGGACGGGCTGGCCGACCAGTGGTCCCGCACCGTCGTGGTGGTCGCCACCGAGTTCGGCCGCACCGCCCGCGCCAACGGCACCCAGGGCACCGACCACGGCACGGGCTCGTCCCTGCTGCTGGCGGGGGGCGGTCTCAAGCCCGGCGGCCTGATCGGCGACTGGCCGACCCTGGCGGACAATCGCCTGTTCGAAGGGCGCGACCTGGCCCCCACCCTGGACATCAGATCCGTGTTCAAGGGCGTGTTGCGCGATCATATGGGCCTTGATCGCGCGGCCTTGGACACCCGCGTCTTCCCCGACAGCGCGGCCGAGGCGCCGACCCTGGCCGGCCTGGTCTGATCTCCAGGCCGGGCCAGGGGCCGTATCAGGCGACTTCGGTCTCGACCGGAATCTTGCAGATGCGGTTCAGATCGGCGCGGATCGAGCTGCCCTGGAAATGGGACATCTCGGCGCCGGAATAGCCTTCGGCAGACAGGGCCTTGACGACGTCGCCGGTGTTCAGACAGTCAGGAGTGCGGGCGAGCTGGTAGGCGCGCTCCACAACGTGGATGCGGTTCATGGTAGAGCCTTTGCGTGTACCAATCTAACGCGCTCCAAGCTGGACCGTTCCACCGACTGTAAAATCCTTGTTGCGGCCGCGCTTGCATTTGTCACGAAGACCTGAGTACATAGACTTCGTCGATCTCTCTGCGTAACGCCCACTCTCTCTGCGAACGCACGAGTCAAGGCCGCTCCCATTCAGACCCGACAGGCCGAAGGGACGTTCCCTCGGTCAACTTCTAACGGAGGTCTCAAAATGGCTACCGGCACTGTCAAATGGTTCAACCCGACCAAGGGTTACGGCTTCATCCAACCCGACGACGGCGGCAAGGACGTCTTCGTCCACATCTCCGCCGTTGAAGGCGCTGGCCTGCGCGGCCTGGATGAAAACCAGAAGGTTTCCTACGAGCTGGAACGCGACAAGCGTTCGGGCAAGGAATCCGCTGGCCAGCTGCAAACCATCGGCTGATTTCAGCTTCACGGCTGATATGGCGACGGCGGCTCCGAAAGGAGCCGCCGTTTTCAATTGGGGCGTCGCAATGTAACCGGAAAGATGGCCGAGCTATCCTTGATGCGGGCTTTGCACGACAATCATTTTTCGGTCCGGTCGCGAGCAGGTCACAAGCACTGATCCGTCGCTCGTATTGAAGCGGACAATTCTTAGTTCGTTGCTTTCGACGATGTTCACCGGCGCGATCGCAAGATCGTCCGCCATGCTGCGAATCGCAGTGAGGCACGATTCAAAGTCCATAGAGCGGGTCGCAGTTGGCATGCCGGTGCTTGAGGTGCTTTGGACAAATTCCGACGACGTATCTTCTGCAGCGGATGAGTATGAGCCATCGCCACATGAAGCGAGGACAACGCCGCTAAGGATCGTGAGCCACTTTTGCATGAATCGCCTCCGACAACGGATGCTACACGCTCTATCAACCATGTCGAGCATTCGCTCCGCATGGTTTTACTGGCGACAGCCTCACCCCTTCGTCGTCTCGATCCACCCCGCGAACGCATCGAGGAACCCCTTCAGGAACTCCCGCGTCCCCTCGTTCTTCAGCGTCCCATCCTCTTCGTTCAGCAGACCGGCGACATTGCCGATATAGGCTTCCGGCTGCTGCATGGTGGGCATGTTCAGGAAGACCAGGGGCTGGCGCAGGTGATGGTTGGCGCCGAAGGCGGCCAGGGCGCCGGGCGAGACGCTGACGATGGCGGCGGGCTTGGCCGCCCAGACGCTTTGGCCGTAGGGGCGCGAGCCGACGTCCAGGGCGTTCTTCAGGGCGCCGGGGACGGAGCGATTGTATTCCGGCGTCACGAACAGCACGGCCTGGGTCGTCGCCAACTCCTCTCGGAACCGCGACCAGGCCGCCGGCGGCGTCTCCGTATCCAGGTCGGGATTATACAGCGGCAGGTCGCCGATCTCGATCAGGTCCAGCTCCAGCTCAGGCGCGGCCAGGGCCTTCATCTCAAGGCCGATCGCGCGGGAATAGGAGCCCTCGCGCAGGCTGCCGACGATCAGGGCGACGCGGACGGACATGGAGGCGCTCCGGGTTTGGATGTTTCAAGCGTCAGCATAACAGATGCCGAGGGTGGATGTTCCCTACCCCCCGAACAGGGCCGCCGTGAACGCCTCCCCCGCCGGCGCCGCCGACTTCGGCCCCAGGACGGCGCTGGCCGCCTGGCCCCCCGCCAGCATCCGACCGCCGACCGCCCGCACGGCCTCGACCGTCTGGGCCTCCAGTTGTTCGGTCATGGAGAGGCTGGACCGGGGCGCGCCGAAGATCAGGGTCTGGGCCGCGTTGCGTCCTGCCCGGCTCATCGGGTTCTCGTCCGACATCCACAGCCCGGCCTTCATCACCGCCTTGGCCCGCGACAGCTCCTTTTCGGTCGGCCCGGTCTCGGCCAGGGCCCGCACCTCGCCCGCCGCCACCTGGGCCAGTTCCCGCGCCCGATCCGCAGCCGCCCCGGCGTAAATGCCCAGCACCCCGGTGTCCTCGTAAGGCTCCTGATAGGCGTCGATGGCGTAGGCCAGGCCCCGCTCCTCGCGCGCGCTCTGGAACAGGCGCGAGGCCATGCCCCCGCCCAGGATCTCGCCGAACAGCCGCATCGACGACAGGGCCGGGTCGGTCGCCGACAGCGCCGGCAGCTGGAACACCAGATTGGCCTGTTCGATCTTGCGCGTCAGGGTCGCATGCCCGCCGACGAAGGCCGCCGGCGCCGGGGCCGGAACCGGGGTCGCGACCGCGTCGCCGAACCAGCGCTCGGCCAGGGCCAGCAGCTCGCCCTCCTCCACCGCGCCGGACGCCGACACCACCATCCGGTCGGGCGAATACAGCCGCGCGCGCCAGGCCTCGACGCTGGCCTTGTCCGCCGGCTTCAGGCTGTCGACCGAGCCCAGGATCGGCCGGCCCAGCGGCTGGCCGGTGAAGGCGCGCGTCTGGACCATCTCGAACACATGGTCGTCGGGGGTGTCGAAGGCCTCGGCGATCTCCTGGGCCACCACGTCCTTTTCGCGCTCGATCTCGGCGGGGTCGAGGGCAGGCCGGAACACCAGGTCCGACAGCACCTGCATGTTCAGCGCCAGGGTGCCTTCCAGCCCCCGCACCTCGAAACTGGTCCGCTCATAGCCGGTGGAGGCGTTGATCGTGCCGCCCTCGGCCTCGATCCGCTCGACGATCTCGCGCGCGGCCATGTCGCCGGCGCCCTTGAACACCAGATGCTCCAGCAGGTGCGACCAGCCTGAGCGATCCTGCGGCTCCCACCGCGCCCCGCCCTTGACGGTGACGACGACGGCCAGGGTCTTCAGGCCGGGCATGGGGTCGCAGATGACGCGGACGCCGTTGGACAGGGTGTGCAGGGTGGCGGTCAGGGGGTGTCTTTCTTCAGGCGTCTTCGAAGCAGGGCCACATAGAAGCCCGCCAGCACAATCGCCAGCCCGAACCAGGTCAGGGCGTAACCGAAATGATTGTTGGAAAAGGCCGCCGGCGGGGCAGACGGTTTCAGGGCGCCGAACTCGGGATTGGTCGGGCTGACGGCGAACACCGCCTCGGGCCGCACCGGGCCCTGGACCTTCAGGGCCCTGGCCATGGCCGCCGTGTCGCGGCCATAGAAGCGGCCGTTCGCCGCAGGCGGCGTCATGCCGCCCGGCGGATCGAAGCGGCGGAACTCGCCGATCAGCACCAGCGGCAGGGTGGACTCCGCCACGCGCGGCCGGCCCGAAATCTCGTCGGCGACGAAGCCCCGGTCGATCAGCAGGCTGAAATCCGCATCGACGGGCCGGCAGGCCGAGATCAGCCGCACCCCCGCCACCCCGTCATGGATGGACTGCAGTTCGACATAGGGCGCGGTCGCCAGACCCGGACAGACGATCAACGCCTTGCGGAACTCCAGATCGCCCCCGTCCGGATCTGCCGCCAGCACCTGATCCAGCGGCGCGGGGGGGGGCGCCGCCGCCGCCTCGGACGCCGCGATCAGCCCCTCTTTCCACTTCAGCCGCTCGACCTGCCACAGGCCCAGCCCGATCAGCAGGACCAGGGCCGCGACCGTCAGCAGCGTCAATATCCAGGGAAACCGCCTCATATATCCTCTCCCGTGGAGCGAAGCGGATCGGGGGAGGGGGACCGCGCAGCGGTGGAGGGGGCGCTTTGGTTCCTGTACTGCAAACCGATCATCAGCCCCCGCCCCGGCCGCATCAGCGCCAGCGACAGGGCCACCACCAACGGCAGCCAGACGATCAGGTGCAGCCACATGGGCGGATGGAATTTGATCTCGACCACCAGGGCCGAAAACCCGACCAGAAAGCCCGCGATCTGCATGATGAAACTGGCCGGCCCGTCGCCGGTCTGGATGGTGGCGTAGTCCAGCCCACAGGCCTCGCATCCCGCCCGCACCTTCAGGAAGCCGGCGAACAGACGCCCCTGGCCGCAGCGCGGGCACCGCCCCTTCAGTCCCGCCCGCACGGCGGAAACGGCGACGGCGGGAGACGATCCCTCGTCCCCCGCCGTCTCGATCTTGTCGGTGGTGTCCGGGATCAACCGAAGACGACGTAGACGAAGGCGAACAGGAACAGCCAGACCACGTCCACGAAATGCCAGTACCAGGCCGCCGCCTCGAAGCCGAAATGCTTCTGCGGGGTGAAGTCGCCGGCCAGCAGGCGGATCAGGCAGACCGCCAGGAAGATGGTGCCGATCAGAACGTGGAAGCCGTGGAAGCCGGTCGCCATGAAGAAGATCGACCCATACAGGCCCGAGTTGGCGGCTTCCTCGTTGAAGAACAGGTGCTCGTGCAGGATGTGCTGATATTCGTAGGCCTGAACGCTGGTGAAGAAGACGCCGAGGGCCACGGTGATGATCAGGGCGATCTTGGCGCCCTTGCGGTCGCCGACCTGGATCGCGTGGTGGGCCCAGGTGACGGTGCAGCCGCTCAGCAGCAGGGTCACGGTGTTCAGCAGCGGCAGCTGCCAGGGCGACAGAACCTCGACCCCCTTGGGCGGCCAGGTCGACCAGGCCTTGGCCGTGTCCGCCCAGGTCCCGACTTCCGGGGTCAGGGCCCGTGATTCATGGAACAGGGCCATGTCGAAGAACATCCAGAAGAAGGCGACGAAGAACATCACCTCCGAGGCGATGAACAGGATCATGCCGTAGCGCAGGCCGATCGAGACGACCGGCGTATGGTCGCCCGCCTTGGATTCCTTGATCACGTCCGACCACCAGCCGATGGCCGAGAGCAGAACCCCCGCCAGACCGGCGAAGAAGACGCCCGGCTTGCCCTCGGCCAGGAAGTTGGCGGCGATCGGCCCGTTCTCGGCCGGCGCCAGCCCCTTCATCCAGATCACGGCGCCGATGAACATGATGGTCGCCGCAATGGACGACAGCAGCGGCCACGGACTGGGCGGCACGAGGTGATAGTCGTGGTGCGGAGCGGCGTGCGCGTCGGCCATGCGTTTCATCTCTATATTGGGCTGGCGATGAACTCGCCTTATCCCCCAGCTATAACCGCCGCTTTTGCGTCGCGCCAGTGCGCCGCCGTGTTTCCGCCGCGATCTCCGGGCTGCTCCCAAACGCGTCACCCTCGGGCTTGTCCCGAGGGTCCACCTGTCCGCCGCACCTCAGGTCGGGCGAGGGTCCGGTGTCTAAACTCCACAGCTTGTAATCGCATTAGGCGTGGACCCTCGGGACGAGCCCGAGGGTGACGGGGTTGCGGCGCTACACCCGCGCCTTCAGGGCCTCAAAGGCCGTCTTCGAGAACACCGACAAGGGTTGCGGCAGATCATCCAGCGCGAACCAGCCGATCTCCGACAGCTTGTCCGGCTCGGTCAGCCACGGCTCGCCGGCGAAGTCGCGCGCCAGATAGATCAGCGACACCCAGTGCTGGCGATCCGCCGCGATCACCTCTTCGGTCACGCACAGGAACTCGACCGCGCCGATCGTCAGGCCGCTCTCCTCTTCGGCCTCGCGACGCGCGGCCTCGGCGGAGATTTCCATGTGATCGACCTTGCCGCCGACGATGTTCCAGTGTCCCGCCTCAGGCGCCTTCAGCCGCTTGCACAGCAGCACCCGCCCGTCGGCGCGCTGGATCACGAGACCGCAGCCCACGCCGGGGAAATCCACACCCGGTCGAGCCATGGACTCAGGCGTTCGGTCCCGCCGGCGCATCGACCGACGGATAGAAGGTGTAGCTCAGGGTGATCTCGCGCGCGCCCCTGGCTTCGCGGTCCGTGGCCAGTTCGGGGGCGATGAAATACTGGACCGGGAATTGGCGCGTCTCGCCCGCCGCCAGGGTCTGATCCGAGAAGCAGAAGCATTGCAGCTTCTGGAAATAGGGGCCGGTGTATTCCGGCACGACATTGTACCCGGCCCGCACCTGGATCGGCTGGTCCGAGGTGTTGGTGACGTCGAAATAGGCCAGGCCCGTCTCGCCGATCCGCACCCTTTGGGTCGTCTGTTCGGCGCGGAAGGTCATGGGCAGGCCGCGCACGTTTGTGTCGAACCGCACCAGCACCGTCTGGTCCAGCACCGTGTCCGGCGCCTTTTCGGCGCGGCGCACCGTGCCGTCGAAGCCCGTGACCTGGCAGAACATCCGGTACAGGGGCACAGCCGCGAAGGCCGCGCCCGTCATCCCCATCACGCCCAGGACGCAGACGATGGCGATCAGGTTCTTGCGGCCGGGATTGTTCATCGCGGCGCCCCCGTCGCCTCTTGCAACAGGGCGCGCTCGGCCGCCTGGTTCTGTTGCAGGCGCAGGACCGTGGTGGTGAAGACCAGGACGATGAAGGCCACCAGGGCCGCCGCGATCCAGACGTTGCGGCGCTTGCGGGCGCGCAGTTCCTCGGGCGTCAGACGCATGGTTCAGGCTCCCAGGCCCGCCACCGCCTCGACCAGGAAGGCCGAGAACAGGGCGACCAGATACAGGATCGAAAAGGCGAACAGGTCACGCGCCGGTTTGGCCTGGACCTTCACATCATACAATGCGGCCTCGCGTCCCACGGTGTCGGCCTTGTCCGGCTCGTCCCCGGCGCGCGAGCGGTACAGCCGCCAGGCCAGGCCCAGGAAGCCCAGGCCGCCGGCGACCGACACGACCGCGTAGATCATCCCGCCCATGCCCACCAGGGCCGGGGCCACGGCCGAGGCCACGAAGACCAGCGAATAGATCAGGATCTGCAGCCGGGTGGACCTGGCCCCCCGCGCCACCGGCATCATCGGTATGCCCGCCTTGGCGTAGTCGCCGGCCGAATACAGGGCCAAGGCCCAGGAGTGCGGCGGGGTCCACAGGAAGATGATCAGGAACAGCAGCCAGGCCTGCCACGGCGCCTGGCCCGTCGCCGCCGCCCAGCCGATCACCGGCGGAAAGGCGCCCGCCGCCCCGCCGATGACAATGTTCTGCGGCGTCCGACGCTTCAGCAGCAGGGTGTAGAAGCCGGCGTAATAGACGATGGTCAGGGCCAGCAGCCCGGCCGCGAACCAGTTGGTGTTCATCCCCAGCAGCATGACCGAGAACAGGCTCAGGATGACGCCATAGGCCATGGCGTCATTCTTTCTGACCCGCCCCGCCGCCACCGGCCGACCGCGCGTGCGCCGCATCAGGGCGTCGGTCTCGCCTTCCAGCGCCATGTTCAGCGACCCGGCCGCGCCTGCGCCCACGGCGATGCACAGGATGGCGATGGCGGCGACCAGCGGGTTCATCGATCCCGGCGCCATGACCAGTCCGGTCGCGGCGGTGAAGACCACCACAGACATGACGCGCGGCTTCAGCAGCTGGAAGAAGTCTTCCGGCTGGGCGGTCGAGAGCGCGGGGCGGGTCTGGACGTCCTGGGTCATGGGTTCGGGTGTCATGGGTGAGGGCCGCATAGCATACCCCAAAGCAGAAGGCCGCCCCTTCCGTGGAAAGAGCGGCCCGCCGTTCGGGATGTCAGCCCGGGATCAGTGCTCGTCGCCCTTGACCACCGGCAGTTCGTTGAACTGGTGGGTCGGCGGCGGCGAGGACAGGGTCCATTCCAGGGTCGTGGCGCCCTCGCCCCACGGATTGGCGACGCCCGGCCGGCAGCGAATGGCGGCCTCGGCCAGCATGACCAGGAAGACCAGCACCCCCACGGCCGTGATCGCGTAACCGATCGACGAGATCTGGTTCCACAGGGTGAAGGCGTCCGGGTAGTCGATATAGCGGCGCGGCATCCCTTGCAGACCCAGGAAATGCTGCGGGAAGAACACCAGGTTCACGCCCACGAACATGATCCAGAAATGGGTCGCGCCCAGGAACTCGTTGTACTTCACCCCGAACATCTTCTCGAACCAGTAGTAGAAGCCCGCGAAGATGGCGAAGACGGCGCCCAGCGACAGGACATAGTGGAAGTGGGCCACCACGTAATAGGTGTCGTGCAGGCTGTAATCGATGCCGGCGTTCGACAGGACCACGCCGGTCACCCCGCCGACGGTGAACAGGAAGATGAAGCCGATGGCCCACAGCATGGGCGTCTTGAAGCTGATGGAGCCGCCCCACATGGTGGCGATCCAGCTGAAGATCTTCACCCCGGTCGGCACGGCGATGATCATGGTCGCGGCGATGAAATAGGCGCGCAGGTTCACGCTCATTCCGACCGTGTACATGTGGTGCGCCCAGACCACGAAGCCGACGAAGCCGATGGCCACCATGGCGTAGGCCATGGCCAGGTATCCGAACACCGGCTTGCGGCTGAAGGTCGAGACGATGTGGCTGATGATGCCGAAGCCCGGCAGGATCAGGATGTAGACCTCCGGGTGGCCGAAGAACCAGAACAGGTGCTGGTACATGATCGGGTCGCCGCCGCCGGCCGGGTCGAAGAAGTGGGTGCCGAAGTTGCGGTCGGTCAGCAGCATGGTGATGGCGCCGGCCAGGACGGGCAGCGACAGCAGCAGCAGGAAGGCGGTGATCAGCACCGACCAGGCGAACAGCGGCATCCGGTGCAGGGTCATGCCCGGCGCGCGCATGTTCAGGATGGTGGTGATGAAGTTGATCGCGCCCAGGATGGAGCTGGCGCCCGCGACGTGCAGGGCGAAGATGGCCAGGTCGAAGGCCGGGCCGACGTGGCCCACCGTCGACAGGGGCGGATAGGCCGTCCAGCCCCCGCCGAAGCCCTTGCCCGGCCCGCCGTCGACGAACATCGACAGGATCAACAGGCACCAGGCGGCGACCAGCAGCCAGAAGGAGATGTTGTTCATGCGCGGGAAGGCCATGTCCGGCGCCCCGATCATGATCGGCACGAACCAGTTGCCGAAGCCGCCGATCATGGCGGGCATGACCATGAAGAAGATCATGATCAGGGCGTGGGCGGTGACCACCGCATTATAGCCGTGCTTGGACTGCTCCACGAGACCCAGAAGCTGGATCGACGAGCCTTCCTTGAAGATCTGGATTCCCGGCTCCGCCAGCTCCCAGCGGATCAGGCCCGACAGCGCCCCGCCCACGATGCCCGCCATGATGGCGAACATCAGATACAGGGTGCCGATGTCCTTGTGATTGGTGGACAGGAACCAGCGCGTGAAGAAGCCCACCTTGTGATCGTCGTGGTGGTGGGCGTCGTGGGCGGGAAGGACGTCGCGGGTCGAAACGGTTGCGTCAGCCATGGAACTGCTCGCCTCTTACTGGGCGGCCGGCGCGGCGGAGGCCGCGGCGGGAGCGGGTTGAACGGTCGGCGCGGTCGGCGTCGTCGCCGTCTGGGCGGTGGGTATGCCGGTCTGGGCGCCGGCTTCGGGGCCGGTCGTCGCCGTCCCGACCACGGGGGCGCCGGTCGTGCCGGCCTCGACCTGGGCGGCGGTTCCGCCCGGCGCGGCCTCGGCCGTCTTCGGCGTCATGGAGCCGCCCTTGGAGGCGATCCAGCGTTCGAACTCGGCCTGGGTCACGACATTGATCTGGATCGGCATGAAGGCGTGATCGACGCCGCACAGTTCCGAGCACTGGCCGTAGAAGACGCCGGTGCGCTCGGCCTTGAACCAGGTCTCGTTGACCCGGCCGGGCACGGCGTCGGTCTTCAGGCCGAAGGCCGGCAGGGCCACGGCGTGGATGACGTCGGACGCCGTGATCAGCAGACGCACCGTCTTGCCGACCGGCACCACCATCGGCTCGTCCGCCGCCAGGCGATAGACGGCGTGCGACAGACCGCGCTCGGCCAGTTCGCCTTCCGGCACCATGTTGGAGATGTATTCGGCCACGCCCTGGTCGGGATATTCGTAGGCCCAGTTCCACTGGTTGCCCGTGACCTTCACCGTCAGATCCGGTTCCGGCATGTCGTGATAGGCGAACAGCAGGCGGAAGGAGAACAGCGAAATCCCCACCAGGATCACCACCGGCAGAACGGTCCAGATGATCTCGACCGTGGTGTTGTGGCTCCAGCGCGCGGGGGTCGGATTGGATCTCTTGTTGTAGCGGAACACGATCCAGGCCAGCAGGCCCAGCACCAGCAGGGTGATGCCGGTGATGACGGGCATCAGGACGATGTCGTGGAACCAGATGGCGTCGTGCTTCAGCGGCGCGGCGGCCGGCTGAAGATCGATGCCGCCCGGCGTCGGCTGGCCCATCAGATCCTGCGCCCACGTCGGCGCGGCGGAGAACAGTGCGATCCCGACGGCTGTCGTCGCCGCCGTCGCTCCTGCCTTCGCTCTTCCCAGGGCTCGCGTCCCCATTCCCATACGAAGTCCCCACAATATCGTTTTTCAGCAGAGACTTGAGAACGAATCTCAAGTCTTCGCGCGGGCATGTTCTCCACCCGTCACTTCCTTGAGTCCCTATCGGATCGCCCTTCGCTTGCCAAGCGATCCGCGCTCCATCCGCCGCAAACTCGCCCCAAACCCGTTCGCCCCCTCATCGAACCCCGTTGGATTAAACCTTCGTCATGTTTAAACAGGTACCTTGCGTCGCAAGGTACCTTGCCGTACTCAATCTCCATCAAAGGAGACATCGAGGTGACCGAAACCATCGAGATACAGCTGAAGAAGGGGGTTCTGGGACTTTGCGTCCTGGCGCTTCTGAACCGGGCCGACAGCTACGCCTACGAGATCGCCAGCCGCCTGTCGGACGCGATCGATATGGGGGAAGGCACCATCTACCCCCTGATGCGGCGGATGCAGTCGGACGGACAGGTCGAGACCTATCTGGTCGAGTCCTCGTCCGGCCCGTCCCGCAAATACTATCGCCTGACCGACGCCGGACGGACGGCCCTCGCCGCCCAGACCGCCGAATGGTCGGCCTTCACCCAAGCCGTCGACGCCGTCCTGGCGAGCGACGCGAACACGATCCAGGCTTCGGCGCCCCAGGCGGCCGAGGCTCAACCGGAGGAAACGGAACAATGACGCGCGCGGAATTCATCGCCCGTCTCAGAAGCGGCCTGGTCGGCCTTCCGACCGCCACGGCGACCGACATCGTCGCCGACTATGAGACCCATTTCGCCGACGGTCTGGCCGCCGGCCGCACCGAGGCCGAGGTGGCCGCCGCCCTGGGCGATCCGGGCCGGCTGGCCCGCGAACTGAAGGCCGAGGCCGGGATCCAGCGCTGGCGCCAGGAGAAGAACCCCTCCGCCGCCGCCGCCGCCGTCTTCGCGGTCCTGGGCCTGGGGGCAGTCGACATCCTGATCCTCCTGCCCATTCTGATGGGCGTGGTCGGGACCCTCTTCGGCTTCTTCATCGCCGCCATCGCCCTGTTCATCTCGGGCGGCGGCGTCATGGTGGCCGGTCCCTTCGCCGGCTTCCCCGGCGGCCCGTTCGCGGCGATCCTGATGGGTCTGGGCCTGATGGCCGGGGCCGTCTTCATCGGCGCCCTTCTGACCATCGTCACCATCTGGCTGGTCAACGGGATCGTCTGGTTCGCCCGCCTGCACTACCGGCTGCTGAAGCCGGCGCTTGAACCCCAATCCGACGCCCAGTCTGACGCTACGAGCACGGGAGGCTCGCTATGATCCGCACACTGTTCATCATCGCCGGCGCCGCCCTGGTGCTCTGCATGGTCACCCTGGGCGGGGCCATCGCCCTCGGCGGCCACGACCTGCAACGCCACGGCTGGGCCTGGACCATCAAGGACCGGGACGGCGAGTCGATCCGCTTCGAACGGATCAAGAGCGGCGAGACCGACGGTCTCGGCCCCTTCACCACCCGCACCCTGGCTTGGACCGGCGGCGAGGCCCTGACCATCGATTCCAGCATCGACGTCGAATACGTCCAGGGGCCGGCCAATACCGTGGTCATCACCGGGCCCAAGGGGCTGACCGACCGCGTCACCCTGACGGACGGCCGCCTGTCCCTGGGCGACGGCGACGAACGGATCGTGTTCGGCTGGGACGGCGGAAACTTCTCCGCCCGGTCGGACCGCGACGAGCTGCGCGTCGTCGTCACGGCGCCCAATGTCCGCCGCTTCGCCTCCAACGGCTCGGGCGACCTGGACATCAGCGGCTATGACCAGCCCTCGATGGCCCTGTCGATCTCGGGTTCGGCCGATGTCACCGCCTCGGGCCGCACCGACGCCCTGGATCTCGACATCGCCGGCTCGGGCGACGCCGATCTCCGGGCTCTGGACGCCAAGGACGCCAAGGTTGACATCGCCGGCTCCGGCGACGCCGACATCGCCCCCACCGGCGACGTCCAGGTCAGCATCGCGGGCTCCGGCGACGTCAGCCTGGCCACCCGCCCGGCCAAGCTGACCAGCGAAATCGCCGGCTCCGGCGACGTCTATCAGAACTGAAAGGACCAGACCCTCCCTCGCTTGCGGGGGAGGGTCCGCGACTGCATGAACGTGGTGCGGGGCTGAACCTTACAGGCCCCCTCCGTCACGGCGCTCTGCGCCGCGCCACCTCCCCCAAGGGGGGAGAAATGCGAACACCGAAATCCTCCCCCCTTGGGGGAGGTGGATCGCCGGCGAAGCCGGCGAGACGGAGGGGGCCCGAACGGCGCCAACTGTCACAATGACGCTGGTCTCACCCCAGCGATTCCAACTCCTTGCCAGATTCTCGTCCCGACTTCCCCGCCAGGGTTCGCCCACCCCCTATAATCACGCCCGGTCTCGTCGCTTGGAGGGCTCGTAAGGCCTGCGACCTTGCGGCGGCGGGAGCGGATGGAACGGGAGCGGGGGTGAAATCTCCGCGCCGGCGGCGTCTCAGGACGTCGTCGTAGGGTCGAGGGGGATACTCGATCGCACTCGGGACGGTTCTTCGCAGGGACCGCCGACCCGTCGCAGGCTTATGGGGTTAGGCGATAAGACCGCCACCGCTCGGCGCCCCGAGCTTGCAGGCCAACCATTCGCGCGGGGCGTCAAACCTTCGTCGAAACGGTACTCAGAACACTAAACTCCGGGCGAAGGCCCGGCGCCCCGCCCAGCCCTCCGCTTCCAAAGGGCCTCCAACTCCGCCGAACGGACGGAGCGTTTCGTCACGCCTTCACCCTGCCCTTCATTCCCGCTAAGCCATGCCCATGACCTCCGCCCCTCTTCCCGACGCCGGCGCCAACTGGGTGGATCGCCATGCGCCGCAGCGGCTGAAGCCCTGGCTGAAGCTGGGCCGCTTCGACCGGCCCATCGGCATCTGGCTGCTGCTCCTGCCCGGCTGGCAGGGCGTCACCCTCGCCCTGACCCAGTATCGCCAGGCGCCCGGCCTCTATGACCTGTGGCTGT
The DNA here is from genome assembly GCF_058809375.1 of Brevundimonas sp. GW821-FHT10E09. Taxonomy (NCBI): domain Bacteria; kingdom Pseudomonadati; phylum Pseudomonadota; class Alphaproteobacteria; order Caulobacterales; family Caulobacteraceae; genus Brevundimonas; species Brevundimonas sp. GW821-FHT10E09. The sequence continues at coordinate 97,942 of NZ_JBXASO010000001.1, read as the reverse complement.
TCGTCAGTTTCGGCGTCGGCGCCTGTCTGATGCGCGCCGCCGGTTGCGCCTTCAACGACATCGTCGATCGCGACTTCGACGCCCAGGTCGCCCGCACCGCGCTGCGCCCCATCCCCGCCGGCCTGATCAGCGTCAAACAGGCCTGGGCCTTCGTGATCGGCTGCAGCCTGATCAGCCTGCTGATCCTGCTGACCCTGCCCGTCGTCGCCATTGCCCTCGGCGTCGGCTCCCTGGCCCTGGTCGCCGCCTATCCCTTCATGAAGCGGATCACCTGGTGGCCCCAGGCCTGGCTGGGCCTGACCTTCAACTGGGGCGCCCTGATGGGGTTTGCGGCGGCGGTCCCGCTGGTCGCCGGAACTCTGAGCCCCGCCTTCCTCGCCTATCCGACAGGCATCGGCGGCGTCGCAATTCACGTCACCGGCTGGGCGCCCGCCGTCCTCCTCTACCTCGGCGGCGTCTTCTGGACCCTGGGCTACGACACCATCTACGCCCTGCAAGACATCGAGGACGACGCCATGGTCGGGGTCAAATCCTCGGCCCGCCGTCTGGCCTCGGCCGTCCGCCCCGGCGTGGCCGTCTTCTATCTCATCAGCCTGGTCCTGGCCGTCCTGGCCGGTCTGTCAGCCGGACTCGGCCCCCTGTTTTGGCTGGGCCTGGCCCTCTACGCCGCCCATCTGGCGCTTCAGGTCGTCCGCCTCGACCGCACCGACGGCGCCCTGGCGCTGAAACTGTTCAAGTCCAACCGAGAGGCCGGCTTCATCCTGCTGGCCGCCCTCGCCCTCGGATCCATCGGCCTGTGAAGGAGTCTCCCATGAACCGTTCCGTTCGCATCCTGCTGCTGTCCGTCGCCGTCGCGGCCACCGTCGCCGCCTGTCAGCGCCGCGACGACAAGGTCGAGGCTCCGGCCCCCGCCCCGGCCGCGCCCGCCCCCGTCAACCCGGCCGCAGCCGGCGCGCCGATGAGTTTCGACTCCAAGACCCAGTACGCCACGGTCAAACTGACCCTGCCGGACGCGATCAAGTCCAAGCCCGACCTGCACGCCCCCCTCTACGCCGCCGCCGTGCGCGACCTGCGCCAGTTCTCCGAAGGCGCCCAGGCCGACCTGTCCGAGGCCGGCGGCGGCCCCGGCGGCTACGAGAAGACCATCGCCTTCGACCCCGGCGCCGAGACCGGCAAGCTGTTCAGCCTGGCCCGCACCGATTTCGAGTTCACCGGCGGCGCCCACCCCAACACCAGCTTCTCGGCCGTGCTGTGGGACAAGGCGATGAAGAAGCGGCTGGGCTTCGCCGACCTGTTCCGCCCCGGCGCCGATCTGGCGGGCCTGGACAAGGCCCTGTGCGACGCCGCCAACGCCGCCAAACAGGCCCGCTCGCCGGGGTCGGAGACCGCGACCCTGGGCGGCAAGATGTGGACCTGCCCCAAGGCCGTCGCCACCCCCTTCGTCCTGACGCCGGGCACGACGCCGGGCAAGGCGGGCGGGATCACCTTCCTGCTGGGCGCCTATCAGATCGGCCCCTATTCGGACGGCCCCTACCAGATCGCCCTGCCCCAGTCGGTCTTCCGCTCCCTGCTGAACCCCGCCTACGCCGACGAGTTCGCCGGCGCGCCGGTCAAGGCGGGGGACGTGACGCCGAAGAACGGCTGATCAGTCGGCCAGGAACTGATCCACCAGTTCGGCGAACCGCTGGGGCTGGTCGGCCATGATGAAATGCCGGCTGCCGTCGACCCGGATCAGTTTGACGCCGGGCAGGGTCGCATATTCGTGACCCCAGGCCTGATCCGCCTGGGCGGCGGGCGCCCCGCCGTCGGCATCCGAGGCGTAGAGGGCGGTCACCGGCACGCTCAGGTTCGCAAGACCTGGCCGCGCATCCGTCAGCAGGACGTCCCGCATGGCCGCCGCCATGGCCTTGCGGTCCGACCCGGTCGTCCAGTCGACCAGCCTGACCCGCAATGCCGCGTCCCGCGTCATGCCCTGGGCGCTGCCGACCTGGGCGGCGCGGAAGGATTCGTCCGAGAGGGCCAGAAGGGTCTGCGCCGTCTGTTCCGCCGCCGGTCTCATGGCCTCGACCGTCACCTGCGGCCCCCGCAGCGCGCCGAAGAAGGGCAGGCTGTCCACGCTCATCAACCGGCCGACAGCCTCAGGATGCTGCTGGGCCAGCACCAGTCCCGCCAGGGCGCCCATCGAATGACCGATCACCGCCGGCCGCTCCAACCCTTGACTGCGGATGTAGCGGTCCAGTTCCTCGACCACCGGCTGGACGAAGGGGCCGTCGCCATGACTCCAGGCCTCGCCGGCGAAGCCCGCCAGCTGCACGAGATGGACCCGGTGCGTCGCCTTCAGCCGATCCGCCGTGGTCCGCCACACTTCCCGCGAACAGCCGAAGCCGGGGATCAGGATCACATCGGGGCCCGCCCCCACCACCTCCACGGACAGGCGGTCCGAGACGAAGGCGGACGCCTGGGCGCCTGGCTGGGCGAAGGCGGCGGTGACGCCGACCATCAGCGACGGGGTGCAGACCGCCAGACCGAACAGTGCGGCGCGCAGGCGCGGGCGCGCCTTGAAGAAGGCGTTGAACATCGGATGTCTCCCTTGGGTTTTAGGTTTGGTCCGCCGCCGTCAGGCGTGCGGGTTCTCGAAGATTTCCTCGACCGGTCGGTCGAAGGCCGCAGCGATGCGGTAGGCCAGGTCCAGCGAGGGATCGTGCCGCTCGGTCTCCAGGGCGATCACCGCCTGTCGCGACACGCCCAGCGCCTGGCCCAGTTGCTCCTGGGTCCAGCCGCGCTCGACGCGCAGCAGTTTCAGCCGGTTCTTCATCGGCTGGTCCGGATGAAGGGCGCGCTGATTCCGTACATGCCCCAGAACAGGGGTACGATCAGCCAGGTCTCGATATGGGGCGCGCCTGCGAAGCTCTCGCCGAAGCCCCAGAAGGTGGCGACCGCCATGGCCAGTCCCGAAGCGACGATGAACTGTTTAGCCGTAAGGCTGCGGACGAACTCGTCGCTTTCGCGCATCAAGGACAAGACGGCCCAGATCTGGCCGATCACCGGTCCCGAGACCGCCGCCGCCAGCCCCCAGGCCGCCGGCTTTCCCATCACTTCGTCGAAGGCGTCGGTCGTCATCATGGCCACGCAAATGGCCACATAGGGAATGGTGAAGGCCATGGTGCGAATGACGTATCGCCGGTGCGCCGGGGTGGTCGATTTTCCGAAAGACAGCATGTCCGCCTCCTTGTGTAAGGCCAACCTTACATCGGTCAAATGTCATGTCAACCTGACTTTTTGTAAGGAACACCACACATCATCGCATTGCTTTGTCCAGACCCGCCTTAGGGACTAGACTGCCGCCATGCCCGCCGCCCCGCGCTTAGCCGCATCCGCCCTGTTCACGCCCGAGGAATGGGCTCCGTTCCAGGCCCGCTCGGCCTGGGTCGGGCCGCTGCTGGTCGCCCACTGCTGGGCCGTGATCGCGATTGCGGTCGTCGCGGGGGTGCTGATCCCCTGGCTGATCCCGCTGTGCGTCATGGTGATCGGCACGCGCCAGCTGGGTCTGGCGATCCTGATGCACGAGGCGGCGCACGGCGGCCTGTCCCGGAACCTGCGGCTGAACGATTTCCTCGGCCACTGGCTGTGCGCCGTGCCCATCGGCGCCAGCCTGACCGCCTATCGCCCCTATCACCTGGCCCACCACCGCTTCGCCCAACAGCCGGAGGATCCCGACCTGATGCTGTCGGCGCCCTTCCCCGTCTCGCCCGCCTCCCTGCGGCGCAAGCTGATCCGCGACCTGACCGGCCAGACCTTCTTCAAGCAGCGGGTGCTGCTGCCGCTGGCCCAACGGCGCTCAGGCAGCCCGAAGGGCCATAGCGCACAAACAATGAGCGATAGCGCCCACCAATATGAGGCCGTCGTCACCGGCCGCTCGGTCCTGCCCTTCCTCGCCTTCAACGCCCTCCTGCTGGCGGGCTTCGTCGCGGCGGGGGTCTGGTGGGCCTTCTTCGCCTTGTGGCTGCTGCCGATGGCGACCTGGTTCCCGATGGTGACGCGGCTGAGAAACATCGCCGAACACGCCTGCGTCGAGGGCTCGGCCGCCGACGCCTTCCGCGCCGCCCGCACCACCCGCGCCGCCTGGTGGGAGCGGGCCTTCATCGCCCCCTACTGGGTCAATTTCCACGCCGAACATCACCTGTTCATGCATGTGCCGTGCTGGAAGCTGCCGGCCCTGCACCGCGCCGTCCACACCCGTCCCCAGGCCGCCGGCATGGAGGTCGCGCCCGGGTATGCCGACGTGCTGAAGACCGCGACGCGTCGCCGGGCATGACCATCCCCGATCCGGCCGCCTTCATCCACGCCAACACACGTCTCCAGCCCGTGCCCCACGCGCCGGAAATCTCGCTGTGGCTGGCGGACGAGATCACGCCGATCTGGCGCATGACGGAAGAGGAACTGGGCGAACTGGGCCTGCCGCCGCCCTTCTGGGCCTTCGCCTGGGCCGGCGGCCAGGCGCTGAGCCGCTATCTGCTGGATCACCCGCAAGAGGTCGTCGGCAAGCGGGTGCTGGACTTCGCGACCGGTTCGGGCCTGGTCGGGGTGGCGGCCATGCGGGCGGGCGCCGCCTCGGTCCTGTGCGCCGACATCGATCCCTTCTGCCAGGCCGCCGTCGCCGCCAACGCCCAGGCCAACGGCGTGGCCCTGGGCTTCACACCGCTCAATCTGCTGGACGCCCCGCCGCCGGCCGTGGACGTCATCTGCGCCGGCGACATCTGCTACGAAAAGCCGATGACCGAGGCCGTGCTGGCCTGGCTGGGCCAGGCCCGCGCCGCCGGAACCCGTGTCCTGATCGGCGATCCCGGCCGCACCTATTTTCCCCGCTCGGGCCTGGATTTCCTGGCCGAATACAGCGTGCCGACGACCAGAGAGCTGGAGGACCTGGAAATCAAGCGATCCTCCGTCTGGGCCATGCCCTGAGGTCACGGCGCGGCCGCGCTTGCCTCTCGCGCCGTCGCCGCCCATCTTCAAGGACATGAGACTGATCGCGACCCTTTCCATAGTGATCGCCGCCATGGCCTCCAGCGCCGTGGCGCAAACCCCGCCCTATGTCCCGCCTTACGCCGCGCCCTACGGCGCCTATCCCGGCGGCGGTCCTGCGGCGATCGCCGACCAGCATCGCTATGAAAACGACCGGCTGCGGCGACAATCCGAGGCCAACGCCGCCCTGGCCCGACAGCAGCAGATCGAAACCCGTCAGCGCCTGATGCAGATCGAGGCCGCGCGCGAACCGACCGTGTCGCCGGCCGTCCCCGCCCGCCCCCTGTATAACGTCGCCCAGGAGCGCAGCCTGCGCGAAGGCGCCGCCGCTCGTCGCCAACAGACCCGCCAGGGCGTGACCCAGATCGACGACTGGCTGGATCGGCCGAACTGACGCATCCCTTCCCTTTCCTCCGCGTTCCGGCCTAGCTTCAAGACGGATCAGGCGGAGGGAACGGGCATGCGCTGGCAGGGCGGACGGACAGGCGGCGGCGGGATCGAGGATCGCCGAGGTCTCGGCGGCGGGGCGCTGGCGGGCGGCGGGATCGGCGTCGGGGTCCTGGCGATCATCGGCTATCTGGTCTTCGGCATAGATCCGGCGACCACAACCCAGTTGGCCAGCCAGTTCGGCGGCGTCGGCGCCGAGCAGCAGCAGGGTCAGGTCGGGACGCCTGAAGATCAGGCCGGTCGGTTCGTCGATGTCGTCGGGGGCAATATCAACGACGTCTGGACCCAGAAGCTGAACGGCTACGAACCGCCCAAGGTGGTCATCTATGAACAGGGTACATCGACCGGCTGCGGCTTCGGCCAATCGGCCATGGGCCCCTTCTATTGCCCGACCGACAGGACCGTCTATCTGGACCTGGGCTTCTGGCAGGAGATGGAGACGCAACTGGGCGCCTCGGGCGCCGACTTCGCCCGCGCCTACGTCATCGCCCACGAGTTCGGCCACCACGTCCAGACCCTGACCGGAACCTCGGCCCAGGTCCGTCAGGCCCAGCAGCGCGCGCAGGGGGAAGCCGAAGCCAACCAGTATTCCGTCGCGCTGGAGCTTCAGGCCGATTGCTACGCCGGCGTCTGGGCCAGAAACGCCTCGGCCGTCTCGAACGGCCAGGTCGCCCTGGAGCCCGGCGACATCGAGGAGGGCATGAAGACCGCCCAGGCCATCGGCGACGACACCCTGCAACGCCGGGGCGGCGGGCGCGTTTCGCCAGAGAGCTTCACCCACGGCTCCGCAGCCCAGCGGGTCGAGTGGCTGCAACGCGGCTATCAGTCGGGCGACCCGGCCGTCTGCGACACCTTCAGCGGCGCCTGAACAAGGTTTTCGGTGATGGATTCTGCGGGTTGCGGGTCTGGTCCCGCGCCCCTAACACCGCCTCGCGCGCCCCAGCGACGCACAGACCGACGGATACATTCCCATGCACGCTCGCGCCGGCCGCCAGGCCCTTCCGGAAGACCTGATCGACCTCGACGCCCTGATCGGCGCCTATGGATCCGGCCGGCCCGACATGGCCGACCCGGCCCAGCGGGTGGTGTTCGGCACCTCGGGACACCGGGGCTCGGCTCTGGACGGCGCCTTTACCGAGAGCCACATCCTGGCCATCGCCCAGGCCGTCGCCGAATATCGCGCGGCGCAAGGGATCGACGGCCCGCTGTTCGTCGGTCGCGACACCCACGGCCTGTCCGAACCGGCTTGGCGCACGACGCTGGAGGTGCTGGTCGGCAATGGCGTCGAGGTGCTGATCGACGCCCGCGACGGCTTCACCCCGACCCCGGCCGTTTCCCACGCCATTTTGGCCTACAACCGCGACAACAGCCGTCAGGCAGACGGTATCCTGATCACCCCGTCGCACAATCCGCCGCGCGACGGCGGCATAAAATACAATCCCCCCTCCGGCGGTCCGGCCGGCAGCGACGCCACGGGCGCCATAGCCGCCCGCGCCAACCAGTTGATTGAGGGCGGCCTGGCCGAGGTGAAGCGCGTCCCGTTCGACAGGGCCTACGCCACGGCCGGCCGGTTCGACTTCCTGGGCGCCTATATCGACGACCTGCCCAGCGTGCTGGACCTGGACGCCATCCGCGACGCCGGGGTCCGCATGGGGGCCGATCCGCTGGGCGGAGCAGCCGTGGCCTATTGGGGCGAGATCGCCCACCGGCACCGGCTGAACCTGACCGTGGTCAATGACATCGTCGATCCGCGCTGGGCCTTCATGCCGCTGGACGCCGACGGCAAGATCCGCATGGACTGTTCGTCGCCCAGCGCCATGGCCAATCTGATCCGGATGATGCAGGGCGGATCGGCCTATGATCTGGCCTTCGGCAACGACGCCGACGCGGACCGCCACGGCATCGTCACGCCCGACGGCGGCCTGATGAACCCCAATCATTTCCTGGCGGCGGCCGTCGCCTATCTGTTCGTCAACCGTCCCGGCTGGGGCCCGGACGTGGCGGTGGGCAAGACCCTGGTCTCGTCTTCGATGATCGACCGCGTCGTCGCCGGCATGGGCCGCCGCCTGCTGGAGGTGCCGGTCGGGTTCAAGCATTTCGTGCCCGGCCTTCTGGACGGAACCGTCGGCTTCGGCGGCGAGGAATCGGCCGGGGCCACCTTCCTGCGGCGCGACGGCACGGCCTGGTCCACAGACAAGGACGGCCTGCTGCTGTGTCTGCTGGCGGCCGAGATCCAGGCCCGCACGGGTCAGAGCGCCAGCCAGCTCTATGCCGGCCTGACCGAACAATACGGCGCTCCCGCCTATGCCCGGATCGACGCCCCCGCAGATCGGACGCAGAAGGCGCGTCTGGCCGCCTTGAGCTCCGCCGACGTCGCCGCCACCACCCTGGCCGGTCAGCCGATCACCGACATCCTGACCAAGGCCCCCGGCAATGGCGAGGCCATCGGCGGGCTCAAGGTCGTGACCGCCGACGCCTGGTTCGCCGCCCGCCCGTCGGGCACCGAGGACGTCTACAAGATCTACGCAGAGTCCTTCCTGGGAGCGGATCACCTGGCCCAGGTCCAGGCCGAGGCCAAGACGCTCGTGGCCGCCGCCCTGGCGGGCTGAAGGGCTTGAGGCTTGACTTTATGTCCGCGAACCTCCATTTGCGCTGCGTCGCACAATCGCGATCTCCGGCGTCTCCAGCGCGTGTAAGTCCATCTCGGACCTGTCTGTAGAAGCCGCCGGCCCCTCAAGTTCATTCGCTGCCCGGACACGCGGGGCGGCGCCCGATCCACCCCGCAGGCTTCCTTCCGAAGCCCGGCCGGGACTGGCGGTGCGCGGCCCTAAGGCGTCATGCCATGGCTGAAAGCGCTCTGCCGCACGCGAAAGACACTGCTGTGAGCACCACATTCGAATCCATGGGCCTGAACAAGGCCCTTCTTCAGGCGCTGGCGTCGGAAGGCTACACCAAGCCGACCCCGATCCAGGAAAAGGCCATCCCCGACGTCATGCAGGGCAAGGACCTGCTGGGCATCGCCCAGACGGGCACCGGCAAGACCGCCGCCTTCGCCCTGCCGATCCTGCATCGCCTGGCCGAGAACCGCATCGCCCCCAAGCCGCGCACGACGCGCGTGCTGGTCCTGTCGCCCACGCGTGAACTGGCCACCCAGATCGGCGACAGCTTCAAGGCTTACGGCGCCCACCTGGGCTTCCGGGTCGCGGTCATCTTCGGCGGCGTGAAATACGGCGCCCAGGAGCGGGCCCTGCAACAGGGTCTGGACATCCTGGTCGCGGCGCCCGGCCGTCTGCTGGACCACATCCAGCAGAAGAACCTGGACCTGTCCTCGACCGAGATCTTCGTCCTGGACGAAGCCGACCAGATGCTGGACCTGGGCTTCATCAAGCCGATCCGCCAGATCGTCAGCCGCATCCCGGCCAAGCGCCAGAACCTGTTCTTCTCGGCGACCATGCCGACCGAGATCGGCAAGCTGGCGGGCGAGCTGCTGAAGGACCCGGTCAAGGTCCAGGTCACGCCGCAATCCACCACCGTCCAGCGCATCAGCCAGTCGGTCGTCCACGTCGAACAGGGCCGCAAGCGCGCCCTGCTGACCGAAATGTTCAGCGATCCCGAGTACACGCGCTGCCTGGTCTTCACCAAGACCAAGCACGGCGCCGACAAGGTCGCGGCCTATCTGGAAGCGGGCGGGGTCGAGGCCGGCGCCATCCACGGCAACAAGTCCCAGCCCCAGCGTGAACGCACGCTGGACGCCTTCAAGAAGGGCAAGCTGCGCGTCCTGGTCGCCACCGACATCGCCGCGCGCGGCATCGACGTAGACGGCGTCTCGCACGTCGTGAACTTCGAACTGCCCCATGTGCCGGAGGCCTATGTGCACCGCATCGGCCGGACGGCCCGCGCGGGCGCCGACGGCACCGCCATCAGCTTCGTCGCCGGCGACGAGATGAAGCTGCTGAAGGATATCGAGAAGGTCACGCGCCAGAAGATCCCGGCCATCGACCGCCGCAACGACAAGGCCCTGGGCCAGCTGGACGCCACCATCATGGCGACCGGCGTCGGCAAGAAGGCGACCATGCCGGAACGCGAGGGCGGCGAGCGCAATGAAGGCGGCCGGGGTGGTCGTGGGCGCAGCCGCGTGCCGCACCGCGACGGCGTCCGTCCGGAAGGCGGCGGCCAGCCGCATCGCCAGCGCCGCGCCCGTCCCGGCGAGACTCCGGCCGCTCCGCGTCCCGAGCGCGCCTACAACCCCCTGGCCGGTGAGCGCGTGCCCTCGATCAACGACAACGCCAAGCCTGCGGAAGGCGAAATGAAGCGCCGTCCCCGTCGCCGTCCGTCGAACGGCGGCAAGGGCTACGGCGGCGCGGCCAAGGCCTGATCCCCGCTCGCCACCCTCGGGCTTGCCCCGAGGGTGGCGGACCGGAAATCGACGACAAAAAACGGCGGCTCCTTTGCAGGAGCCGCCGTTCTTGTTTCAGCCGATGGCTGTGGACCTTAGAAGTTCCAGGTCGCGCCCATCGAGAAGCCGACGCCGTGGCCCTTGGCCTCGCCGCGCAGGGTGGAGACGACCAGGCCGTTGCCATACACGTCGCGGGTGTCGTTGATCGTGGCCGTATCAATGTCGATATAGGTCACGGCGCCGTCGAAGGTCATGGAGCCCACGCTCTTCGACAGACCGGCGGTGTAGAGGAACCGGTCGCCGTCCGGGATACGGGCGGTGCGGTGATCGTCCGGCGTCGGGGTCGGGTCGTAGCCCAGGCCGGCGCGGACCGTCATGGTCGGATCGATCTTGTAGTCGAAGCCGATCGCGCCGGAGGTGACGTCGTCATAGTCCTGAACGATGGTCGAGGAACCGGACGTTCCATAGGTCACGCGGATGGCGTCGAACTCGCTCCAGCCGATCTGGTTGACCTGGGCGTTCAGCGTCAGGCGGTCATTGACGGCGTAACGGGCCGAGACGGTGGCGTACCAGGGGGTGGTGAAGCTGGCGACGCCGTCAGCCGAGACGTTGGCGGCCGCCAGAACGCCGGTCAGGCCCGAGAGGTTCACGGTGCCTTCCAGCTCGTGCTCGATCTTGGAGCGATAGGACAGACCCAGGTCCAGCTTGCCGAAATGCATCTGGGCGCCGGCGTTCCAGCCGTAATCCCAGCCGTCTCCTTCAAGCTGGTTGCGGCCGTCGGTGCTGGGCGAGACGGCATAGGTCGGAGCAAAGACGCCGGGGATGGCCACGTTCGGCAGGGCCGAGCTCAGGGTCGCCTTGGCGTACTGGGCGTCAAAGCCGGCGCCGATGTCCAGCCAGTCCGTGACCGTCATGGCGGCGACCAGGCTGACATTGGCCGAGCGCAGCTCCGACGTCAGCGCGTCGTAGCGGGCGAAATCGGTCGGCTCGTACTTGGTGGTGAAGTTGAACGGCGCCTGGACGGCCATGCCGACGTTGAAGCGCTCGCCGATCGGCATGGAGACGGCGAAGTTCGGGATGATGCCGCTTTCGACCACGTTATGGACGTGCGGATCGCCGTTGACCGGCGCAGTCCGGCTGACGATGGCCGGGGTGGGGACGTTGTAAGTCAGGCTGGAGCCGCGATCATTGACGTCTGAGTCCAGGATCAGGCCGTGCATGCCGGTGTAGACCTGGCGCTGGGTTCCGGCGATCGCGGCGGGGTTCCACCACAGCGACTGCACGCCCTTGTCGGCGCCTTCGCCCGAGTTGGCGCGGCCCTGGCCGCGGGTCGATTGTTCCTGCACGTAGAACGAACCGGCCATGGCAGGCGCGGCGACGCCGGCCAGCAGGACGGTGGTCAGGGCGATGCCGCCCATACGAGCGAGATTCCTGGGAGTCATTAAGCCATTCCTATAGTGTTGCCCCCGCCATCAGACGCGGCGGTGGGTATCGGGGAGGGTTGTGCACGGCAGCGCTTTCGTCAGGAAAACGTTGCATGCGTGGCGGGTCTCGGCCGGGAAACGGGCGAAACTGTGTCGGAAAAATCGCACACGATCACACCGGCGAGAGGTTACGCGGCGGCAGGTTCATTCCGTCAGGCGACAGTGTCGTGCAACACACAGTCTGCCATGACGTCGGGTAAGGAATCCTTGACCGCCGCACAATCGCCTTGCGTATCCATGATAGGATGGTCATCTGAAAATACCCGCCGCTGCTGATTGAACCATGTACGAAACGCCCGATCTCGAAACCGACGCCCTGGTCCGCACCAGCGCCATCCGCATTCACCAGGCGGAGGACTTCGAGGGGATGCGCAAGGCCGGCCGTCTGGTCGCTGAGGCGCTGGACATGATCACCCCCCATGTTCAGCCGGGCGTGCTGACCAGCACGATCGACGACCTGATCCGCGAGTTCACTCTGGACCACGGCGGCCTGCCGGCGTGCCTGGGCTACAAGGGTTACGAGAAGACCGTCTGCACCTCGATCAACCACGTCGTCTGCCACGGCATTCCCGGCGACCGGGTCCTGAAGGACGGCGACATCGTCAACATCGACCACACGGTCATCGTCGACGGCTGGCACGGCGACTCGAGCCGCATGTATGCGGTCGGCGAGATCAACGCCCGCGCCAAGAAGCTGATCGACGTGACCTATCAGTCGCTGGATCTGGGCCTGGAACAGGTCAAGCCGGGCAACACCTTCGGCGACATCGGTTTCGCCATCCAGAAATTCGTCGAGGCCCAGCGCATGAGCGTGGTGCGCGACTTCTGCGGCCACGGCATCGGCCGGGTCTTCCACGACAGCCCCAATGTCCTGCACTACGGCCGCAAGGGCGAGGGCGCCGTGCTGAAGGCCGGCATGTTCTTCACCGTCGAGCCGATGGTGAACCTGGGCAAGCCGCACGTGAAGGTCCTGTCCGACGGCTGGACCGCCGTGACGCGCGACAAGTCCCTGTCGGCCCAGTGCGAACACACCATCGGGGTGACGGAAGACGGGCTGGAAATCTTCACCGTCAGCCCGGCCGGACTGTTCCGCCCCAACTGAACCCTTGATCCCCCCTCGTCTTCCGCACAGGTTGCGGCAGAAGAGGCAGGGGACATGCTGGACGACCTGACACCCGAACCCAAACCGAAGCCGCGTCACAGCGGCCATCGCGACCGGCTGCGCGAACGGGCCGCCAAGGGCGGGTTGGGCGCCCTGCCCGACTATGAGCTGCTGGAACTGCTGCTGTTCCGCTCCATCCCCTACAAGGACGTCAAGCCGCTGGCCAAGGATCTGCTGGCCCGGTTCGGCGGGCTGGAGGGCATAGGCGCCGCCAGTCACGAGGCCGTCGAGGACCAGGTGGCGCGGACCCTGGCCTATGTGCCCGGCAAGGCGACGCGGGCGGTCGCGCTGGACCTGCAGCTGATCTTCGACGTGACCCGCAGGATCGCGCGCGAGCCGACGGCGAAACGGCCGGTGATCTCGTCGTGGACGGCGCTGCTGGCCTATGTGCGAGTCGCCCTGCAGCACGAGCCGCGCGAGCAGTTCCGGGTGCTGTATCTTGACAAGAAAAACCAGCTGATCCTGGACGAGGTGCAGAACCGCGGCACCGTCGATCACGCCCCCGTCTATCCCCGCGAAGTGGTGCGACGGGCCTTGGAACTGTCGGCCAGCGCCCTGATCCTGGTCCACAACCATCCGTCCGGCGACCCCACCCCCAGCCGCGCCGACATCGAGATCACGAAACAGGTTGTGCAGGCCGGCCGAGCCCTTAACGTCGAGGTTCACGACCATCTGGTCGTCGGCCGCGACGGGGTGGCCAGCTTCAAGCAACTGGGCCTGATGTGAACGCTGAAATTCTCAAGACTGAGAGGCTGGTTCTGACACCGGTCGAGGTGAACGACCTAAGCCCCCTGATCACGCTTTGGGCCGACGAAGAATTCACCCGCCACATCACGGGTCGGCCCCTGACGAGCGAGGAGGTCTGGTTTCGGCTGCTACGCGACCTGGGACAGTGGAGCGTCGCCGGCTACGGCGCCTGGACCGTCCGCCTGGTGAACAACGGCTCCTATCTGGGCAGCGTCTCGATACTGGATCACCGACGATTGATCGATCCGCCCCTGACCGACCCCGAACTGGGCTGGGGCCTTTCGCCGGCCTTCCAAGGCCAGGGCTTCGCTTCTGAAGCCGTGCAAGCGGTTCTGGACTGGGCGGACGTCCGCCTGCCGGCCGCACGCACTGTCTGCATGATCGCGCCGGAGAACCTCGCCTCCGTTCGGCTGGCGGAACGGGTCGGCTACCGCCCCTATGCGACGACGACCTACAAGGACGGTCCGGTTCAGCTCTTTGAACGGCCGAAACAGGCGTAGCCCGGCATTAAGGTTTATCGGGCATGCTGAAGGAGAACGATCCAAGAGCCCCGCCCATGCCCATGTCCGTCGAAACCCTGCGCCAGCATCTGGTCGAGGCCTTTCCCGACGCCGAGATCGCCATCGACGACCTGGCCGGAGACGGCGACCACTATCGCGCCCGCATCGTCTCCAGCGCCTTCGCCGGCATGCCGCGCGTGCGCCAGCACCAGTTGGTCTATGCCGCGTTAAAGGGACAGATGGGCGGCGAACTGCACGCCCTGGCGCTCGAAACCGCCGCCCCGCCCAAGGAGGCTTGATTCCATGCGCTATCGCCCCTTCGGCGTGTCCGGCGCCGCCATTTCCAACCTGACCCTCAGCTTCGGGCTGGACAATCTGGCGCGCGGTCGTGAGGGCGCGCTGAACCTGCTTTATTCCGCCCTGGAAGCCGGGGTGAATTCCTATCGGCTCGAGACCGCCGATCCGGTTGCGGCCGAGGTGCTGGGCGAAGCCCTGGCCCATGTGGATCGCAAGCTGGTCTGTGTCAGCCTGACCCTGGGCGTCGGCGCAGGCCGCGAGGCGGCGCGCGATTTCTCGGCCGAAGGCATGACCGGCGCCATCGACCGGGTGCTGCATTTCTCGGGCCTGGGCTGGATCGATGTCGCGGTGCTGCACGAGCCGGGCGAGCACGAACTGCCGCAGTCGTCGCTGAACGCGCTCAAGGCCCTGCGCGCCACCGGGCGCATCAAGCTGCTGGGCGTGGCGGGCGGCGGCGAGGTCATGGACACCTATGTCTCCACCGGCGCCTTCGACGCCCTGGTGACCCCGTTCGACATCAACGCCGACTGGAGGCTGCGCAATCGTGTCCGCGCCGCCCGCGAACAGGACATGTCGGTCTTCGCCTACGACTATTTCACGGACCGCCGCGCCAAACCGCGTGGAACCGAGCCTGTTGCGAAAAAGGGCTTCTTCGGCCTGGGCGGCGCGCCCAAACGCCCGCCCCAATCGCGGCAAAGCGACGCCTTCGGCTTCCTGTATCGCACGCCCAACTGGCCGGCCGAGGCGATCTGCCTCAGCTATGTCCTGACCGATCCGACCATCTCCAGCGTCATCATACGCGCCAATGACGTGGAACGGCTGAGCATGCTGGCCTCGACGCCGGAACGCGACCTGCCCCCGGGCCTGGCGGCCCAGATCGAAATGGGCCGGGTCACGGCCTCGGCTGCGGCCTGATCTCGAAGCATAGACGCGACCACGCCTTGACCCGGCCGTCGCCTCTCCCTAGCTGACGACCTTCACGAAAGGCCTCTCCCGTGACCGACACCGTTCCTGCCGCCGATCCCGTCCACGCCTTCATCGGCGACACTGTCGCCCAGCATGACGTCGTGCTGTTCATGAAGGGCACGCCGGACCAGCCCCGCTGCGGCTTCTCCTCGCTGGCCGTCCAGATCCTGGACCATGTCGGGGCCTCCTTCGTCGGCGTCGACGTGCTGCAGGACGAAGCCCTGCGCGAGGGCGTCAAGAGCTTCACCGACTGGCCCACCATTCCCCAGTTGTATGTGAAGGGCGAATTCGTCGGCGGGTCGGACATCATCCGCGAAATGTTCCAGGCCGGCGAACTTCAGGCCCTGATGGCCGAGAAGGGCGTGCCGCTCGGCGAAGCCTGATGGCTCGCCCGGTCCTGACGCCGCGCGAGGATCGCGAGGTCTTCGTCGTGCCGCTGGAGGTCCGCCCCGAACACATCGACGCCAACGGCCACGTCAACAATGTCGTCTATGTCGGCTGGCTTCAGGACGTCGGCACGGCCCATTGGAACGCCCGCTTCGACGCGGAGACCCGGGCGCGATGCTCCTGGGTCGCCCTGCGGCACGAGATCGACTATCTGCGCGCCATCGCGCCCGGCGCGACCGGGATTGTGGCCCGGACCTGGGTGGGCGACCCGCAGGGACCACGCTTCAACCGCTATGTCCGCATCGAGGACGCCGAGGGCCGGGTCTGCGCCCAGGGCGTCTCGGAATGGTGTCTGGTGGACGCTGCGACCCTGAGGCCGCAGCGCATACCGTCGTCGATGCTGAAGGTGTTCGAGACTACTTCAGCGGATTGAGGATCCGCGCCGGCGCGCCGGGCTCCAGGCCCAGGTCGGCGTAGGTCCAGCGCAGTTCCACGCCGTCGGGCAGCAGGGCCTTGCACAGGTCCGGCTTGGTGCGACGCAGGGTGATCTCGGTCGGCGAATTCTCGGCCACGGACACTTCGAAGTCCGAAGCCTGGGTGCAGCCGTTGGAATCGACCCGGACGACCAGGGCGCCGTCTGCAAAGCGCGCCTCGCGAATGGCTTCGGCCGGCGGGGCGTCGTTGCGGGTCACGTTGACCGAGACGTTCTCGCCCGCATCGCTGTCATAGATGACGCAGGCCGACAGCAGCGGCGCGACGCACGCTGCGACCGCCAGACCCTTCAGCAGGCCGCGCATCATTGGTCCGACGCCGGGGCGGTGATGACCCGCGTGGTCGGCTTTTCGGTCGAGACGATGATGCAGCCCGACAGCAGCGGGGCGGCGATGGCGATGGCGAGAGCGAGACGAAGCATTGGTGTGATCCCCTAATGAGCTTGACGCTTTTGTGGCGCGCGTCGACGCGCCAGGCACGTGAATTTTCGGCAAGCCAGGTGAACAATCGGAAAGGTCGGGCCTTGATCGCGACTGCAACCGGCATAGCTACCGTCCCTCTCCCCTCCCCGGACGCCCCCATGAGCCAGCTCTTTTCGCCGCGCAGCATCGGCCCCCTGACGCTGAAGAACCGCATCGTCATCGCGCCGATGTGTCAGTATTCCGCGATCGACGGCGTGCCCCAGCCCTGGCACGTCCAGCATATCGGCCGTCTGGCGGTGTCTGGCGCGGGCCTGGTCATCATCGAGGCCACCGGGGTGGAGGCCGCCGGCCGGATCACGCCCGACGACACCGGCCTGTGGAACGACGAACAGGAGGCCGCCTTCGCCGAGATCCTGCGCGGCATCCGAACCTATTCCCACACCCCCATCGGGGTTCAGCTGGGCCACGCCGGCCGCAAGGCCTCGACCTCGGCGCCGTGGAAGGGCGGTCGCGCCCTGGGCCCGGACGAGGGCGCCTGGCATACCTACGGCCCCTCGGCCCTGCCCTTCCGCGACGACTGGCACACTCCCGCCGAAATGACCGAGGCCGACATGGACCGGGTGGTCGCCGCCTTTGAGGACGCGGCTCGCCGCGCCGACCGCGCCGGGTTCGACCTGGTCGAACTGCACGCCGCCCACGGCTATCTGCTCACCGAATTCCTGTCGCCCCTGTCGAACCACCGCGCGGACCAGTACGGCGGTTCAGCCGAGGCGCGGATGCGCTTTCCGCTACGGGTGGCCCAGGCTCTGCGCGAGGCCTGGCCCAGGACCAAGGCCCTGGGCGTGCGTTTCAACGGGTCCGACTGGGTCGAGGGCGGCGTGGCCCTGGACGAGGTGATCGCCTTCGGTCGCGCCCTGCATGAGATGGGCTACGGCTATCTGCACCTGACCTCGGGCGGCAATGTCGCCCGCGCCGACATTCCGGGCGCCGAGCCCGGCTATCAGGTCCGCTTCGCCGAGGCGGTCAAACAGGCCGTGCCGGACGCCGCCGTCATGGCGGTGGGCATGATCTTCGATCCGCAACAGGCCGAGGACATCGTCGCCTCGGGCCAGGCCGACATCATCGCCATCGCCCGCGCGGCTCTGGACGACCCCAACTGGCCCCACCACGCCGCCGTGGCCCTGGGCCAGGGCGAGGGTCTGCCGCCCCAGTACGAGCGGGCGGGCAAGGCGCACTGGCCGGGTTACGGCCGGTAAGCGCGGCTCAGGTCTGGGGCAGCTGATAGGGGTTGTTGACGCTGACGGGCGAGCCGGGCGCCAGGCCCAGCTCCTCGAACGACCACTTCAGCTCGACCCCGTCGACCAGGGGCTCCTTGCAGGTGTCCTCATCGAGGCGGCGCAGGGTGATGACCGCATCGGCGCCCTTGATGCTGACGATGGGGATCAGGTCTTCCTTGCGGGTGCAGCCGTTGGAACTGACCCAGAAGACGGCCGCGTCCTTGGTGAAGGCGGCGGCGTGGATCGGTTCAAGCGCGCCGGGCATGCCCACGGTCGAAACACTGGGCGCATCCACCCCCGCGCAGGCGGATACGCCCGACACAGCGGCGATAAACGCCATAGATTTGAAGACGGCGCGCATCGCTTAGGCGGCCTCCCCTGCTCCGTCGAACCCTGAACAGCCCGAGAATGCGCCTGTTCGCCCCGGAAGGGAACAGGCCGATAAACGAAGGGCCCCGGACGGATCCGGGGCCCTTCCAACTCAATTTTCTGCTGCCGCTCAGGTCGCCCGAGGGACGATCGCCGCGCCAGAGAAGGCTTCGATTACGAAGCGTAGTATTCGACGACCAGGTTCGGTTCCATCTTCACCGGATACGGCACGTCCGTCAGTTCCGGCACGCGGACGTAACGGACCGAGAACGAACGGTCGGACAGTTCCAGATAATCCGGCACGTCACGTTCCGACGACTGCTGGGCTTCGATGACCAGCGCCATGTTGCGCGACTTTTCCTTCACCGTGACGACGTCTTCCGGCTTCACGCGGTAGGAAGAGATGTCGACCTTCTTGCCGTTGACCAGGACGTGGCCGTGGCTGACGAACTGGCGGGCGGCCCAGACGGTGGGGACGAACTTGGCGCGGTAGACGATGGCGTCCAGACGCGATTCCAGCAGGCCGATCAGGTTTTCCGAGGTGTTGCCCTTGCGGCGAGCCGCCTCGTCATAGGTCTTGGCGAACTGCTTCTCGGTGATGTTGCCGTAGTAGCCCTTCAGCTTCTGCTTGGCCTTCAGTTGCAGACCGAAGTCCGAAACCTTCGACTTGCGACGCTGACCGTGCTGACCGGGACCGTAAGAACGCTTGTTGACCGGCGACTTGGCGCGGCCCCACAGGTTCTCACCCATGGCCCGGTCGATCTTGTATTTGGCGCTGTGGCGCTTGGACATTCTATTCTCTTTTCGACGATACGGCCCGGCATCCCCTCGATTGGGAATGCGATCTCAACGGCGGTCCACGCATCTTCCGTCATCAATCCCGCTTCCGGCGAACCGGAAACGTGGAAGGCGGCGCTTATCGCCACACAGGTCCCCGGAGTCAAGCCGTGGTGAGCGTTAAGCACGATGGACAGGAACCCCACGACCTCGGCCGATCTTTTTGTCGTCGGAGGCACATCTCCTGATCCCCTCGCGGAGGGCGAAATGGCGCATTCGACGACGACCGGCCTGACCGACGAGGCCTTTGACAGGCTGAAGCACAAGCTGATCGACCTGGTCGAACCGCTGTCCGACAGCCAGTTGCTGGATCTCGCCGACGGGATCCACGAGTTGCTGCGTCAGCGACGCACCCTGCGGCAGCACCATGCCGAACGCATGACGGAACGCGCGCGCCTGGCGTCGCTGAGCTGAGCCCGCGACGCCAGGCCACGATCAGGCGGCCGGCTGCGCCTCGCTGATGAACGTCGCCCGGCCCTCCCGGGTCTGGATCTTCCCCAGGCCAGGGAAGGGGAAGTGATAGGCGTAGATGTGTGCGCCCGACGCCCGCAGGGCCGTGATTTCATCCAGACGCGCCTTCTTGCCCGCCGTCGCATCGTCGTCATAGCCGACGGTCCAGTCCGGATGTTCGACCGACAGGACCCAGTGGTGCATCAGGTCGCCCGTGTACAACAGCTGGTTCTGGCCGTCGGTGATCAGATAGGCGACATGGCCCGGCGTATGACCGGCCGTGTCCTGGGCCTCCACGCCGGGCGCGACCTCTTCATCTGGACGGAAGGCCTGGACCTTGGGCGTGATCACGCGGACCAGGTCCGCCATTTCCGGATTGGCGCGGATCGACGCCCATTCGGCCTCCGACATCCGGATCGCGGCGTTGGGGAAGGCCGGGGCGCCGTCGGCGACCAGACCGCCCACATGGTCGGGGTGGCCGTGCGAGATCATCACGTCGGTGATGTTGGCCGGATCGACGCCGGCGGTCTGCAGGCTCTGCATCAACTGACCCTTGCCCGCGCCCAGACCGGCGTCGAACAACATGGTCCGGTCGCCGTTCCGCACCAGCAGCGGATGAATCTCCAGCATGATGGGATCGGCCGGTTGTCCGGCGGCGGTCAGGGGGGCGGCGACCGCCTGGGGCGTCAGGCCCACGCCGAAGACCTTGTTGTCGTTCGGCACGGGGTTCTGGCCGTCGAACAGGGCGATAGCGTCCAGGGCGCCGATCTTGAACCGATAGACAGGCTTCTCCGCCGGGGCGGCGACTGTCTGGGTCGGGTTCGGCGGCGCAGGCTCGCCGGATTTCTGATCGTTCGCCGCCGGGGAGCAGGCCGCCAGGGTCAGGGCCGTCACGGCCGCCGTCGCCATAAGAATCCGCATCGTTTCACTCCTGTGTGCAGGCTGAATCGAAAACGCCCGCCGGAGGTTCCGGCGGGCGTCGTCTTGTCGCTTAGGCCAGGCCTAGACGGCGGCGGCGTACAGTTCGTTGACCTTGTTCCAGTTCACCACCGACCAGAAGGACTTCAGGTAGTCGACGCGGCGGTTCTGGTATTTCAGATAATAGGCGTGTTCCCAGACGTCGGCGCCCAGGACGACCTCGCCGCGCTCTTCCACGACATCCATCAGCGGATTGTCCTGGTTCGGCGTGGAGGTGATCTTCAGCTTGCCGTTCTGGACGATCAGCCAGGCCCAGCCCGAGCCGAACTGGGCGGCGCCGGCGGCGTTGAAGTCTTCCTTGAACTTGTCCATGCCGCCCAGGTCGCTGTCGATGGCGGCCTTCAGCTCGGCCGAGGGTTCGCCGGTCTGATCGGCGGGGGCCAGCAGTTCCCAGAACAGGCTGTGGTTCCAGTGACCGCCGCCGTTGTTGCGCACGGCCTTGGGGGCGGTCGAGACGCTGGTGAAGATTTCTTCCAGCGACTTGCCCTGCAGATCCGCAGCCGCATCGATGGCCTTGTTCAGGTTGTCGACATAGGTCTGGTGGTGCTTGTCGTGGTGGAAGGTCATCGTCTCCTTGTCGATGGCCGGCTCCAGCGCGTCATAGGCGTAGGGCAGCGGGGGCAGGGTGAAGGCCATGTCTGTCTCCTGAAGACGGTTGTTCTGAACCCCATTTAGGGGCTGTGGCGTCTGACCCAAGCGAATTAATCCAGTTTTTGTTCAGCTTGGCCATTTGCATTGCCTGACAAGACGAACGATTGTCCATACGTCAATCGGAGGCTGTCATGTCGCGCATCGGATTCATCGCCCTGACGGCGCTGGCCGTTTCCGGAAGCGGTTGCACCAGTTTGCGGGCGCTGGATCAGGCCGCGACCGATCTGGCCAACCAGACGCCGACCTGCACCCAGGAACCCGCAGTCGGCGTCGACAACTATGGCGGCAAGACCTGCACGATCACTCATACCGTTCGGTCCTCAACGACCACGACCACGACCGTAGAGGAAACAGGCAAGGAGCCCGTCACCACCCGCACCGTCACGACGCCGTCAGGAACAACGACCGAGATCGTGCCGACGCCGTAAGGGATAAAGTCAGCCGACGGGCAAGTTCGCCTTCAGGCATTCGCGCACGGCGCGCTTGACGTCGCCCGGCGCATTGGGCTCGTCCACGCCCTCGGCGGCGAAGACGGCGCGGACGGCGGCGTCCAGCCCGTTCGGCAGTGCGGCGATCACGCGCTTTTGTCCCTTCTCATGCAGACAGAAGCCCACCTCGCGGCACAGGGCGGAAAACATCGGCTCATAGGGATCGGTGGCGCTCATCGCGCCCCTCTAGCATCAGGGGATGAGACGCGACAGCCAGTGCATCAGGTTCAGTGCGAACTGCCGGTCGTCATGGCCGTCGGTGTTCAGGCCAAAGCGATAGGGTGCGCGGTCCGGCTGGTCAGGGAAACGCACGATCTGCGCGGTCAGCATGCCGGCTTCACCCAGCACCACGACCCTGCCCGCGCCGAACGGGAAGGCAAGCCCCTGGGCCGGCAGGGCGGGCCGCGCCAGCTCCGCCGTCACGACATCCACATCCTCGCCCGCGCGCAGGCGCTGCCGAATCGCCTGAAGGGTGGCGAGATCCGGCGCTTCGAACGCGTTGTCGCTCATCGCCAGCAACACGGTCGATCCGTCGGGCCCCTTGAGGGACTGGCCGGTGAAGGTGTTGACGATCTGCACGCCCTCGCCGCCCCCACGACCGGCGATAATCGGGTGATCCCCCAGCGCCTGTCGCGGAAAGACCAGATTGGCCGTCACGTCGTTGCGAACAGATTGAAAGGCGTAACCCTTGCCCATCGTCACGCCGAACCGAGCGCCCAGCGCTTCGGCCGCCGTTCCATGCGGCGCGTGATCGACGGCAAGCAGCAGGGAACCGCCAAGTGCGACCCACCGCGCCAGGGCCTCGATCTCGGCCTCGTCAAAGGCCGAAACGCGAGAGCCGTTCTCGGAGCTGGCGGCGTTGGCGATCACCAGCACCGCGACCCCATCCAGCGCGCCCGGCGCATCCAGTCGCCCGCGCCCCGCGTCAACCCGATAGCCGTCGGCCCGCATGAGGGCGGCAAACCCGGCATATCGGCCGTCGATAGTCTGAAGGCTTCCATGCCCCTGATCGACACGGATCAGGGGGTCCATCAGCCGTATAGGCTGGAACGGCGACCTGCGGACGCCAGTCGAGATCGCCCGCCTGTTCCTGCGCTGCGGCCAAAGAGGCGTTTAAGGCCACGAGCAGCCCCAGCATCAGGACCGAGCCGAGGCGCATCATCCTCAGGCCTTCAGCCGTTCAGCGTGGAAGGCGATGTGGTCGGCGATGAAGCTGGTCATGAAGAAGTAGGAGTGATCGTAGCCGGGCTGCAGCCGGATGGTGACCTTCTGACCGGCGGCGTCGGCGGCGGCCTGGAGCAGTTCGGGCTTGAGCTGGTCGGTCAGGAAGCTGTCGGCGTCGCCCTGGTCGATCAGGATGTCGTCGTAGACAGACTTGGCGGCGCCGGCCTCGATCAGTCTGGCGGCGTCGTGGCGGTCCCATTCGGCCCGGTCCTCGCCCAGATAGGCGGTGAAAGCCTTTTCGCCCCAGGGGCAGCGGGTCGGCGAGCAGATGGGGGCGAAGGCCGAGACCGAGCGGAACAGGTCGGGATGGCGCAGCGCCAGGGTCAGGGCGCCGTGGCCGCCCATGGAATGGCCCGAGATCGACCGGGCGCCTGTAGTGGGGAATTCGGCGTCGATCAGGGAGATCAGTTCGTCCGTGACATAGGACTCCATGCGGAAGTGCGGAGCCCAGGGCGTCTGGGTTGCATCGACATAGAAGCCCGCGCCCTGGCCCAGGTCATAGGCCGGATCATCGGCCACACCCTCGCCGCGCGGCGAGGTGTCGGGCGCGACGATGATGACGCCGTGCTCGGCGGCGGCGCGGTAGGCGCCGGCCTTGGTGGTGAAATTGTCCTCGGTGCAGGTCAGGCCCGACAGCCAGATCAGCACCGGGAACGGCCCCTGCCCGCCCGGCGTGAAGACCGACAGGGTCATCGGCGTGCCGGTCACGGCGCTGTCGTGCTTCAGATAGCGCAGGGTTCCGCCGTGGACGATGTGGGTCTTGGTGGTCTGCATCAGTCGACGACCCGGTGCATGGCGCAGATCTTGTTGCCCGAGGGATCGCGCAGATAGGCGAGATACAGTTTCCCGAACGCGCCCTGGCGCAGGCCGGGCGGATCTTCGATCGTGGCTCCGCCGGCCTCGACGCCTGCCGCGTGGAAGGCGTCGACCATGGCCGTGTCCTTGGCCGCAAAACCGATGGTGCCGCCGTTGGCGTGACAGGCCGGCTCGCCGTCGATCGGCTTGCCCACGGCGAAGGCGCCGTGCGCCGTGCGCCACCAGTAGCGGCCCTTGGGATCCGGCCCCTGAGCGGAGTCGATGCCGAGAGCGCCGAGAGCGGCGTCATAGAAGCGGCGCGACGCCTCGATATCGTTGGCGCCGACGGTGACGTGGGTGAACATGCGTCTCTCTCCCTTGAACTAGAAGACCACCACAGACCGGATGCTCTCTCCGGCGTGCATCAGGTCGAAGGCTTTGTTGATCTCTTCCAGCGGGAAGGTGTGAGTGATCATCGGGTCGATCTCGATCTTGCCGTCCATGTACCAGTCGACGATCTTCGGCGTGTCGGTGCGGCCGCGCGCGCCGCCGAAGGCCGAGCCGCGCCACACCCGGCCCGTGACCAGCTGGAACGGGCGGGTGGCGATCTCCTTGCCCGCCTCGGCCACGCCGATGACGATACTCTCGCCCCAGCCGCGGTGACAGGCCTCAAGCGCCTGGCGCATGACCACCGTGTTGCCGGTGCAGTCGAAGGTGTAGTCGGCGCCGCCGCCGGTCAGTTCGACCAGATGGGCCACCACGTCCGGCACGTCCTTCGGATTGACGAAATGGGTCATGCCGAAGCGACGGCCCCACTCTTCCTTGTCGGGGTTCAGATCGACGCCGACGATCATGTCGGCCCCGACCATCTTCAGCCCCTGGATGACGTTCAGGCCGATGCCGCCCAGGCCGAAGACCACGGCGTTGGCGCCTGGCTCGACCTTGGCCGTGTTGACCACGGCCCCGACGCCGGTGGTCACGCCGCAGCCGACGTAGCAGGCCTTGTCGAACGGCGCGTCCTTGCGGATCTTCGCCACCGCGATCTCGGGCAGGACGGTGAAGTTCGAGAAGGTCGAGCAGCCCATGTAGTGGGCGATGGCCTGGCCCTTGTAGCTGAAGCGCGACGTGCCGTCGGGCATCAGCCCCTTGCCCTGGGTGGCGCGGATCGAGGTGCACAGGTTGGTCTTGCGCGACAGGCACGACTTACACTGGCGGCACTCGGGCGTGTACAGTGGGATCACGTGGTCGCCGACGGCGACCGAGGTCACGCCCGGCCCCACCTCGACCACCACGCCCGCGCCCTCGTGGCCAAGAATGCTGGGGAAGATGCCCTCGGAGTCCAGGCCGTCCAGCGTATAGGCGTCGGTGTGGCAGATGCCGGTGGCCTTGATCTCGATCAGCACCTCGCCGGCGCGCGGCCCCTCCAGATCGACCTCGACGATCTCGAGCGGACGTTTGGCCTCAAAGGCGACGGCGGCGCGGGTTTTCATAATTTTGGTCCTTCGGACGTCCCTACCGCTCGCCGCGCGCGGCTTGCTACATGAGGAACAGGCTGGATGATGTGATCCTGTTCTAGGCCGCTCCCGGCATCGATGAAACGGCGATAAACGCAAAACATTATTGCCAGGCAGGGACAATCGTGTTGGACCTTCCGTATGAGCAGTCGTTGGGACGGGATCGACGAATTCACGGCGGTGGCTGAACAGGCCAGTTTCTCGACGGCGGCGAAGCGGCTGGGCCTTTCCACCTCTGCGGTCAGCCGAGAGATCGCGCGATTGGAGGACCGACTGCAGACCCGGCTGCTGAACCGCACGACCCGCCGGGTCGAACTGACTGATGCAGGCCGCGATTTCCTGGCGCGTTGTCGCCGGCTGATCGACGAAAGGGACGAGGCCCTGGCGGCCGTTCAGCCGGATGACAGCGCCCCGCGCGGCCTGCTGCGGATGACCTGTTCGGTCTCCTATGGCGAGCGCTTCGTGGCCCCGGCGGTCAACCGCTTCGCCCGCGATCATGCCGAGCTGTCGATCGAGCTGGACCTGGATAATCGGCTGCGCGACCTTGTCGGCGACGGCTATGATCTGGCGATCCGGTTCGGGCATCTGACGGACTCGCGACTGATCGCCCGACGACTGGCGTCACGGCGACTGATCCTGTGCGCCGCGCCTGCCTATCTGGCCCGGCGGGGCGCGCCGCGGGACCTGTCCGAACTGCCGGCCCACGATCTGCTGACCGGATCATCGGAACACTGGCGCTTCAGCGAGGCGGGGCGCGAAACCAGTTTCCGTCCCCAGGGCCGATGGCGCTGCAACTCGGGCGCCGCCGTGCTGGATGCTGCGATCCAGGGGCTGGGCCTGTGCCAACTGCCGGACTTCTATGTCACCGAGCCGCTACGCGCCGGCGTCCTGACCGCCCTGCTGACCGAGCACCGTCCGCCCGATGAAGGCGTCTGGGCCGTCCATCCGCACCGCCGCCATGTCCCCCCCAAGGTGCGGCTGATGATCGACCATCTGCGCGCCAGCCTGGCGGCTTGACACATCACGGGCCTGCATCGTCCACGCGCAACGATCGTCTGATCCAGCTGCGGGGGTCCCTGCGCCGACAGAGGACCCGGAACGGCTGGAACAACATCGCGCGCCGATGGATTCTTGGCCGGCCCGACTACGCCGCCTTTCTGGCGAATTTTGGCGCTTGCTGACCGAGCCGCAGGTCAGGCAAACAATCGCATCATGAACCTCGTCGTCCTGACCGGCGCCGGCATATCGGCCGAAAGCGGCGTGCCCACATTTCGAGCCGAGGATGGTCTGTGGTGCGGCCACAGGGTCGAGGCTGTGGCGACGCCGGAGGGCTATGCGGCGGATCCCGCCCTGGTGCAGGACTTCTATAACCAGCGGCGGCGGCAGTTGGCGCAGGTTCAGCCGAACGCCGCCCATCGCGCCCTGGCCGAGCTGGCGGCGCGGTGGGAGGGGGATTTCCTGCTGGTGACGCAGAACGTGGATGATCTGCACGACCGGGCGCACGCCGAGGCCCCGCCGGGCGCCGGGTTCGAACTGATCCATATGCACGGCGAACTGCTGAAGGCCCGCTGCACCCGGTCGGGGGTGGTGATGGACTGGGCCGGCGACATGGCGGCCGACGAAGCCTCGCCGCATCATCCGCAGGGGCGGATGCGGCCGCACGTCGTCTGGTTCGGGGAGATGCCGTTAGCCATGGAGCGGATCGAGACGGCGCTGGAGACCTGTGACCTGTTCGTCTCCATCGGCACCTCGGGCGCGGTCTATCCGGCGGCGGGGTTCGTGCAGTCGGCGCGATACGCGGGGGCGCGGACGGTCGAGATCAACCTGGCGCCGACGCAAGGGGTGCACCTGTTCGACGAAGGCGTCTATGGCCCCGCGACGCAAGTCCTGCCCGCCTTCTTCGACGCCCTGTAGATGCGAAAACGGCGGCCGCTGCGATGCGGCCGCCGTTCAGGCCTTGAGGGCTGAAAGCGCTTAGGCGAGGACCACGATGGTCACGCGGCGGTTCTGCGACCGGCCCTCGGGGGTGTCGTTGGAGGCGACCGGCTCTTCCGGACCGTAGGAGATGGTCGACATCCGGTTCAAGGCGACGCCCTGGCGGTTCAGGAAGCGACGCACGGCCTCGGCGCGCTGCTCGCCCAGCTGGTTGTTGTGTTCGACCGGGCCGGTGGCGTCGGTATAGCCCTGGATTTCCAGATAGACGTTCTTGTTCTCGTCGCGCAGGCGTTGGACGAACTGGGCCAGGCGCTGCTCGGCCTCAGGCGACAGGGCCGAGGCGTCGGTCGGGAACTTCACGGAATCGTCCGACAGGACGACCTGATAGAGGAACTTGCCCTCGGCCAGTTTGTGGGCGTCGTTGGCGCGTTGCAGGGCCTGGCCCGCAGTGCCTTCGACCCCGGTGACGCGGGTGTCCACCACCTCGACCTGATCACGCACGAAACGATGGCTGGCGCAGCCGCTGGCCGCAAAGCCGAGGGCGATGAGGGCGCCGCCGACGACCGCCGTCCTGAGTTTCGATCTGCTCAAGTTCTGTCTCCTTCTTGCCGGGGGCGCCACACCCAGTTCATGCGCCAGATGAAAATGGCGTAGGCGACAAGGCGGAGTAATGACGTGCTTTGGGCCGGAAAATGTCAGCTTAGCCATATAATCCGTAACGAATTCGCATGATTATTGCGTCAGATCGGAACCGGATCGCGAGCTGGCACGTTAGCCCGCCAACAGGCTACGCCCTGTGGCGGATGAACTGATCTATCGCTGATCTTGAACAGCGGGCGGTTGTATTCGCAACCACGCCACCTTCCTGCCGCGACCGAATGTTTTCAACAGGGCGTCGTGATTTTTTACAGGGATTGGTGACGGATGACCATGCGACCGATCATCTTCGACACATCACGGATCGGCGATTGAGCGCCGCGCGGCCCGACCGGACCCGGCGCTGGCCCCTGGCGACCGCCTGCGTCGTCGCTGGCCATGCGGCCCTGGTGCTGGTCATGACAGCCGCGCGGCCGGAACCGCTCGCGACGCCCCATGAAGCGGCGCCGGTGATGGTCGAATTGGTCGAGCCGCCGCCTCCGCCCACCCCCATCCCCGCGCCCGATCCGGCGCCGACGCCCGACGCGCCGGCCGCAGCGGCTCAGACCCCGGCGCCGCCCAAACCCGCGCCCCAGCTTCGACCGCCCGCCGTGGCCGCAGCGCGTCCCCGAAAAGTCGTCGCCAAGCCGCCGCCGGATGTCGAGCCCCTGCCCGCCGCCCCCGCGCCGCCGGGACCGCCCCTGCCCCTGCTGGGCGCGGCTCAGTTGGCCGGCGCCGCCACGGTTGGATCGGGTCCGGGCGGCGGCGCTGGAAACGGCGTGGGCGGAGCCGGCGGGACGGGCGGATCCGGCGCCGGATCAGGCTCGGGCGGCGGGACTTGCGACATGGTCCGCTGGGTTCAGGACGCCGTGCGTGACGACGCCGCCGTGCGCCGCGCCGTCATCGCCGCCAGCGAGGAGATGAACGCCTCGGGCCGGGCCATCCTGGTCTGGAACGGCGACTGGCTGCAAAGCCGCAACCAGTCCGGCAAGGGTCTGGCCGGGGTGCGCCAGGCCATCGCCCTGGAGGTCGCCTTCGCCCCGGCCGAGTGCAGGACCCAGCGGATGACAGGCCTGGCCGTGCTGAAGCTTGAGGACGGCGCCGACGGCGCGCGCATCGCCCTGGGCAAGGGCAGCTGGCGCTGGTCGGATCTGCTGGGGGCGGGGTGACGACCTCTTGCGTCATCCTCGGGCTTAACCCGAGGATGACGGGGAGAAGGAGCGACTCCTTATTCGCTCGTATTCCCCTTCGCCGCCCGCTCGGCCGCCAGCTTGGCCAGCACACGCCCCCGTCCCTTGGCCAGGGCGTGGATGGCGCCGCGCATGGTGGCGACCTCCTGTTCGGAAAAGGCGGCGCGGCCCAGCATGACCCGCAGGTTCTGGCTCATCGAACGCTTCTTCTCGGGAGGATAGAAGAAGCCGCCGAGCTCCAGCTCCGCCTCCAGATGTTCGTACATGCCGACCAGCAGGTCGTTCGACGCCGGCGGCTCACTGTCGCGGAAGCGCGGCGGCGGGGCGTCCAGGATCAGGGTCCGCCACTCATAGGCGTTGATCGCCACCGCCTGGGCCAGGTTCAGCGAATGGTGTTTCGGGTCGATGGGAATGGTGACGATGCCGGCGCACAGGGCGATGTCGGTCGTCTCCAGCCCCGCCCGCTCGCCGCCGAACAACAGGCCGGTCTTCAGGCCCGAGGCCGTGTCGTCATACAGGATGCGGCCGGCCTCGCGCGGGGTGCGGACCGGCTGGCGCGTCTCGCGCGGGCGCGCGGTGGTGGCGAAGACGGTGTTCAGGTCGGCCACCGCTTCGGCGACGCTGTCGAACACCCGCACCCCTTCCAGCACCCAGTCGGCGCCCGAGGCCGTGGCCCAGGCCCGTTCCTGGGGCCAGCCGTCGCGCGGCGTGACGAGACGAAGATCCGACAGGCCGAAGTTCGCCATCACCCGCGCCACGGCGCCGATATTCTCGGCCATCTGGGACTTGTCGAGGATGACGGCGGGGGGCGTAAGGTCGGGGGGGGCGAATTCGGAAGAAGCGGACATGGCCGCCTCCCTACTCGTCCAGACCGTAACGGGCCAGAGCGGCGCGCAGATCGTCCAGGCGCGGCGCATAGTTCTTCCACCGCCCTGAGGCACGGGCGTACAGGGGCTCGCGCACCTGCCAGACGCTGGCGGTGCGGACCGGCCCCTGGCGCTGATGGAAGTCCATCACCGACGGCTCCCACGCCAGGCCGCAGGCCGCCACCAGATCGCGCACGGCCGGCTCGCCCCGCGCCACCAGGTCGTCATAGTCGACCTCGTGCACGTCGTCCGGCCAGACCGACTTCCAGTGCGCCGCCAGCCGTCGTTCCTGGGCCGTCCAATGGGCGGCGTGCTCCAGGTTCAGCGCATAGGCCATGTCGTAGGACAGGTGCAGGAAGAAGACCGACAAGGCGTTGTCGATCGGATTGCGCACGGTGTGGATGATCCGGGCCTTGGGGAACAGGGTCTTGGCCAGGCCGATGTAGAGGATGTTGTCCGGCCGCTTGTCCGTGACGACGCCGACGCCGGGCACGCGCTCGCGCACGGCGTTCAGATAGACGTCGCGGATCTTGCGCCGGCTGGCGTCGTCAAACACGCCCAGGGCCTCGGGGAAGGGATTGAAGACGTTGGCGGCCAGGGTCGGCAGCAGGTCCAGCTCTCCACCGGCGCGCACGCCGCTGTGTCCGCCCAGGATGCGCTCGACCAGGGTCGAACCGGAGCGGAACATGCCGCAGATGAAGATCGGCGCGGCCGAGGGATCGTCGTCGTCCAGCCCAGTCACCGGCGCCGGCGTCGCGGCGATCAGACGATCGACAAAGGCCTCGGCCTTGGCGGGATCATAGACGACGCCCTTGGCCCGAGCCAGGGCCGCGCTCGCCTGGTTGGCGGCGACATAGGCGTCGAAGGCGGCGTCGTAGTCGCCCGCCACATCCAGGATTCGTCCCAGGGCGAAACCCAGGTCCGCCTGTTCCAGCCCTTCCGGGGTGGCGGCCAGGGCGGATCGCAGCCGACCGATCAGGGGATCGTCCGGCGTCGTCGCCGTCTGCAAGACCGCCAGCCGCGCCAGGGCGGTTCCATGGCCGGGATCTATGGCCAGGACGGACTCATAGGCCTGCCGCGCCTCGTCGCGTCGCCCGGCGTCCTCATGCAGATTGCCCAGGTTGAGCCAGGCGGGCGCATAGGCGGGCGCAATGGCGAGGGCGGTCCTTAGTTCGGTCTCGGCCGCATCTGGTCGGTTCAGATCCTCTGCGAAGATCACGGCGCGGTTCAGGTGGATTTCCTGCGGATCGCGCGCGCCCTGGGCCAGGGCCTGGTCATAGGCGGTCAGGGCGTCGTCAAGGCGACGCATACGCCTCAGAAGCCGCCCCAGATCGTACCAGACGTCGCCCAGTTCCGGTCGCTCGGCCACGACGGATTGATAGAGGACCACGGCCTCGGGGATGCGCCCTTGGCGCTCGAGGGTCGCGCCTTGCGCCAGGCGGACTTGGTGTGCGTCGGACATCAGTCTTCACCGACCATGGCGATCCAGGGATCGACGGTTCCGGCCTCGACCTCGGCGACCTTGACGGCGGGCCAGCCGATGGAGGCGCTGCCCGAGGCGGTCCAGGCGGTGGCGATGAAGTCGCGCAGTTCGGCGGCGCCGGCCGCCAGACGCTCATTGACGAAGGCGGCGCCGCGCGGATCGCTGTCGCGGAAAGCCCCGGCTTTCTCCAGCCGGTAGAAGGGGATGACCGTGCCCAGGGTGGCGGTCAGATAGGAGACGGTGCGCGCCTTGACGTCGAAACCGTCCAGATCGGCGGCCGGCATGGCGGCCTCGACCGCGTCCAGGCGGGCGACGCGGTTGGTGAAGGCGCCTTCGAACAAGGCATGGGTCTGGCGCGAATTGGTGAAGCCTTCGGGGTTCGGGAACTCGCCCCAGCCATTGTAGTGGATCGTCGTGTGATGGGGTTGCGACCCGTCGCCGACATAGTGGCCCATGACCCCGATGTCGCGCAGGATCAGGGCCTCGCGGCGCAGGCGGTCGGCCCGGTACCAGGCCTGGCGCTCCATATTGGTCTCACGTCTTTCGGCGGCGTTCAGCACGCGCCAGTAGGCGAAATCGCGGCCCAGATTCTGCCAGGCGTCGATCATGGCGTAGGGCAGATAGCCGGCGTCATCGACGTCCAGACCGGCCCTGGTCAGGGCGGCGTCGTATTCCGACTTCAGACGGGGCAGTTCGGCCAGGGGCATGCCGCGCGGGTCGAAGACATGGCCGGCGTCGTCCAGGTCGATGAAATGGGCGGTGTCGCGTTCGCGGTCGTGGGGCTGGCCCGCGCCCTTCCAGCGGTCGGGTTCGCGCGCCAGCTCGCCGACGTCGGCGATGGCGCCGGGCGTCTTCAGAAAGCCCGGCATGTCGGCCGGCAGGGCGCGCATTGCGGCGATCCCGATCAGCCGGTGGCCGGTGTTGCCCCAGGCGTCGACCACGGCGGGGGTGGCGACGGCGACGAGGGCCAGGGCGGCGATGACGAGACGTTTCATGACGGACAAACCTCAGTGAGATCACGCCCGTCTAACGTATCCTTGATCGGCTCTCCAGCCCGCCGGGGTGGCGATCACGCCGCGAACGCCTAGATTAAGCGGGCTCCCCGCTCCTTTATCCTTGCAGGCGCCACAGCCATCGGGGAGCGATGACGTGATTGCGTCGTCGCCGTCCTTGCACGGCATAAGTGGACGCCAGATCGAAAGGACCACGCACCATGCGCGCGCCCCGCCTCGCTCTTTTTGCTTCCGCCGTCGCTCTGCTGACCGCCGCCGGCGCACACGCCCAAACCCCTTATGAAGCCTCGGGCCAGACCGCCCCGACCGCGGCGCCTGCCCCGGGCGCAGCCGACTTCACCGACGAAGAATTGCGCAAGTACGATGTCGCCATCACCCGCGTCCGCGCGGTCAGCGACACCCTGAACGGCGCCCAGCCGACGCCCGAACAACAGGCCGAAATGGCGGCTGCGGTTCAGGAGTCCGGCCTTGAGGTCGTGCGCTTCAACGCCATCTCCAACGCCGCCGCCGAAAGCCCGGTGATCAACGCCCGCATCAACGCCATGAAGGCGCCGAAGCCTGCTCCCGGATCGGTCGCGGCCGGCGTCAGCGATGCGGAACTGCGCCAGTTCGTCGAAGCCATGACCAAGATTCGCGCCGTCACCGCCAACGTCCAGAACGGCCAGGCCACCCCGGAACAGAGCGCCCAGCTGACGGCGGCGGTCGAGGGGTCCGGCCTGGCGGTGGACCGTTTCAACGCCGTCGCCACCGCCGTGTCCCAGGACGCCGGTCTGCGGGCCCGGGCTGAGTTGATCGGCGCGCGACAACAGGAGGCCGGCGCCCAATAGGGCGTCAGGTCTCGGCGGGTTCGCGCCGTGTGTCCGGTGCGGCCGGACCCGCCTCGTCCTCGTTCAGCAGTCGGCCTTCGCGACGCGGCTTCACATAGGGAGCGGGTTGCGGCGTCGGCATATTGCCGCGCATCAGTTGGCGCCCGGCCTTGATGCCGCCGGTCAGCTGCAGGTCCAGACGCGCCTCGTCGCGGCGGCGGACGTCGCCGATGGCCTCGGCCGCCTGGCCCTCGTCCATGCCCAGTTCGATCAAGGCGCGCTCGCCGAACTTCAATGCGGACTCGAAGGTCTCGCGGATCTGATAGTCGACCCCGGCCTGGATCAGCCGCATGGAATGGCCCCGGTCGAAGGCGCGGGCCATGATCTTGGTCGTCGGGAACTCGGACTTGACCAGTTCGACGATGCGATCGGCGACCTCGGGCTTGTCGACGCAGACCAGGACGATCTCGGCCTCGTCCGCACCCGAGGCCCGCAGCGTGTGCAGCTGGGCGCCGTCGCCATAATAGACCTTGAACCCGAACTGCGAGGCGGCCTGGATCATCTCGACGTCGTTCTCGATGATCGAGACGTCCACATCCCGCGCCAGCAAGGGCTGTGACACGACCTGGGCGAAACGGCCGAAGCCGATGATCAGAACCTGGCCGCGCAGGTCCTTGGCGAAGTCCACCCCCTCGGCGTCCTCGGCCGACAGGGTCGGCTTGGGCAGCAGGCGCTGGGTCAGCAGACTGGTCAGCGGCGTCAGGGCCATGGACAGGATGACGATGGCCGACAGCATGGCGCCGATCTGGGCGTCGAACAGACCCGCCGTCACCGCCGCGCCATACAGGACGAAGGCGAACTCGCCGCCTTGGGCGAACAGGGCCGCCCGCTCGACCGCCTCGTGGTGCGAGGCCTTGAACAGGCGGGCGACGGCATAGATGCCCAGCGCCTTGACCGCCATGAAGGCGATCACGCCGCCGACCACCAGACGCCAGTCGGCGACCACCACCGACAGATCCAGGGACATGCCGACGCTGAGGAAGAACAGACCCAGCAGAATGGCGCGGAAGGGCTCCACATCGGCTTCCAGCTGGTGGCGGAAGGTGGATTCGGACAGGAGGACGCCTGCCAGGAAGGCGCCCATGGCCATGGACAGTCCGCCCAGCGACATGGCCCAGGCGGCGCCGACCACGACCAGCAGGGCCGCCGCCGTCATCACCTCGCGACCGCCGTAACGGGCCAGCAGGCGGAAGATCGGATTGACCAGATATTTGCCCGCCAGCAGCACGCCGCCGACCGCCGCCACCGCGAAGCCGATGGTCTGCCACAACGGCGGCGCCTGTTCGTTCGCAACGCCCAGCACCGAGGCCAGGACGGCGACGATGGCCAGCAACGGCACGATGGCCAGGTCTTCCAGCAGCAGGATGGAGACGGACCGCTGTCCGGGCCCGCCCGCGATCTCGCCCCGCTCCTCCAGCATCTGCATGATGACGGCGGTGGACGACAGGACGAAGCCCATGGCCCCGACAAAGGCGACCGGCGCCGAAAAGCCGGCCAGCATAGCGGTCAGGGTCAGGATCAGGCCGCAGAACAGCACCTGGGCCGCGCCCAGGCCGAAGATCTCTTTCCTCAGCCCCCACAGCCGTTTGGGCCGCATCTCCAGCCCGATGATGAACAGGAAGATGACCACGCCGAACTCGGCGACATGAAGAATGGTCTCGGGCTCCTGAAACAGTTTCAGGCCGAACGGCCCGATGGCCAGACCTGCCGCCAGATAGCCGAGCACCGAGCCCAGACCGACGCGCTTGAACACCGGCACGGCGATGACGCCCGCCGCTAGCAGGGCCGCAGCCGCGCCCAGATCCAGTCCCGTCGTCGCCTCGGCCATCACATCCCCTGTTGGTGAAAGCTGATAGTGGGGAAGCTGGGCAGATTTTGCGAGCCCGATCAGCCGAAGACGGCGCCGATACTCGCCAGACCGTCGCCCGCCGGCGACATGACCTTCCAATCCTTTGCGAGCCCATCGGCCAAGGTCTTCAGTCGTTCCAGAACCGCAAGCATCGGATAGGGGCCTGTGCTGATCCGGCAGGCCCCCGCCGCGAAGAGGATCGAGGCCGGGGGCGCGTCAGGCCCCGCCATCAGACTGATCGGCCCGCCGATGCCTTGCGCTAGACGGGCCACGACGACGGGGTCGATTGCGCCGGGCAGAAAGACCACGTCCGCTCCCGCCGCCAGCCAGGCTCGTCCCCGTTCGACCGCCATATCGATCCGCTCTGCCTCGCTGTCGCCAAGCCCCAACAGGAAGACGTCCGTGCGAGCGTTGATCACCACTTCAGGCGTTGCGGCGCGGATGGCCGCGATCCGCGCTTGCTGATCCGGGATCGTCATCAAGACGCGGGGGGCGGCGTAGTCGACGTCTTCGAAATTGAGTCCCACCGCTCCGGCCGCCCAGGTCGCGCGGGCCGTCTCCGCCGCATCCGCCTGGCTCGGACCGTAGCCGGCCTCGACATCGGCGTTGAACGGTAGAGTTGTGGCGCGGGCGATGGCGGCGACCTCCCGCATCATATCCTCGCGCCCCAGCCCCTCGCCGTCACGAACGCCCCGCGACCAGGCGACCCCCGCGCTGGTCGTTGCGACCGCGTCAAATCCGGCGGCCTGGAAGATGCGCGCGCTGGCTGCGTCCCAGCAGTTCGGCAAGATCAATCCGCCTGAACGGTGCCGTTCCCGGAAGGCCTGAGCGAGACGTGTCTGATCCATCATGAGCAACTCCTGTCTGATTTGCGATCTGACACGGAAGCCGCGCCCGTTCTGGCGATTTTCGGACGCCGTCAAAATGCGGCGCCACAGTTTCGCCTCAGGCGACAAGCGGAGTAGCGCCCAGAACAACCGGAGGAAGCCATGCCGCGTCTCGTCAGGATCGCCGTCGCCGCCACCCTGGGCCTGTCCGTCGCGGCGCCGCCCTTCGCGGTTCCCACCTTCGCCCTGGCCCAGCCCCAACGCCCGTCATTGGACGGCGAGGCCACGCCGGCCGCCTGTGCGCCCTTGGGCTTCGTCCTGTCCCCGCCGGGCGAACCGATGCAACATCTGACCAGCCCCGTCCGGCCGACGCCGATCCCGGCCCCGACGCAGAGCCGCATCGAGGGCGTGCCTCCGCCACCGCCACCTCCTCCTCCTCCCCCGCCGCCGGCCCCGCCAGCACCCATGCGTCCGGCGGTGGTCGCCGCCGCACCGGGGCAGGCTCCGCTCAACGCCGTGGTCGTGACCGGATCGCGCATCATGCCCGGCGCCCCAGCCCCGTCCGACACCGAAACCTATCCCGACGCCACGCCCAATCCGGTCAAGCGGACGGCGGACCAGCCGGTCTCCACCTTCTCGATCGACGTGGACACGGCCGCCTATTCCAATGTCCGCCGCTTCATCGACGAGGGCCGCAGCCCTCCGGCGGACGCGGTGCGGGTCGAGGAACTGATCAACGCCTTCGACTATGGCTACGCCCGCCCGACGTCCCTGGCCCGCCCGTTTGCGATCACCACGGCCGTCGTCGCCTCGCCCTGGGCGCCCCGAACCGAAAGAGGGGGCCGCCAGATCGTCCACATCGGCTTGCAGGGTTATGAGCTCCCGCAGGGCGAACAGCGGCCGCTGAACCTGACCTTCCTGGTTGATGTCTCGGGCTCGATGCGCAGCCCGGACAAGCTGGACCTGGCCAAACAGGCGATGAACCTGGCCATCGACCGGTTGCGGCCACAGGACACCCTGTCGGTCACCTATTACGCCGAGGGTGCGGGCACGACCCTGCAGCCCACGCCCGGCGACCAGAAGCTGAAAATGCGCTGCGCCGTCGCCAGCCTTCGCGCCTCGGGCGGCACGGCCGGCGCGACCGGCATGACCAACGCCTATGACCAGGCCCAGGCCAGTTTCGCCCGTGACAAGGTCAACCGCATCCTGATGTTCACCGACGGCGACTTCAACGTCGGCGTCACCGACAACAAGCGGCTGGAAGACTATGTCGCCGAAAAGCGCGGAACCGGCGTCTATCTGTCGGTCTATGGCTTCGGACGCGGCAACTACCAGGACGCCCGGATGCAGACCATCGCCCAGGCGGGCAACGGCGTGGCGGCCTATGTGGGCGACCTGCGCGACGCGCGGCGCCTGTTCGGCCCGATGTTCGACAAGGGCGCCTTCCCCATCGCCGACGACGTCAAGATCCAGGTCGAGTTCAATCCCGCCCGCGTCGCCGAATGGCGGTTGATCGGCTATGAGACCCGGCTGCTGAACGAGGCGGACTTCGCCAACGACCGCATCGACGCGGGCGAGGTCGGATCGGGCGCCAGCGTCACGGCCCTGTACGAGATCACCCCGGTCGGCGGACCGACCCAGGTTCCCGAGCGCCGCTATCCGGACAACCGGATCGGCGTGGGCGGCGGCGATCCGAACGGTGAGATCGGCTTCATTCAGGTCCGCTACAAACAGCCGGGCGGCAGCCGGTCGGACCTAATCCAGCAGCCTCTGACCAGCCGCGCCGCCGGCGCCCAGCCGCCCGAGGCCACGCGCTGGGCCCTGGCCGTCGCCGCGTTCGGCCAGAAGCTCCGCAACGACCCGTGGATGAGCGCCGACTACGGCTGGGATCAGGTGCTGGCCCAGGCCCAGGGCGCGCGCGGCGAGGATCCCTGGGGCGACCGGGCCGAGTTCGTCCAGTTGGTGCGCGCGGCCAGGGACCTGCCTGAACGTCGCGCGCCTTAAGGCCGAGCGGCGCCAAGCGGGCGCACGGCGGCGGAACCCCGCCGTGCGCGGCGGGTTTTCACGGTGACGCTACACCCTAGGAGACCGCCATGAAGATCCGCGACGTCATGACCAAGGATGTCCACCTCGCCCGCCCCGGCGACACGCTTCAGGAGGTCGCCGCCCGGATGGCCAAGGGGGATTTCGGCTTCGTGCCCGTGGCGGACGGCGACCAGTTGATCGGCGCCATCACCGACCGCGACATCGTCGTGCGCGCCCTGGCGGCCGGCGCCGCCCCGTCCGCGCCCGTGGTCGAATACATCACCCGCGACCCGCAGACGGTGCTGGACACCGACGACCTGAAATCCGTGCTGGATCTGATGGGGTCGCGCCAGATTCGCCGCGCCCCGGTGGTGGACAAGCATGGCCGCATCGTCGGGGTCATCTCGCTGGGCGACCTGTCGACCCGGGTGAAGGAGAAATACGCCGGCGAGACGCTGGAGAGCATCTCGCGTTAACCCTCCCCCCTCACCACGCGCTAACCGGCGCCTGCCATTCTGCACCCTGAACGGTGGGAGATCAGAATGGCGCGCGCGCAGTTCCAGAAGGGTCAGAAGGTCTGGGTCGAGTGCGTGGGCGCCTGGGCCACCATCGAGAAGGTTCAGCCGGTCTGGGCCAAGGGTTTCGACGAGCCGGTGCGCGTCACCTACGACGTCGGCCTGGGACGTGAGTTCGCCGCCGCCGAACTGATGATGGCCGCCGCGGACGCCGCCGGGGCCGAGGTCGGCGACTGGCGCGTGCTGCGGGCCCGCAACAAGTGGCAGGCGGAAGAGGACTGCCTGCACCACCCCCAGCCCGGCACCTACCCCGTGGTCGTCACCGACACCGCCGACTGGGGCGGTTGGCGCGTGCCCGGCGCCGAATACGACCGAGACCCTCAACGTATTGAATTTCAATCCCGGCTGATCGCCGCTGCGCCCCGCCTGATGCAACTCGCCGAAAGTCTGATGGACCTAGTGGCCGAGAGCCCCGACGACGCGCCGCCCGCCGTTCTGGCCCTGGCGCGCCAGGCCCGCGACACGCTTCAACCTGTGACGGAAATTCTGGAAGCGGCGCCGGCCCGGGCGAGCGGCGTCATGCCGGGTGCGGACGCCAGCCTGGCGGAACGCTGAACAGGCGGAGCCGCGCAGCTTTCAAGTCGCGCAGCGGGTCGGCCTGCTGCGGTCAGGCTCGCGGCACAGGCTCAGGGGTAGGGCAGCCGAGCGTGGAGTGAGGGCGGCTGTCGCTGTCGTCGTCCGTCCACGTCGATGACTTCTGACGCGCGTGACCGAGATCGAAAAACAGGTTTCGCCTCAGATCAGTTCGACGCCCATTGCGGTGGCCTCGCCACCGCCGATGCACAGGGCGGCCATGCCCCTGGTCTTGCCGCGCGCCTTGAGCGCGGACAGCAGGGTGGTCAGCACACGCGCGCCCGAGGCGCCCAGCGGGTGTCCCAGGGCGCAGGCGCCGCCGTTGACGTTGATCTTGTCATGGGGGACGCCCAGCTCCTGCATGGCGATCATCGGCACGATGGCGAAGGCCTCGTTGACCTCCCACAGATCGACGTCGTCGGCGGTCCAGCCCGCCCTGGCCAGGGCCTTCTTCAGGGCGAAGACCGGCGCGGTGGTGAACAGGCTGGGCTCATGGGCGTGGGCGGCCTGGGCGACGACGCGGGCGACCGGGGTCAGGCCCAGGGCCTGGGCCGTCGATTGGCGCATCATGACCAAGGCGGCGGCGCCGTCCGAGATCGAGGCGGCCGAGGCGGCGGTGATGGTGCCGTCCTTGCCGAAGGCGGGCTTCAGATTGGGGATCTTGGACGGGTCGGACTTGGTCGGCTGTTCGTCGCGATCGACCACAACCACGCCCTTGCGGGTCTTGACCTCGACCGGCGTGATCTCGGCGTCGAAGGCGCCGCTGTCCTGGGCGCGTTTGGCGCGACCGGCGCTTTCGGTCGCATAGGCGTCCTGCTGCTCGCGGGTGAACTGATAGGCCTTGGCCGTGTCCTCGGCGAACTGCCCCATCAATTTGCCGGGCTCATAGGCGTCTTCCAGACCGTCCAGATACATGCTGTCGGAGATGACGTCGTGGCCGATCCGGGCGCCGCCCCGGTGCTTCTGCATCAGATACGGCGCATTGGTCATCGACTCCATGCCGCCCGCCACGATCACCTCGGCCGAACCGGCCAGCAGGGCGTCATGCGCCATCATCGCGGCCTGCATGCCCGAGCCGCACATCTTGTTGATCGTGGTCGCCTCGGTCGAGATCGGCAGGCCCGCGCCCATCCCGGCCTGACGGGCCGGGGCCTGGCCCAGGCCGGCGGGCAGGACGCAGCCCATGATGATCTGCTCGACCTTGTTCGGGTCCAGGCCGGCTCGCTCGAGCGCCGCCTTCACCGCCGTCGCGCCCAGGTCGGTGGACTTGGCGTCGGACAGCGCGCCCTGGAAACCGCCCATCGGCGTGCGGGCGTAGGAGACGATGACGACGGGATCGGCGGACATGGCGGGTTTCCTCTTGCTTTGGGCTCTGAGATAGCGATCCGACCGCCCGATGTGAACCGGGCGCCCTGCTGCAATCAGGCGAAGTGAAGTCGACGGTAGCGGCCTCGGAAATAGAGCAGCGGGTCGCGGCGCGGCTCGAACCGGGCGCGCGTGACCCGGCCGATGAAGACCAGATGGTCCCCGGCCTCGACCACCTGATGGGTCGCGCATTCGAAACTGGCCAGCGAGCCGGACAGGATCGGCGCGCCGGTGTCCCAGGTCTCCCAGGCCACGCCGTCGAACCGTTCGGCCGAGGACCGGGCGAAGGCGCCCGACATCGGCTGCTGGCCGATGTGCAGCACATTGATGGCGAAATGCGCCGCCCGCTGGAACCGCTCCAGATTGGACGAACTGCGGGCCAGGCAGAACAGGATCAGCGGCGGATCGAGCGACACCGAGGAGAACGAGTTGGCCGTCAGGCCCACCGGCTGCCCCGCCTCGTCCTGGGTCGTCACCACCGTCACCCCAGTGGCGAAACAGCCCAGGGCGTCGCGCAGGGTGCGGGGATCGGAACCGGCCTGGTAATACAGGGCCTCGCGCGGGGCCTGGCGTTCCAGGAAGGCCAGGATGACGGCGTCGGCCGTCTCGCCCGGATCGGCGGGAGCGTCGGGATCCAGCGTCAGGATCGGCAGGCCGTCCAGCGGCGCGGTCGCCTCGACCGGCGCCTCGCCCGCCACGATCAGGCAACTGGCCAGGGCCGGGCCGGTGACGACCAGAGCCGGGACGACGGCGGCCAGGGTCTGGGCCGAACACAGGATGGCGGGCCGCGACGAGATATCGGTCAGCAGGCGGCGCAGGCCGGCCGCTTCGTCGCCCGCTTCCAGAGCGTCGGCCAGCAGGACGTGCCGCCCGGCCTCGACCAGGGCCCGCACCCACCGCCGCCAATCGGGCGACAGGCCCTGGGGCGCGCCGATCAGCAGGACGACCGGATCCTGGGGATCGCCCCAGCTCTGGACGTCCAGACCTCCGATCCGGGGCGGCGATGCGATCATGAGGCGGGACGGTCCAGTGCGGAGGGGAAGAGGCGTCTCATAGAGGAAGTCCGCCCCTTGAGACCATGGCTTACGATCTCGGGGCGGCGTCGGATCATCCGGCGTCCAGATCCGCCAGCCGTCCGCGCAGCATCTGGAGCATGGCGGAAAAGTCCCGGCCCCCGTGGCCCAGACCGTCGAACAGCGCGTACATCGCCTCGGCCTGGGCGCCCAGAGGAGTGGAGGCGCCCGATTTGGCCGCCGCCTCCTGGGCCAGTTTCAGGTCCTTCAGCATCATGGCCGTGGCGAAGCCGCCCTGATAGTCGCGGTTCGACGGCGCAGTCGGCACCAGGCCGGGCCAGGGATAATAGCTGGTCACGCTCCAGCACTGGCCCGAGGATTTGGACGCGATCTCGAAGAAACGCTCCGGCTCCAGACCCAGTTTCTCGGCCAAGGCGATGGCTTCGCACGTGCCCAGCATGGAGACGCCCAGCAGCATGTTGTTGCAGATCTTGGCCGCCTGCCCCGCCCCGTGGTCGCCGGCGCGGATGGTGATGCGGCTCATGGGTTCCAGCGCGGCCTCGACACGGGCGAAGTCGCCTTCGTCGCAACCGACCATGAAGGCCAGGGTTCCGGCATCGGCCGCCGCCGTCCCGCCCGAGACCGGTGCGTCGGCAAAGGCGTAGCCGGCGTCCCGCGCCAGCCCCGCCACCTTGCGCGCCGTCTCCACGTCGATGGTCGAACAGTCCAGCAGCAAGGCGTTGGACGGCGCCGCGCCGATGATCTGCTCGGCATAGACCTTGTGCACATGGGGGCCGGCGGGCAGCATGGTGATCACCACCTCGGCGTCGCGCACCGCCTCGGCGACCGAGGTCGAGGGCGCGCAGCCCGCCGCCGACGCGCGCTCCAGCGCCGCGGCGCTCAGATCGAAAGCGGCGACCGAATGGCCGGCCTTCGCCTGGTTCGCGGCCATGCCGCCGCCCATATTGCCCAGGCCGATGAAGGCGATCTTGGTCATGGTCTCTCTCCCTTTGGTCGGCGTCGCTGTCAGGGCAGCGGCGTCCATTTTTCATTGTCCGGCAGCGGCGCGAACAGCGCGTCCAGCGTCGC
Organism: Brevundimonas sp. GW821-FHT10E09; assembly: GCF_058809375.1. Taxonomy (NCBI): domain Bacteria; kingdom Pseudomonadati; phylum Pseudomonadota; class Alphaproteobacteria; order Caulobacterales; family Caulobacteraceae; genus Brevundimonas; species Brevundimonas sp. GW821-FHT10E09. The sequence continues at coordinate 55,732 of NZ_JBXASO010000001.1, read as the reverse complement.
CTCCGTAACGCCCGACAGGTCCGCCGGGGACCATTTCGGCGCATTGTCCTTGTCCACGATCACGGCCCGCACGCCTTCCTGGAAGTCGTGGGTCCGCACCACCCGCCCGCCCAGGGCGTATTCCATCGCCATATTGTCGGCGAAGGACGTCAGGGCGGCGCCGGCGCGCAACTGGCGCAGCGTGACCTTCAGCGACTGCGGCGACTTGGTCTTCAGGATCGCCAGCTGGGCCGACGCCCAGTCGGTGCCTTCGGCGTCCAGCGCCGAGAAGATCTCCTCGACCGTGTCGAAGGCGAACAGCCGGTCGATGGCCTCGCGATGGGGGTTCAGGGGAGCCTCTTCCGGCTCGGTCGGACAGACCCAACGGTTCGCCTCCTCCAGCGGGTTCTGCGGATTGGCCAGCAGGGCCGCCTTGAACCCATCGATGTCGATAGCCGGAACGAAGTGGGTGTGTATCCCAAGCTCCACCGTATCCGCCGCCTTCAGCCGCGCGCCCGTCAGCGCCAGCCAGACGCCCGTCTGGCCCGGCAGACGCGGCAGGAACCAGCCGCCGCCGACATCCGGGAACAGGCCGATCCCCGTCTCCGGCATGGCGTAGGTGGTCCGCTCCGTGGCGATGCGAATGGCGGCCGGCTCCGAGATCCCGACGCCGCCGCCCATGACGATCCCATCGACGATGGCCGTGATCGGCTTGGGATAGTCGAACATCAGATGGTTCAGCCGGTATTCCGCCAGGAAGAAGGCCCTGGCTTCGGACGCATCCCCCGCCCCGCTCTCGGCGATCATGCGGATGTCGCCCCCGGCGCAGAAACCGCGCTCGCCCGCATGGTCGATCAGCACCGACTGCACCGCAGCGTCCTCACGCCAGGCCAGCAGGGCCTCGGTCATCGCCTCGCACATCGCCCGGTTCAGGGCGTGTATCGCCTTGGGCCGGTTCAGGCTGATACGGCCGACGCCGTTTTCGACGCGGGCGATGATTTCGGGTTCGGTCATGAAAGGTCCTTCTCCCTGAGATCAACAACATCCTGCCCGGCGGCTGCTGCAGCCTTCAGCAGATCGGCGTCGCGCGACGCCAGGCCGGCGTCCCTTTCGAGCGTCAGCCACAGATAGGCCGCGTCGAACAGGCTCAAACCCCGCCCCTGGGCCAGAAGGGCGATCCGACGCACCTCGCGAGCGGACAGGGCCGGCGCCAGACCGATCTCGTATTCGTCCAGCCGTACAAAAGCTTCAGACAGGTTGAAACCCGCGTCGCGTCGCGCCTGGCGCACCAACAGATTGGCCACCTCCCACTGGAAGACATCGGGCGCGATCAGTTCATAGTCGTCGAGCGCCGCCAACAGACGACGCGCGGGAGCCGTGGATTGGCTGGCCAGCAGCCAGGACGCCGCCGCCGAGGCGTCAACGACCAGGGTCTTCATCGCGCGCAATCGCCTTCAGTTCGTCCCAGCTCATTCGCGCCCAATCGGCATCCGCCGCCTGCCCGGCCATAAAGGCCTGAGACCGTGCGGCCAGTTCGGCGCCGGACAGTCGGCGACGACGCGGCTCGGGCGTCAGACGCGCCACCGGTCGCCCGTGCCGGGTGATGACGATGGTCTCGCCCGAGGTCTGGACCTCGTCCAGCAAGGACGACAGCGACGTCTTGGCTTCGAGAACTCCGATGGAACGCATGGCCGAAATCCTGATCAGAATTCTGGTCAGAATAACAGATCGCGGCGCCGACCGCCATCATACCCGCGCCATCTCCCGCGCGATGATCACCCGCATGATCTCGTTGGTCCCCTCCAGGATGCGGTGGACCCGCAGGTCGCGCACGATCCGTTCCAGCGGATAGTCCTTCAGATAGCCGTAGCCGCCGTGCAACTGCAGCGCCTCGTCGGCGATCTGGAAACAGGCGTCGGTAGCCAGCCGCTTGGCCATGGCGCACCACTTCGTCTTTTCCGGATGGTCGGTGTCGATGGCCCAGGCCCCGCGCAGCACCATCAGGCGCGCCGCCTCCAGATCCGTCGCCATGTCCGCCAGGCGGAACTGAAGGGCCTGGAATTCGCCGATCGGACGACCGAACTGTTTGCGGGTGGCGACGTAATCCTGGGCCGTTTCCAGCGCCAGACGCGCGCCGCCCAGAGAACAGGCGGCGATGTTCAGCCGCCCGCCGTCCAGGCCCGCCATGGCGTAGCGGAAGCCCGCCCCCTCCTCGCCCAGCAGATTGGCGGCCGGCACGCGGCAGTCGTCGAACTGGACGATGGCGGTCGGCTGGGCGTTCCAGCCCATTTTCCGCTCCTGGGCGCCGAAGGACAGGCCGGGCGTCCCGGCCTCGACGACAAGGGCGGAAACACCCTTTGCCCCCTCCCCGCCCGTGCGGACCATGACGACATAGAGGTCGCTGGTCCCCGCACCGGAAATGAAGGCCTTGGAGCCGTTCAGCACATAGTGGTCGCCGTCGCGCACCGCCGTGGTCCGCAGCGCCGCCGCGTCGGAGCCGGAGCCCGGCTCGGTCAGGCAATAGGAGGCGATCTTCTCCATGCCGACCAGATCGGGCACGAACCGGGCGCGCAGAGCGTCCGATCCGAACCGGTCGATCATCCAGGTCGCCATATTGTGGATCGAGATGAAGGCCGCCGTCGCCACGTCGCCGCGCGACAGCTCCTCGAAGATCACGGCCGCCTCGACCCGGCCCAGCGCCATGCCGCCGTGTTCCTCTCCGGTGTAGATGCCGCAGAAGCCCATCTCGGCCGCCTGTTTCATCACATCGACGGGGAAGTGCTTCTCCTCGTCCCAACGGGCGGAGTGGGGCGCCAGCTCGGCGTCGGCGAAGGCGCGTGCCGCGTCCTGAATAGCGCGCTGGTCGTCGGTAAGGGCGAAATCCATGGCGGCCTCAGCGCATCGTCGGAATGACGAACGAACTGTCGGAATGCTCCAGCGCCGAATCCGGCCACCGCGCCGTCACGGTCTTGGTCTTGGTCCAGAAGCGGACGCCCTCCATGCCGTGCTGGTTGATGTCGCCGAAGGCCGAGCGCTTCCAGCCGCCGAAGGTGTGATAGGCGACCGGCACCGGGATCGGCACATTGATGCCGACCATGCCGACATTGACCCGGGCGGCGAAGTCGCGGGCCGCGCGGCCGTTCTGGGTGAAGATGGCGACGCCGTTGCCGTACTGGTGGTTCGACGGCAGGGCCAGCGCCTCCTCGAAGGTCTCGGCGCGGACGATCTGAAGCACCGGGCCGAAGATTTCCTCGCGATAGGCCGACATGTCCGCCGTCACGTGGTCGAACAGCGACGGGCCGATGAAATAGCCCTTCTCGTGCCCCTGCAGGCTGAAGTCGCGGCCATCGACGACCAGTTCGGCGCCTTCCTGCACGCCTTTTTCGATCCAGCCCAGAACGCGGTCCTTGTGGGTCTGGGTGACGACGGGACCGTAGTGGGCCTCGCTATCGGTGGAGACGCCGACCTTCAGGCTGGGGATTTCGGCGACCAGTCGCTCGCGCAGTTCGTCGGCGGTCTTCTTGCCGACCGGCACGACCACCGGCAGGGCCATGCACCGTTCTCCGGCCGAGCCGAAGGCGGCGCCGGTCAGGTCCTTGACCACCTGGGCCATGTCGGCGTCGGGCAGGACGATGCCGTGGTTCTTGGCCCCGCCCATGGCCTGGACCCGCTTATGATTGGCGGCGCCGGTCTGATAGACATAGTGGGCGATGTCGGACGAGCCGACGAAGCTGACAGCATGGACCAGCGGATGGGTCAGGATGGCGTCGACCGCCGTCTTGTCGCCATGCACCACGTTCAGCACCCCATTGGGCGCCCCGGCCTCCAGCATCAGTTCGGCCAGCCGCACCGGCAGTGACGGATCCCGTTCCGACGGCTTCAGCACGAAGGTGTTGCCGACCGCGATGGCCACGCCGAACATCCACATCGGGATCATGCCGGGGAAGTTGAACGGCGTGATGCCCGCCACCACGCCCAGCGGCTGGCGCATCGAATAGACGTCGATGCCGGGGCCGGCGCCTTGGGTGTATTCGCCCTTCAGCGCGTGGGGGATGCCGCAGGCGAACTCGATCACCTCCAGCCCGCGCTGGATGTCGCCCCTGGAGTCGGCGATGACCTTGCCGTGCTCGCTGCTGAGCAGTTCGGCCAGTTCGTCCATCCGCGCCTCCACCAGGCGTTTGAAGTCGAACATGACGCGGGCGCGGCGCTGGGGATTGGTGCTGGCCCAGCCGTCGAAGGCGTTCTGAGCGGCCTGGACGGCGCGATCGACCTCGGCCGTCGTGGCCAGTTGGACGCGGGCCTGAACCTGACCCGTATTGGGGTCGAAGACGTCGCCGAAACGGCCGGACGCGCCGTCGAAAGCCGCGCCGTCGATGAAGTGGCGAATGTCGCGCACCATACCTGAGATTCCCTATGTGCTTATTGCTATTGCCCCCGTCATAGCAGGCAGGATCGGCCTCTTGCAGCCCCAAAGACGAAATGAAAGCCCTTGACGGAGCCACCCCAGCCTCACCGCTTCGGGACCCGAAATGTTCGAATCCGGACACAGTCATTAATAATCGAAATCAGGTTGTACATAATAACAATCACGCCCGTCGCAGTGCTATTGACTGTCAAGTCATCAGCCCAGGCTAATACTAAGGTCTTATTTTTGCTTTCCCTGACCAATTTGAGTAGACTTAATTATGTCAAATTCGCCACAAGAGACGTGAAACTCCCCACAGAGGCGAGGCGTCAACGGCGAACGGGGTGGGAGACGACCAGTGGAGGCCTTTGCTGAGAGCATATTGTCGGATGCGCCCATGGCGATCATCGCGCTGGACGAGGCGGGTTTCGTCTGTTGCGCGAACGCGACGGCGGATCGGTTTTTCGGCCGCCCTCTGTCCCCGCCGAACGCGGCCGCCATCAGCGATCTGATCGAGGGTTTCGACAGGGCGGCTCTGCAGTCCCCGACATGGGTCGAAGACCTCAATGCGCGCGCCCGAAACGCCGGGGAGGATCCTCTGTGGCGGGCGCGGCGGCATGACGGCGTTCACGCCTTCGTCGACGTCCAGGCCGCGCGGTTCTCCGCCCGCAACGGCAAGTTCGTGACTCTCTTCATTCAGGACATGACCACCGCCGTCACGGCGGAAACCGCACTTCTGGAAGTGAGGCTCCAGATCATTCACAACTGGCGACTGAGTTCGTTGGGGGAAATGGCCTCCATGGTGGCGCACGAGGTCAATCAGCCCCTGTCTGCGGCCATCAACTATCTGGCCGCCGCAGAGACGGCCGTGAAAAAGCCGGGTCCGAACACGGCGAACGCCCCCGAGCTCATGGCGGCGGCGCGAGCCCAGGTGAAACGCGCGGCCGACATCATCCTGCGTCTTCGCGCGTTGATGATCCACGAGAAGCGCTATCAGGCGCGCGAGCGGGTCGCCGAGGTGATCGAAGAGATCATGCCCATTCTCGTCAGCCATGCCCGCGAAACGAAGGCGGAAATCTCCAGCCGGATCGACCCGGCCGCCTATACCTACTGCGACCGCGTTCAGCTTCAGCAAGTCATCCTCAATCTGGCCCGAAACGCCATGGAGGCGCCCCCGAACGGCGTCCCGCGCAGGGTGGAGATCTCAGGACGGCAGACGTCGCAGGGCTATCAGATTCTCGTCAGCGACAACGGTCCCGGCGTGCCGGCGGACATGGCCGGCAAGCTTTTCGACCCCCTCGTCAGCAGCAAGTCCGGCGGAATGGGACTGGGCCTCTCGATCTGCCGCACGATCGTAGAGGCGCATGGCGGCGTCATAGAACTTGTCCCGAGCGCGCTTGGGGGCGCGGGCTTCGCGTTCACACTGAACGCCAATGTCCACGACCTTTCCACGCAAGGCGGCGCGTCCGGGGCGCGCAAACGCCCCAAGTTGAACCCGGGCGTCGCCGAAACTGACGACTGGGACAGAGTCCGCGCTCAGTTCGTCAACGCGGATGAATACGGATGCGACAGTCTAGAGGCCAATCGACATCGCGGTTGATCGTATCAAACCCCGTGCAAGGCTCGATCGCACGACGATCCGACGCTCAGATTTTCAGAAATCTTCGGTATTCGTGGGAGCGCCATTCAATCTCAGAGCGTGCGCCGCAATAGGGACTTTCAGTCCTATTGAAAGTTGGATCAGCAGGATTAGAACAGATCCATGGGCCATCGTGGAATCATCACAGCGGAACGTTTGACTACGGTCGATGAGAACGCAGTCGCACTGATCGGTCTGGACGCCCGGATCCAGCAGATGGACCAGATGCTTGATCGTCTTCTGAGCGACGACGACTTGGCCGGACCGGCTGTTCAGGCGCTGCAGATCGTCGAGGCCGCCGGACGTCGAGGTTTGCGGCAATGCGCTCTGGCCGATTCGGTCAGCCTGCCGGCGGGCACGGTCTCGCGCCTGGTCGACACACTCGTCAAAGGCGATCTGGTCAGCCGGAGGCCGCACCCGACCGATCGGCGCGTGACAATGCTGGCGCTCACGGCGGCGGGCGGCCGACGACTGGACCGTCGGCGGGCGGATTACGGCCGGCTCGCCGAAGCCCTCACGCCCCAGGCCGCCGAAGCCCTGCGGGTCGTAAACCCGCTTCTCGAAGTCATAGCTGAAACCCTCGCCCGATCCGCAAAATCAAAGGCTGCCTGAGCGTCCCGCAGGGGTTGTTGTTGCAGCGCGGAACTGTTCCAACCCCCAACAATGTTCAACCATGGCTTAGGGTTAATGCAAGACTGTGCTCCCAGGTCTGGAGTACCAAGATGTCGGAAAATATGGATCTTCAGGAACGGCTTGCGTTCCTGAAGCTGGATGATGAGGCGCGCGCCGCTTTGGCCGACACGCGTCCGGTCGTTGAGGCCGCCCTGTCCCAGACCCTCGACGCCTTCTACGATCAGGTGCGCGCGACGCCCGATGTCGCGCATTTCTTCAACAGCGAGACCCATATCTCCGGGGCCAAGAGCGCCCAGGCAAAACACTGGTCCCTGATCGCATCGGGGGACTTCACCCCTGACTATGTCGAGGGCGTCCGACGAATCGGCCGGACCCACGCCCGGATCGGCCTGGAGCCGCGCTGGTACATCGGCGGCTACGCCCTGGTGCTGGAGGGGCTGATCAAGGCCATCGTCAAGGCGGACGCCGGCAAGCGCAGCCTATTCGGCCGCAAGGACAAAGGCGACGCCCTGGGCGCCGCCCTGGCCAGCGTGGTCAAGGCGGCCCTGCTGGACATGGATTTCGTCATCTCGCTTTACCTCGAGGCCGCCGAGGACGGACGGCGGGAGGCGGACGAGAAACGCGCCCTGGCCGAGGCCGAACAGATCCGGGTCGTTCAGGCCACCGCCGAGGCCCTGACCGCCCTGGCCGAGGGGGATCTGACGACACGCATCCATGCGGATTTCCCCGGCAGCTACGCCCGGCTGAAGGCCGACTTCAATACGGCCATGACGCAACTGGACGCAGCCATGGCGGAAATTTCCGGCAATACCGAAGCCATGCAGGCCGGCGCCGGAGAGATCAGCGAGGCCGCCGACGACCTGTCTCGCCGCACCGAGCAGCAGGCGGCCACTCTGGAAGAAACCGCCGCCGCCCTGGATCAGATAACCGCCACGGTGAAGAAGACCGCCGAGGGCGCGACCCAGGCGGCGACCGTCGTCGAGACCTCGCGGGTCGCCGCGGAAAAGTCGAAGGACATCGTCGAACGCGCCGTCAAAGCCATGAGCGCGATCGAAACCTCCGCCGAAAAGATCAGCCTGATCATCGGCGTGATCGACGAGATCGCCTTCCAGACCAATCTTCTGGCCCTGAACGCCGGCGTCGAGGCCGCCCGCGCCGGGGAGGCCGGTCGTGGCTTTGCGGTCGTCGCTTCGGAAGTGCGCGCCTTGGCCCAGCGTTCTGCGGACGCGGCCAAGGAGATCAAGTCCCTGATCACCGCCTCCTCGGTCCAGGTGAAGTCCGGGGTCGATCTGGTCGGCGAGACGGGCGACGCCCTGTCTTCCATCGTCAGCCGCGTGATGGAGATCGACCAACTGATGGTCGAGATCACGGCCTCCACCCAGGAGCAGTCGACCGCCCTTCACCAGGTCAATACGGCGGTGAATCAGATGGACCAGGTCACGCAACAGAACGCGGCCATGGTCGAGGAGTCGACGGCCGCCAGTCATAATCTGACCCAGGAAGGGCAAAGGCTGGCGTCTCTGGTCACCCGGTTCCGGGTCACGCAGGACGGCGGCCGGAGAACGGAGCAGACGGAAAGCCGGGTGGAACGTCCCGCACCCCGCGCCCCGGCACGCGCCTTCCGTCAGGTCGGTTCAGCCGCCCTGGCGACTTCGGCCCCGGCGAACGAATGGGAAGAATTCTGACGCAGGGGACCATGCCGCGTCCCGCGCGGGTCAGTCCTCCGAGAGGATCGTCTCCACGCGCTGCGCCAGTTGCTTCAGTTCGAACGGCTTGGTCAGGATCCGCATGCCGGCCTCCAGATCGCCTCCGCTGAGGACCGACGTCTCGGCATAGCCGGTGATGAACAACACCTTGAGCCCCGGCTGCCGCGCCCGCGCGGCGTCCGCGAGCTGGCGGCCGTTCATCCCGCCCGGCAAGCCGACGTCGGTGATCAGGAGATCGATCACCCGCCCCGAACCCAGGACCGCCAGTCCCGCCCGCGCGTCCTCGGCTTCGATGAAATCATAGCCGAGTTCGGACAGGCCTTCCGACACCAGCATGCGGATCGTGGCCTCGTCATCGACGATCAGCACGGTGTAGCGCCGTCGCGGCGCGCCCGACGGCGCGGGTTCGTCGACCGTCTGACCGAGCTCGACCTGGCCATGGTGGCGCGGCAGATAGAGGCCGATGGCGGCGCCCTGCCCCGGCGCGGACCGAATCCGGACCTGGCCGCCGGACTGCTGGACGAAGCCATAGATCATCGACAGCCCCAGGCCCGTGCCCTGACCGATCGGCTTGGTGGTGAAGAAGGGATCGAAGGCCCGGGCGATGACCTCCTCGTTCATGCCGACGCCGGTATCGGTGACGCTGAGGCGGACATAGTCTCCGCTGGGCAGGCCGAAGTCCGGAGCCTCTGCGCGATCCAGCACGAAATTGTCCGTCTCGATGGTCAGCCGCCCTCCGTCGGGCATGGCGTCGCGGGCGTTGATGCACAGGTTGAGAAGCGCATTCTCCAGCTGTCCCGGATCGACCAGCACCGGCCATGTCCCGGCCTGATATCGGGTTTCCAGCCGAATGGCCGGGCCCATGGTCTGTCGGATCAGATCCTCCATGCCGCGCGCCAGGCTCTCGACGTCCGTGGCCTTGGGCTCCAGCGTCTGACGCCGTGAAAAGGCCAGGAGACGATGGGTCAGGGCTGTCGCCCGCTGGGCGGCCGCCTGGGCCGCCGCGATGAACCGTCCCACCTCGGAGCCGCGCCCCTCGGCCAGACGCTTGGCGACGATCTCCAGACTGCCGCTGACGCCGGTCAGCAGGTTGTTGAAGTCGTGGGCTATACCGCCGGTCAGCTGGCCGACGGCCTCCATCTTCTGCGACTGGCGAAGCGCGGCCTCGCTGGCCATCAGTTCGGCGGTGCGCTGCTCCACCGTCCGCTCCAGCGACGCCGCCAGCCTGGCCAGATGCCGCTCGGCCCGACGACGCTCCCGCGCCGCCAGAGTGCGTTCGCCGACGTCCCGGAGGAACCGGATCTCGTCCTCCTGCCAGGCGCGCACGGAGGCGTGGTTCAGATAGGCCAGGGCGACCATGCCTCCCTGTTCCGTCAGGGGCATGTTGATAACGGCGCGGGCGGCGATGGTTTCCAGCACGGCCGCAGTCTCGCGTGTGCGCGGATCCTCGCGCGCGTCGGCGAAGGCGACGGTGTCGCCCCGCTTCAGATCCTCGACGTAGGAACCATAGTCCCGGAAGTTCAGGACGCCCGCGATGGTCTCGACGCCCGGCGCGTTCCAGTCGCGGCTTATGGTGATGGTTTCCCCGTCCTGGTCCACAATGCCGAAGCCGGCGCGGCTGACCTCGAGCGTCCGGCCCAGAATCTCGGCGGCGGCATAGGTGATGTCCTCGGGATCCTCGAGATCGCGCAGGACGTCCGACAGTTCCACCATGGCCGAACTCAGGCGTTCGGACCGCACCCGATCGGTGATGTCGGTCGTGACCCCCGAGATGCGCAGCGGAGCGCCCTCGGCGTCCGACACCAGTATCCCCCGGGCCTCCATCCAGCGCACGCCGCCCAGGGGCGTGATGACGCGGTGGGTGATATGATAGTCCGCGCCGTCCTGGATCGTCGCATCGCTCTGCGCGCGCACCGCCTCCCGGTCGTCGGGATGGATCATCTTCTGGCGATCTTCGTAGGTGAAGGGCGTCTCGACAGGCCAGCCCATCAGGGTCTTGTAGGCGTCGGAGGCCATAAGGGTCCGGGTTCGGACATCGACGCTCCAGGCTCCCAGCCCGCCGGCCCGCATGGCCAGATCCAGTTCCCGGTCGCGTTCGTAATCCACGCGCTCACGCGCATCCAGTTCGGCCTTCAGCGCGGCCTTGTCCGTCTGAAGTCCTGCGAGCCGCTCGCGTTCGATCGTGACATCGACCTGGCTGGCGAAGAAATAGGCCAGCACGCCGTTCCCGTCGAACACCGGCGCCATAAGGAGGCGATTCCAGAACGGCGCGCCGTCCTTGCGGTGATTGCGGATGTCGATCTCGATCGGCCGGACCGCATCGACGGCGGCGCGAATGCGGCTGACCGCTTCGGGATCGGTCTCCGGCCCCTGCAGGAAGCGGCAGTTGCGTCCGAGGATCTCCTCGCGGGCGTAGCCGGTCAGGCGGCAGAAGGCCTCGTTCGCAAACACGACCGGATTGTCGGGCCGGCGCGGATTGGTGATGACCATGGGCATGCGGGTCGCGCGGACCGCATTGACGAAGGGGTCGGAGCTGTCGTCGAGCCCCAGCACCTCCGCCTCGATCCGCTCGGCGTCCAGGCTGACCCGATCAGGGCCCCGATCAGGGCGATGCACGCCGTCGGATCCTGATCCAGTCAATCGCATACCTTTCCTGCCTCCCGACCTTGGGGGGCGGCGTAATCAACACGCGAGCCGCTTTCCGGTTCATCGCCGAGGGGGACGCTTCGCAGAGCCCCCGTCAGCGACACGAAAGGCCGTCGCGCCCCCGCTATAAAGGCGCGCTGCCGGTGACGAAACCCGCAGATGGGGATTGGATCCGATGGCCGTGCGGACAGGCGGCGCAACTGAGCGAATTCGTACATAACCAGGGCCGCCTCCTGATCATAAGCCACCGGAACCTCTAAAGAATTTCCATCCAGGAAAGGAACTGGAACCTTCTCGGAACATTGATGTGTTCGGCCCGGCTGAACGGGTCGGAGCAAACATCATGAAGATCGCGCAGGTCACCCCGCTTTACGAGGCCGTTCCTCCGAAGCTCTACGGCGGAACCGAGCGCGTCGTGGCGCATCTGACCGACGCGCTGATGGACCTGGGCCACGACGTCACCCTGTTCGCCAGCGCCGACGCCCAGACCAAGGCGCGACTGGTGCCGGTGCGCGACCAGGCCATCCGCCTGGACCCGGCGTCCCTGAAATCCGACCTCGCCGCCCACCTGTCCATGCTGGGCGAAGTGCTGGACCGGGTGGACGAGTTCGACGTCATCCACTTCCACACCGACATGATCCATTTTCCGCTGTTCCGGCCCTATGCAGACAAGACCGTGACCACCCTGCACGGGCGTCTGGACATGAAGGATCTGCCCGGCGTCTATGCGCGGTGGAACGAGTTCGGCCTGATTTCGATATCGGACGACCAGCGCAAACCGCTCCAGTTCGCCAACTGGACGGCCACAGTCCACCACGGCATGCCGGGCGAGCAGTATCTGTTCTCGCCGAAGTCCGAGGGCTATCTGGCCTTCCTGGGCCGCATCTCGCCCGAGAAGCGGCCGGATCGCGCCATCGAGATCGCGACCCGACTGGGCAAACGCCTGAAGATGGCCGCCAAGGTGGACGCCGCCGACAAACGGTATTGGGAAGAGACCATCCGCCCGCTGATCGAGGGCAATCCCCTGATCGAATTCATCGGCGAGATCGGCGACCATCAGAAGTCCGCCTTCCTGGGCGGGGCCGACGCTTTGCTGTTCCCCATCGACTGGCCCGAACCCTTCGGCCTGGTGATGATCGAGGCCATGGCCTGCGGTACGCCTGTCGTCGCCTTCCGCTGCGGCTCGACGCCCGAGATCATCGAGGACGGGGCGACCGGCTTCCTGGTGGACACCCTGGAACAGGCCGTCGCCGCCGCCGGCCGGGCGCATCTGCTGGACCGCGAAACCGTGCGGGCGCGGTTCGACCTGCGCTTCTCGGCCACGGCCATGGCGCGCCGCTATCTGGACGTCTACGGCGACCTCCTGGCGCGCCGTCCCTTCGCCGAGGCCGCCTCCAACGACGCGATGAAGCCGCTGCGGCCGCTTGGAGAAGATCGCAGCTTCGCCGCCCTCGCCTGAAAGCGCTCCACTGATTTCCGAGGAAACAGGGCGGCGGAGGTGAACCCTCCGCCGTCTGCGCCATTTGATCCTGCAAGCGGCTCCTCAAGGCCGCATTCGGGCAGGATAGGTTCGGGACAAGCCTCACGAACGGACGGGGAAGAGACTGTATGGACGACGCCTACACCACCCAGCTGACGGCGGGCGATTCCGTCGAGGCTTCCGGTCTCGAACAGCTGATGGCGCTCAAGGAGGGCGACACCTTCCTGGTCGCCGACGGGTGGGGCGACATGAGGGGCGGAGCCGACGGCCTGTTCGCGGGCGACACCCGCGTCCTGTCGCGCTGGACCATGACGGTCGGGCTGCTGAAGCCGTCGCGACTGTCTTCCGGCGTCAGCCAGGACAATGTCTTCTTCTCCTGCCACACCACCAACCGCCCCCTGCCCCCGATGGGCGGGCGTTCGGCGCCGGCCGGGGTGCTGCACATCGAACGGCGCCGCTTCCTGTGGGGGCGGCGAATGTTCGAACGCATCCGGATGGTCAATCACGGGATCGAAGACATCCTGCTGCCGCTGGCTTTCGACTTCGGCGCGGATTTCCACGACATCTTCCAGGTGCGCGGCACGCACCGGGCCAAACGCGGGACCGTCCACACCCCGACCACCGACGGCCGTCGCGTCACCTTCCGCTATGTCGGCCTGGACAAGGTCGAACGCTCCAGCTGCCTGGCCTTTTCCGAGCCGCCGGCCCGCCTGACCCATCAGCGCGCCGAGTTCATGTTCAGCCTGCCCAAGGGCCGGTCCATGGACCTGTTCATCGAATGCGGCGTCGATTCCTGCGAGACCCCGGACGCGCGGCGCTGGCGCGAGAACGCCGTCCAGGCCCGTCTGGCCATGCGCGCCAAACGCCGCCGCGGCGCCTCGGTGCGGGGGCCGCGCAGCCCGCGGTTCAATGACTGGCTGGACCAGTCGCGCGCGGACATGGCCCTGTTGACCACCGACCTGCCGACCGGCCCCTATCCCTATGCGGGCACGCCCTGGTTCTCGACCCCGTTCGGTCGCGACGGCATCATCGCCGCCTGGCAGATGCTGTGGCTGGACCCGTCCCTGGCCAAGGGGGTGCTGACCTATCTGGCCTCGCGCCAGGCGACCGAGACCTCGCTGTTCCAGGACAGCCAGCCCGGCAAGATCATGCACGAGACGCGCGGTGGCGAGATGAGCGCCCTGCACGAGGTGCCGTTCGGCCTCTATTACGGCGGCGTCGATACGACCTGCCTGTTCATCGCCCTGGCCGGCGCCTACGCCAGCCGCACCGGCGACCTGGATCTGATCCGCGCGCTGTGGCCGAACCTGATCGCCGCCGCCGACTGGATGCGCGACTATGGCGACAGCAATGACGACGGGCTGATCGACTATCAGCGCGGGGCCGAGACCGGCCTGTCGAACCAGGGCTGGAAGGATTCCGAGGACGCCATCTTCCACGCCGACGGCCGTTTCCCCAAGGGGCCCATCGCCCTGCTGGAGGTCCAGGGCTACGCCTTCGCCGCCTGGCGCGCGCTGGGCGATCTGGGCGAACGGCTGGGCGACGATCGCGCGCCCGGATGGCGTGACCGGGCCGAACAGGTCCGCGCCCTGGTCGAGGACAAGTACTGGATGGAGGACGAGGGCTTCTACGCCGTCGCCCTGGACGGCGACGGGGAACAGTGCCGCGCCATCGCCTCGAACGCCGGCCATCTGCTGTTCACCGGCCTGCCGTCGGTCGAGCGGGCGCGACGGGTGACGAAACGCCTGTTGTCGGCCGAGTTCCGCACCGGCTGGGGCATCCGCACCCTGGAGCTGGGCCAGGCGCGGTTCAATCCGATGAGCTATCACAACGGTTCGGTCTGGCCGCACGACACGGCCATGGCCGCCGCCGGCATGGCCAATTACGGAGAGCGCGAGGCGGTCGCCCAGATCCTGGCAGAAATCTACGCCGCCGCCGCCCATTTCCATCTGCGCCTGCCGGAACTGTTCTGCGGCTTCCCGCGCGAGCCGGGCGAACCGCCCATCGCCTATCCGGTCGCCTGCCTGCCCCAGGCCTGGGCGGCGGGGTCGGTCTTCCTGATGCTGCAGGCCTCGCTCGGCCTGTCCATCGACGCCTGGACCGGCAGCATAGACATTGCGGACCCCTTCCTGCCCACGGGGCTTGAACGGTTGAAGATCACCGGGTTGAAGGTCGGCGACGCCCTGGTCGATCTTTCGATCCGGCATGTCGACGGCCGCGCCGTGGTCATCCCCAACCACCGCCAGGGCCGGCTCGCCGTCCGGACCCTGCGTTGACCGTCCGATGATCCTCGCCGCCCTCATCAATCCCGGTCTCGAGCGCCGCTACCTCCGGGACCTCGGACGGGCGTTCGCCGGGGCCCTCGTGTTCAGCATTCCCCTGCTGATGACGATGGAGATGTGGGAGGCGGGGACAGCGATGGACCGGTGGCGACTGCTGCTGTTCGTCGGCGCCGGACTGCCGCTGCTTTACGGCCTGGCCCACTACGCCGGTTTTTCAGACCGGCGGGGGCTGCGCAACGACCTGCTGGACACGGCCGTCGCCCTGGCGGTCGGTTTCATCACCGCCTCGGTGCTGTTGATCCTGTTCGGCGTGGCGGACTGGAACGCATCGCCGCGCGAAGCCCTGGGCATGGTCACGCTCCAGGCCCTGCCGGGCGCCATGGGCGCCCTCCTGGCCCGCAAGCAACTCAGCGGCGACGGAAAGGGCGACACGAAGGAGGCGCAGGCCTCCTATGTCGGCGAACTGTTCCTGATGGCGGCAGGAGCCCTGTTCTTCGCCCTCAATGTCGCGCCGACCGAAGAGATGATCCTGATCGCCTACAAGACCACCACCGTCCATGCGCTGGGCCTGATCGCCCTGTCCGTCCTGCTGCTGCACCTGATCGTCTTCAAGGCCGGTTTCGCGGGACAGGAAGAAGCGGATCGCCCCGTCGAGGCCTTCCTGTATTTCACCCTGCCCGGCTACGCCGTCGCCCTGGGGGTCAGTCTGTTTGTCCTGTTCGTCTTTGGCCGAACGGACGGACACGCGCTCGGCGGGGTTCTGCACATCATGATCGTCCTGGGCTTTCCCGCCTCCATCGGCGCGGCTGCGGCCCGCCTGTTGGTCTGAGCCATGAACACGAATTCGACCCACCCGAAGCGACCCGTGTTGCAGTGGAGCATGGCCGCCCTGGGCGGAGCCGTGACGGTTGCGGCCATCAGCGTCATGGTCTGGGAGGGTTTGCAGCCCAGCGCGCCGCCCATGCTCAGGGCTCGCATCGTCGAGATCGAGGCCACGGCGGCGGGCCATGTCGCCATGGTCCAGGTGACGAACGACGGAGACGAGACCGCCGCAGCCGTGAAAATCGAGGCGGTGCTGGGCGATCAGACCGCCACGGCGACGTTGGACTATGTGCCCGGCCACGGCGAGGCCAAGGCCTATTTTCGTTTCGACGCGAACCCCCGCACGGCCGTCGTCAGGGTCCAGGGCTGGTCCGCCCCCTAGCAAGATCGCGTCCGGGCCGCCCTGGCCGGGAAACTGTAGCGACCGTGCGGCGTTAGGCCCAACGAAACGACGCAGGGAGACGACCATGGCCGCACGCCCCACCTGGCAGGGACATCTGAAACTGTCGCTGGTGACCTGCCCGGTCGCCCTCTACACCGCCACCTCGTCCAGCGCCCATGTCAGTTTCCACCTGATCAATCCGGACACCAACAACCGCATCCGCATGGTCGCCACCGACCCGGACACCGGCCCCATCGAACGCTCGGACCTGGTCAAGGGCTATGAGGTGTCCAAGGACGAATATGTCCTGTTCGACGACGCTGACTTCGACAAGGTCAAGCTGGAGACGACCCGGACCATCTGCATCGACAGCTTCGTGGACGAGGACGAGATCGATCGTCTGTACTGGGACGATCCCTTCTATGTGGTGCCCGAGAAGGGCGTCGGGGCCGAGGCCTTCGCCGTCATCCGCGACGCCATGAAGGCCGCGGGCAAGATCGCCATCGGAACCCTGGTTCTGCGGGGTCGTGAGCGCCAGCTGGCGCTTGAGGTGCGGGGCAAGGGGCTGGTGGCCTATTCGCTGCGGGCGCATGACGAGGTGCGCGACGCCGACGACTATTTCGACGACATCCCGGCGGTGAAGCCCGACAAGGACATGGTCGATATCGCCAGCCGGATCATCGGCCAGAAACAGACCGACTTCGATCCGACCACCTTCAAGGACCGCTATGACGACGCCCTGCGCGAGATGATCCAGGCCAAGCAGAAGGGCGGCAAGGACGTGATCGAGGCGCCCGAACCCGACGACACCAATGTGATCGACCTGATGGAGGCCCTGCGCAACAGCCTGAAGGGCGCGGCGAGCGGGACCAAGCCGGCGGCGAAGAAGACCGCCAAGGCGCCGACGAAAAAGAAGCCGGCCTCGCGCAAGAAGGCCGCCTGACGGGGCCGCCTACAGCCCCATCGCCTTCAGCACGGGGCGCAGACTGACCTCGCCGGCGCGGAAATCCTTCCACGGGTCGGGTTTCTTGAGCAGGGCGGGCGCGTCGTGCAGGGTGAAAGCCTTGGGGTCCAGCCCCGCCCGGACCTGGCCCCAGGACAGGGGAAAGGCGATCCCCGCGCCGGGCCGGGCGCGCACGGACCAGGGGGCCACCGCCGTGGCCATGCGGCCGTTGCGCAGATAGTCGATGAAGATCTTCCCGCCCCGCGCCTTCTTGGCCAGGGTGGTGGTGAACCGGTCGGGCTCGGCGCGGCGCACCTCTTCCGCGATCGCCTTGGCGAAGGCCTTGCACTGGTCCCATTCGATGCGGCTGCGGCCGTCGGAACGGATCGGGACGACGACATGAAGCCCCTTGCCCCCGGTCGTCTTGACGAAGGGATGAAGGCCCCGCTGTTCCAGTTGGGCCTTGACCGTCTTGGCGGCGGCGATGACGGCCGCGAAATCCAGACCCTCGTCGGGATCGAGGTCGAAGGTGACCTGCTCCGGCGTCTCGGGATCGCCCGGTCGACAGCCCCAGGGGTGCAGTTCCAGTCCGCCCGACTGGGCCACGGCGACCAGGCCGCCGACATCGGTCACGGCCACATAGGGATGGCGCGCCTTCACATCGATCAGCTTGAGGCGCGGATTGGACCCCGCCATCGCGTGGCGCTGAAAGAAGGTCTCGCCGCCGATGCCGTCCGGAGCGCGGATGATCGAGACGGGGCGGTCGGCGATATGGGGCAAGATCCGCTCGGCCGCCGACTCGTAATAGCGCGCCAGATCCGCCTTGGTGATGGCGGGGCGACCCTCGTGCGCCGGCCACAGGATCTTGTCGGGATGGGACAGGGTGACGCCGGCGACGACCACCTTGCCCGAGGCGCTGCCTGAGCCGGTCTTCTTGCGACCGGCCGGATTGGCGGGCGCAGGCGGTTGCGGATCGTCCGTGACATCACGCGCCGACTTGTCCTCGCGCAGGCCCTTGAACGCCGCATGGCGCAGCGAACCGCCCTCCGTCATCCCGCCGTGTTCCAGCTCGGCGACCAGAACGGGCTTGACCCAGTGGATCTCCTTGCCGCCGCGCGGCGCCCCCTTGCCGATGAAGGGAGAGGCGTCGGCCGCCGCATCCTTCAGGGCCGGCAGCAGGGTCTTCAGCAAGGGGGCGGCGTAGCCCGTGCCGACCCGGCCAAGGTAGCGCAGCCCGCCTTCGCCCGCCACGCCGACCAGCAGCGAGCGGAACCGCGTCCCGCCTTCGGACGACCAGCCGCCGATCACCACCTCGTCGCGGCCCCGGCATTTGGACTTGACCCAGGTCGAAGACCGACCCGCCCGATAGGGGGCGTCCAGTTTCTTGGAGATCACGCCTTCCAGGTCCATGCGACAGGCGCTGTCCAGCACCGCCTGCCCGGTCGAGGCGAAGTGATCGACATAGCGCAGCCGTTTGCGCGCCTTGGCCGGAACGCGGTCGATGTGAGCCTGAAGCCGCGCCTTGCGGTGCGACAGGGGCAGGTCCCGCAGATCGTCCTGCCCCTCGCGCAGCAGGTCGAAGGCGAAATAGACCAGGCCGGCGGTCTTGCCGTCCGATATGGCCGCCTGAAGGGCGGAGAAGTCGGGGGTGTGATCCTCGCTCAGGGCGCACAGTTCACCGTCGATCACCCCGTCGGGCCAGGTCGCCGCATCCGCCGCCAGTTCCGGAAAACGGTCGGTCCAGTCATGGCCGCGACGGGTGTAGAGCCGCGCCTCCCCGCCCCCGGTCGCCACCTGGATGCGGTAGCCGTCGAACTTGATCTCATGCACCCAGCCGGCGCCGCCCGGCGGATGGTCGGCGACCTTGCACAGCTGGATCGGGACGAAGGCCGGCGGTTTCGACAGCGTCGCGTCGCTCGCCCTGGCCTTGGGTTTGGCCGGTCCCTTGCGCGCGACGGGACGAGAGGCGGTCCATTCCTTCTTCCCCTCGGATATCTCCGCCAGGCTGCGGCCCGTGGCGATGGAGGCGTCGATCTCCATATTGGCGTCGCCCTCGCCCGGCACGGCCGCCTCGTCCTTCTCCTTGATCAACAGCCAGTTGTTGCGTTTGGACGGCTTGCCGCGATCCGACTTGAGCCGCACCAGGGCCCAGCCGCCCCTCAGACGTTCGCCGTGCAGGGTCATCTTCAGCGAGCCGCGCTTCAGCGCCGCCTCGACATCCGGCTCCTGCGGCTCCCATTCGCCGCGATCCCACAGCTGCACCGTGCCCGCGCCATAGTTGCCGGACGGAATGGTCCCCTCGAAGCTTCCATAGTCGAGCGGGTGATCCTCGACCTCGACCGCCAGGCGCTTGACGGCCGGATCGCGCGACGGGGCCTTTGTCACGGCCCACGACTTCAGCACTCCGTCATGCTCGATGCGGAAGTCGTAGTGCAGCCGTGTCGCGGCGTGCCGCTGGATCAGATAGGTCAGCCGGCCCTTGCGCGCCGCCGTGGCGGCGCCCGCGGGTTCCGGCGTGCGGGTGAAGTCCCGCTTGGCCTTATAGGCATCCAGTCCGTTCGCCATGCCGCCCTCGTTCGACACCCGATCAGCGGCGCGGCGCGATCCGCCAGACTGTATTGGACAGGTCGTCCGCGACCAGCAGGATGCGCCGCTGGGCGTCGAAAGTCACGCCGACCGGACGCCCGCGCGCCTCGCCGTCCTTGATGAAGCCGGTGACGAAATCGACCGGCGGACCGGCGGGACGACCGCCTGAGAAGGGCACCCAAGCGACCTTGTAGCCCGACAGGTCCTGACGGTTCCAACTGCCGTGTTCGCCGATGAAGGCGCCCTGGCTGAAGCCGCCGCCGAAGCCGCCGGCCGTCGCGAAGCTGAGCCCCAGGGCGGCGACGTGCGAGCCCAGCGCATAGTCCGGGGCGATGGCGCTCTGGACCAGATCCGGGTTTTGCGGACGGACGCGCGGATCGATGTTCTGGCCCCAGTAGCTGTAGGGCCATCCGTAGAAGGCCCCTTCGCGGACCGAGGTCAGATAGTCGGGCACCAGTTGCGGACCCAGTTCGTCGCGTTCGTTGACGACGGCCCACAGGGCGCTGGTGGTCGGTTCGATGGCCAGGGCGGTCGGATTGCGAATGCCGGTGGCGAAGGTGCGGTGCGCGCCGGTCTGGCGGTCGATGGCCCAGACGACGGCGCGGTCCTGTTCCACGGCCAGGCCGCGCTCGCCGATATTGCTGTTCGAGCCGATGCCGACATACAGGGTCTGGCCGTCCGCGCTGGCGGTCAGCGACTTGGTCCAGTGGTGGTTGATCGCCGACGGCAGCTTGGTCACTTCCTGGCGTGACGCGGTGATCCGCGTCTGGCCCGGCTGATAGTCGAACCGCACCAGGGCGCCCTGTTCGGCGACATAGAGGGCGCCGTCCACAAAGGCCATGCCGTAGGGCGCGTCCAGATTATCGATGAAGGTGGTGCGCACCTCGGGCTGACCGTCGCCGTTGGCGTCGCGCAACAGGGTGATGCGGTTGCCGCCTTTAACAGACGTCTTGCCCTTGGCCTTGATGACGCCGGCGATGATGTCCTTGGGCCGGAGCTTGGGGGCGTGGCCGCCCGAGCCCTCGGCGATCAGGATGTCGCCGTTGGGCAGGACCAGGATCTGACGCGGGATCTGCAGATCGGTGGCCATCGGGGTGACGACGAAGCCGTCCGGCACGGTGGGCGTTTCGCCGTCCCAGCCGATCGGCGTGGCGATCTTCATCGGCGGCACCAGGGTCTGGTTCAGGCCGGGAAGGTCGGGATTGGCGCCGGTCTGGTTCAGGTTGGGGTCGCTGCGGCTGCACCCGGCCAGGGCCAGGACGACGGCGGTCGTGCAAAGGAGCTTGTTGATCATCACGCGATCTCCCGCACGGTCGAGTTGGAATAGGCCAGCCAGCCGGCGATCAGGATCAGGACGGTCGACAGGATCGACAGGGTCAGGCCGAAGGCGCCGACGGAGCTCCAGGCGTCCTGGCTGTGCTTGAAGGCGTTGATCAGGCCCAAGACCCAGGCCAGGGCCAGGGCGGCCAGATGGATCACGGCGGCCCGTCGCGCCGGGGTGCGCCAGGACAGGGCCAGGTCGATGAGAGCCCACAGGCCGGCCAGGCCGCCGAACACCAGGGCCCCGACGATCAGCCAGGCCGAGAAGTTCGACCACTGCATCTGGGCCGTCTTCAGATAGGCGATGTCGCTGATCAGGGCGGAACTGAACAGGGCGATGGGAAAGGCCATCAGAATTCCGCGGAACGGATTCAACCTCTCACGGAAGGCGGCGACAGCGGGCATGTGAGGGTTTCCTGCGGCGTCGCCACGATACGGCGACGTCGAACCCAACACGCGGCCCGGTCTTTGGTTCATCCGGCCAGACGCGACCGAAGGCAGTAGAACAGGCCGCCGGCGAGACGCCGGCGGCCTGTCATCGTCTTAGAAGCGCTTGGTCAGTTGAACGCCGTAGGTGCGGGGTTCGTTGACGAAGGCGGTCAGGTTGTTGAAGTCGATGGCGCCGATGACATTCTCTTCGTCGGTGATGTTGCGAACATAGGCGGCCGCTTCCAGCCCCTTGTTCAGATCCCGCCAGCCGGCGCGCAGGCCGCCTTCGAAGTTGGTGTCCACCTTGAACTCGACCGATTCATACAGGAACAGGTTGAAGTCCTTCTGCATGGCCCAGTCGGTCGAGGCGAAGAACTCGGTGTCGTCGCCCAGAGGCAGAACATAGTTCAGCGTCAGGTTGGCGGTGTATTCCGGCGCCTGCGGGAAGGGGTTGCCGTCGACATTGGCGCGACGGGTCGTGCCCACGGTGACGATGGGGTCGGTGACGGTGCAGTTCGAGCCGCAGATGGCGACCAGCAGGTTGCTGTCCTTTATCTCGGTGTGGTTCCAGGCGGCGCCGGCCGACAGGCTGAAGCCCGCGCCCAGATCGATGTCGCCGTCCAGCTCCAGGCCGTAGCCTTCACCCTTGTCGGCGTTGATCAGGCGGTTGGAGTTGTCCGCGCCGCCGATGGCGGTGAACTGCATGTCGCTGACTTCGTAATAGTAGGCCGTGGCGTTGAAGCGGGCGCGACCTTCCCACAGGCGGGCCTTCAGGCCCGTCTCATAGGACATGACCGTCTCGGACTCGGCCGTGGTCAGGACCGGCAGGTTGCGGCCCTGGATCGACGGGCCGCGATACCCCTTGGCCACGCGGGCGAACAGGTTGAGGCTGTCATTGACGTCGTACAGGGCGCTGACGTCCCAGCTGACCTGCTCGTCGCCGACCGAAACGGCGCCCGTGCCGCCCGCGCCCGCGCCGGTGACGATCCGGCCCTGATAATCGCGGCTGTCGTCGGTGTAGCGCAGGCCGCCCGTCACCTTCAGGGCCTCGGTCAGCTGATAGTGCGCCTGACCGAACACCGACCAGGAGTCGGACTTCTGGGTGATGTCGGTGACCTTGGTCGGTTGAAGACCGCCGACGCCGTTGAAGGTGCCCGAGACCAGGTTGATGCGCTCATCCCAATAGAAGGCGCCGACCTGCCAGCCGAGGCGGCCGTCGCCGTTCGAGGAGAGGCGCAGTTCATAGGTGTTCTGGCGCAGGTCGCTGGACAGGGTGCCGGTCTCGGAATTGAACGGCGTCTTGTAGGAGGCCGTCGCCGCAGCGCTGGCCACGCCGCCGTCGATGTCGCCGTCGCCCTGGGACGAACCCTGATAGGCGCCGACGATGCCGGTCAGGGTGGCGGGACCGAAGTCATAGGCGACCTGAAGCGACTCGGAAGTGGTCTTCTGCTTCTGGAAGTTGTTGCGGCCGCCGTCGTAATAGACGGTGTCGCGGTCGAAGTTGCCGTTCAGGTCGTTCGAGCCCTTGGTCAGGGCGTTGGCGCGGTTCATCGTGCCCGTGCCGTCATAGTCGCGGGCCTGCAGGGTCAGCAGGGTCGACAGGCGGTCGGTGGGCTGCCAGGCGACGTGGACGCGGGCGGCGACGTCGTCGAATCCGCCCAGGTCGTCACCGTTCGCATCGGCGAAGGACGGGTTGTAGGCGTTGTTGACCCAGTCGTCGCGGTGGTTCCACAGGAAGGCGCCGCGCACCTGCAGGGTCTCGGAGGCCGGCAGGGTGACGGCCGCCTCGGTGCGGGTCGAACCCAGGTTGCCGTAGGTCAGCGAACCGAAGCCGGTGAATTCGTCCGACGGCTTGACGGTGTCGATCTTGATCACGCCCGCCGGGGTGTTGCGACCGAACAGGGTGCCCTGGGGCCCGCGCAGCACTTCCAGCTGCTGCACGTCGAACAGGGGGAAGCCCTTCAGATAGACGCTTTCCAGCACCACGTCGTCCAGCACCACCGAGACCGGCTGCGAGGCGGTGAAGTCGAAGTCCACGTTGCCCAGGCCGCGGATATAGAAGCGCGGAGCGTAACGGCCGTTCGAGCTTTCGACCTGAAGGCTGGGCACGCGGCCCGACAGCGACAGGATGTCGGCGCCGCCGGCCGAAATATCCTGCAGGGTCTGGGGCGTCAGGGCCGTGACGGCGAAGGGCACGTCGCGGATGTTCTCGCTGCGGCGCTGGGCGGTGACGATGATGTCGTCGACGCCGGTCGCTTCAGCGGCGACGTCAGCGGTTTGGGCGAAGGCGGCGCCTGCGGTCAGCAGGGCGAGACCGCTGACGGTGGCGGCGAGGAGGGCTTGGCGAAGCATGCGCGTGTATCCTTGGCGACATGGGGAGGAAGCTGTCGCGCGAGCCCCTAAGGCCTCCGAAGGCGCGGCGCCAGTCGAGACCTGCGCCTGAATCTTGAACCTTTGACGACGCGGACACAGGAGCGTGACAATCGTGTCCCGAACGACGCATCCGACCGAACTCGCCATTGTGAAGCTTGGCTGTGGGTGCGAAAATGAAGGCGTGCGTGACTCGGTTCCGCAACCGTATCGACACCGTTAGTATCCCCCCATGTCCTTCGTCACGCCCTCCCGTCGCCGGCTGCTTCACCTCGCTGGAGCGGCGGCCCTGACGTCCAGCCTGGCGTCCGGTCTGTCGGCCGCGCCCCGAAGCCCCGTCGTCGGTCGGGTGCTGGCCATAGCGGACATGCACTCCGCCTATGAACGGACCGCCCGACTTCTGGCCGCGTTCGAGGCCGAGGTCCGGTCCCAGCCGGTTCCGCATGTGATCGCCATCGACGGCGACATCTTCGAACACGGCAACGTCGTGTCCGTGCGGTCGGGCGGCGCCGTCGACTGGGCCTTTCTGGCCGAGGCGGTCCGGATCGCGCCGACCGTGGTCAATCTGGGCAATCATGACAACGACCTGACGCCGGACCTGGCCGAGGTCGTCGGCCGGTTGCGCGGCCTGGGCGTGATCGTGGTCAGCAACATCGTCGATGCGCGGACCGGCGCCGGCTATGCCCCCCCGACGGCGACGGCGCCGTTCGGGAGCCGCACGCTGCGGATCGTCGGCCTGGCGACCAATGCGCTGAACACCTATCCCAAGGCGTCGCGCGACCAGTTGTCCATTCCAGCGCCTGCCGAATGGGCGAACGCCCGTCTGGCCGATCTGACGCGCGGCGCCGATCCGGTGCTGGTGCTGAGCCACGCCGGAGTCGTCGCCGACCGCAGCATCCTGCCCCTGCTGCCGGACGGATCCCTGATGATCGGCGGGCACGACCATCTGCTGTTCCAGCATCGCCAGGGACGCAGCGCCTACGCCCACACCGGCTCCTGGACCAACGCCTATACGGCGGCGGACTTCCATGCGGACGGATCGGTCAGCGTCGCGTCCCATCCCATCGCCGCCGACGCCCCGTCGTCGTCCCGGCTGCAGGCCCTGATCGACGCGACCCTGGCGGAGACCCTGACGGACGAGGACCGGGCCGTTCTGGGACAAGGGGTCGAGGCCCTGTCGCTGGGCGACACCGGCCGCCGCATCGCCGCCGGTTTCGCCCAGGCGGCCGACGCCGACGCCGGCTTCATCGGCCACACCACCCTGGGCACGGGCGCGCCGGCGGGGCCGATCACCCGATACATGTTCGATTCCATCGTCCGGTTCGACGGCCGGCTGATGACGGCCGAGGTGTCGCGCGGCCAGTTGGCCGGCTTCATGGCCCGCGCCAACCAAGACCGCCCCATCCCGCTGGAGCAGCGCACCGGCGACTTCCTGTACGGGGCGGTCGCCGCCGGTTCACAGGGGGCCACGGCGCGTATCGTCACGACCGACTGGTGCGCGACCAATCAGGCGGAATATTTCGGGACGACGTCGCTGGCGTTCACGCAGGTGGCGGACCTGAAGGTCAAGCCGGTCGCCCTGTCCGCCCTCATCGAAACCCCGTCGATTCCAGGCTAGAGCCTGACCAGCGACGGACCAATCCTGGAGCGGCCGATGGCGCCGGGGCTCAGGACTGCGAAAGCCGAATCAGGGCGAAGGTCGCCGCCAGGGCGACGACCGCGCTGGTGACCATGCTGACGATGACGCTGGCGGCGGCGGGATGCGCCTCGACAGTATCGACAATCTTGTCACGGCTCATTTCGGCCGCCGCTTCGGCTTCCTCGCGCAGACGGGCGGCCGCCCGGGCGACGGCATGCGTCGATCGGGTCACGGCCTCGGTCGCGTCCGCGCCGGTCTTCAGGGCTGCGTCCTTGAGGTGATCGCTGGCTTCGTCGGCGAGGGCCTGAAGGTCCTCGCTCAGGGTCTTGAAGGCGGACTTCGGCATGGGGAGGCTCCTTGGGTGTATGCGCCACTAAAGCCTGTTCTGCGGACGACGTCGGTGATCTGGATCAAGGTGGACGGCGTCGAGCCGGCCTAGTATGCAAATGCAGCCAAGAGATCGGACCCGCTGGGTCGGACCGGCGCTAGGCCCCCTTTGGAGAGGGCCTCCATGTCGACGACCCCGCTCGCCACATCTTCGGACATCGCGCTGAACCTGGCGCTTTCGCTCATCTCCGCGTCGGTCGCGCCGGTGTTGTTGCTGGACGGCGACCTGTCCGTCGTGGCCGCCAGCCAGAGCTTCCTCGAAACCTTCGACATCGGAACCGACCGGGTCGCCGGCGTGAAGATGGCCGATCTGGGCGGCGGCGAGTGGAACACGCCCTCGCTCTGGGCCCTGCTCAAGGCCACAGCCTATGGGCAGGCCGCGATCCCGGCCTACGAGATGGATCTGGCGTCGCCTTCAGGATCCCGACGTCTGGTCCTGAACGCCCAGCGCCTGGTTTACGGAGACGGACAGGGCGTTCGATTGCTTCTGTCCATCCAGGACGTCACGGAACAACGCGACCGTGCGCAGCAGAAGGACGACCTGATCCGGGACAAGGCGGTCCTGATCGAGGAAATGCGCCACCGGATCGCCAACAGCCTGCAGATCATCGCCAGCATACTGCTTCAGGGGGTGCGCAAGCTCAGTTCCGACGAGAGCCGGGACTATCTGCGCGACGCCCATCAGCGGATCATGTCTGTCGCCGCCGTCCAGCGTCAGCTCTCGGGCGCCGAACTGGGCGACGTCGATCTGCGGGATTATCTGACCGACCTGTGCCGCAGCATCGGCGACTCGATGATCCGCGACCATGACCGGCTGACGCTGTCGGCCACGATCGACGACACCCTCGTTTCATCCGGCAAGGCCGTCAGCCTGGGGCTGATCGTCACCGAACTCCTGATCAATGCGATCAAACACGCCTTCCCCAAGCAGCGGCCAGGGCGGATCACCCTGGATTATCGCTCGCAGGGCGAGGGCTGGACCCTGACGGTCCGCGACGACGGCGTCGGCCTGCCGCCGGACCCTTCGATCGCCAAGCCCGGCCTGGGCGCCGGCATCATCCGGGCCCTGGCTCAACAACTCGGCGCGGTCATCGTCATCACGGACGCCGAACCCGGCGTGCGGGTGTCGATCGTCTGCGCGCCTCCCCCCCTTCACACGTCCTGAAAGGACATCTCATGGTCAACAAGATCCTATCCCCAGACCGCCAGGGCCTGGCGGAAGAACGGCTGGCGGCGCCGGACGTCCATCATGAACCGCACGGTTTCTCCGACAGGTTCGCCCTGGGCTTCACCAAGCTGCTGCGCTTCTCCGCCGACACCTTCTTCGCCAAACGCTACGGCCACCGCGCCATCGTGCTGGAGACGGTCGCGGCCGTGCCCGGCATGGTCGGGGCGACGATCCAGCACCTGACCTGCCTGCGCCGGATGAAGGACGACGACGGCTGGATCCGCACCCTGATGGAAGAAGCCGAAAACGAGCGCATGCACCTGATGACCTTCATCGAGGTGGCCAAGCCGACCTATTTCGAGCGGCTGGTGATCCAGATCGCCCAGGCCGTCTTCTATGTGGGCTTCTTCCTGCTCTATCTCGTGTCGGCCCGCACCGCCCACCGGGTCGTCGGCTATTTCGAGGAAGAGGCCGTAATCAGCTACACCCTCTATCTCAAGGAGATCGACGAGGGCCGCTCGCCCAACGTCCCGGCCCCTGAGATCGCCAAACACTATTGGAAGATGGCGCCTGACGCGACGCTGCGCGACGTCGTGCTTGTCGTCCGAGCCGATGAGGCCCACCATCGCGACGTCAACCACGGCTTCGCCAGTTCGCTGAACGGCGAAGCCATCGATCACGGCCTCGCCGCCCCCTACCCCGCCCACGCGGCCGAAATCCGCGCCTGAAGAAAGGGGTGATGGAGGGGGCGCGACGACCCGCCCCCTCGGTCGCCCGGCTGTAAAGGGCGTCAGGTTGATGTCAGGTTCGATGGCCAGTCTGACGCCGCCGCGCGCCTGCGCCCGGCCCGTGCCACCCCCTTCCCGGAGCGCCCATGAAGAAGATCCTGCTCCCTTCATGGCTCCCGGCGACCTTGCAGGCGCCGGCCACCTGCGTTGAGCGCTGGCGTCGGCGGAAAAATCCGGTCATGTCGATGACTGTCGGCAGGATGCGGATCGCCGGTGGAACGGATGTCGATCATGCGTCTCCTTCTCGTTGAAGACACAGCGCGGCTGGGCGACCTGCTGAGGGAAGGTCTGTCCCGCGACGGCTTCGTGGTGGACTGGCGCCGGGACATCGCAGGCGCGACGGACGCGGTCGCCAGCGCCGCCTATGATCTCATCCTGCTCGACCTGGGCCTGCCGGACGGCGACGGCCTGGACTGGGTGCGGGCGCTTCGGCGGGCCGCCGACCTGACGCCGATCCTGGTCCTGACCGCGCGCGGCGGGCTGGAGGATCGGGTCACCGGCCTGGACGCCGGGGCGGACGACTATCTGGTCAAGCCTTTCGACGCAGCGGAGCTGTCGGCGCGGTGCCGGGCGATCCTGCGTCGGCCGGGCCGTCGCATGGCGCCGGTTCTTCAAGTGGGCGGGCTGCGGTTCGATGTCGCCGCTCGCCAGGCGGCGCATGGCGACGTCCCCATCGACCTGTCGCGCCGCGAGGGCGATCTGCTGGAGACCCTGATGCGTCGGGCGGGTTCGGTCGTCACACGGGGCTCCCTGGAAGAGTCGCTGTATGCTTTCAACGAACCGGTCACGCCCAACGCCGTCGAGATGGCCGTCTCGCGGTTGCGGCGCAAGCTGGACGACGCCGGCTGCACCGGGGTGCTGCATACGGTCCGGGGCCTGGGCTATCTGATGCGGGACGCCGTCGCTTGAGCCGGCCGCCGTCCATTTTTCAGCGATTGACGCTCGGCTTCGCCCTGATGAGCCTGATCGGGGGCTGCGTCCTGTTGCTGTTCGTCGGGTTGGAATACGGCCTGTCTTCCCGCGCCCGGCGCGACGAAATCCGGTTCGTCGGCATTGCAAACGAGGTGGCTGATCACGTCGTGACGCCCCTGCTGGTGCTGATCGTCCCCATGGGCCTGGCGACCCTGTGGGTGATCCGTTCGTCTCTGCGTCCCCTCGCCTTGGCGGGAGAACGCATCGAGGCCGCCCAGGCGGCGGACAAGGGGTTTCGGGTCGAGGCTCACGACTTTCCGGCCGAAGCCACCGGGTTCGCGGACGCGGTCAACGGCCTGCTGGCGCGGCTCGACGAGGCGGCGACGCGCCAGGAGGCCTTCGCCGCCGACGTCGCCCATGAACTGAGGACGCCGCTGGCGGTTCTGGCCCTGGAACTCGACAGACTGGATTCCCCGGACGGGCAGAGACTGAAGCGGGATGTTTCGGCCCTGTCTCGCCTGGTCGATCAGCTGCTGATCCTGGCGCAACTGGATGCCCAGGCGGCCGCGCCGGCGGCGGCGGCGGCGGTCGATCTGAGCGAGATCGCGACGGAAGTCGTCTCGCAATACGCCGCGCTAGCCATCGACGAAGACAAGGCCCTGGCCTTGGAGATCAATGACGCCGCAGTCGTCGAGGGCCGTCGCGAGGCAGTCGCCGCCGCGCTGCGGAATCTGGTCGAGAACGGGTTGCGGGTCACCCCGCCCGGGGGCGTGGTCACGGTGACGGCGGGTCCCGGCGCACGGCTTGCGGTGATCGACGGCGGGTCCGGGCTCGCGCCGGAACGGCTCGCCGCGCTGAGCCAGAGATATCGCCGGGGCGATCACGCCAGCCCCAGCGGCGCGGGACTGGGACTGGCCATTGTCGCACGCATAATGGCGGCCCATGGTGGCCGTATCGCGACGCGGCCGAACCAGGCTGAGCTGATCCTCGCCTTTCCTTCTGCAGACAGGAACCGACCATGAGCAGACTTGAACGCCACGCCGAACGCCATCTGGTCGCGCGCATCGGCTGGCTGCGCGCCGCCGTGCTGGGCGCCAATGACGGCCTGGTCTCGACCGCCAGCCTGATCGTCGGCGTGGCCGCCGCACAGACCGGCAAGACCGGAATCCTGGTCGCCGGCGTCGCCGGCCTGGTCGCCGGCGCCATGTCCATGGCGGCCGGCGAATATGTCTCCGTCAGCTCCCAGTCCGACACCGAGAACGCCGATCTGGCGCGTGAAACAGCCGAACTGGCGGCGGACCCGGAGGCCGAAACCCGCGAACTGGCCGGCATCTATCGCAGCCGGGGCGTCGATGAGGCGGTGTCGCTGGAGGTCGCCCGGCAGCTGATGGCTCACGACGCCCTGGGCGCCCACGCCAGGGACGAGCTGGGCATTTCGGAACAAACCACCGCCCGTCCGATCCAGGCGGCCCTGACCTCGGCGGCCACCTTCTCGCTCGGCGCCATTCTGCCGCTCGCGGTCGTGCTGGTCTCGCCCCGTTCTCTGCTGGTCGCCCTGGTGTCCGGCTCCGCCCTGATCGGCCTGGCGCTGCTGGGGGGGCTCGGCGCCCAGGCCGGGGGCGCGGGCGTCGGCAAGGCGGTCATGCGCGTCACCTTCTGGGGCGCCCTGGCCATGGCGGTGACCGCAGGGATCGGCCACCTGTTCGGAACTGTGGTCTGAAAAACAGGAGGGCGCGGGCGGGACGTCCTCAGTCCTCGTCCGCTTCCCCCGCCCCGTCGCCCTCGCCCCTTTCACGCTTCTGATCGGCCTCTCCCGTTTCACCCGCTTCAACGCGCGCGCCCGGCGTAAAGGCGCCCGGGTCCATCCGGGTGGCGGCATAGGCGGACCCCGCGACGACCAGAACCGCCAGGGGCACAGCCACGCGGGCGGGCGGCGCGGCGTCCTGGGCGTCGGGGAAATGGACAGTCGTCTTTCGGCCGGTGACCATCGCGCGGATCAGATTGTCACGCGACAGGATCGACATTACGACCACCGCCAAGACGTGCAGGGCGATCATCGCCAGCAAGACGTAGCCGATGACCTCATGCGTATCCTCGCCGCCCGTCGCCCCGGTGAAGACGGTCGCGGCCGTCAGGGCCAGCAACCCCAGGACCGCGATCCCGCCCAGCGGATTATGGCCCATGGACGCATGGACCCGGCCTGCAAACAGACCCTTGACGTGCCCCGCCATCCTGGACGGCCGGATCAGGTTCGAGAACCGCGCATGTTCGCCGCCGACAGCTCCCCAGACCAGTCTGAAAGCGATCAGGACAGCTGCCACCCATCCTGCCGGAACATGCCAGGCGGACAGCGCGCTGTCCTCTTCCGAGGACAGGAAGGCCAAGGCGACCGAGGCGACCAGCGTCCAATGGAACAGGCGCACGCCCGGATCCCAGACTTTTACGGTTCTTATCGAAGGCGTGGGGTGGGCTGACATGGCGGATCTCCGTTCGGACGGAAATCTGCAGGTCGAAACTGACGACGCCCTGACACCCGGCCCCCGTTTTCGCCGTCGTCACTGCACGCAGTGGCGCGCCCCCACGACCGGGTTGCAACGAACCGCCGCCGCCAAGATCAGCCTGGGCGTGTTCATTGTGAAGCATTCATAAAGTTTCGGCGCGTCGTGCGGCCGACCGCGTCTCTCAGCTTGGGGGCATATCTCAGCTCCGGTTCAGGGACTGCGGTCGATGAAAAATCTTTCATTCAAAACAAGACTTCTCGCGTCATCGATGGCGCTATTCTCCATGGTCGCAGCGGCGCAGGCCGCCGCTCAGGACCGGACAGCCGCCACGAGCGAAACCGCCGAGGTCGGCGAAATCGTCGTCGTCGGCACGCGCAACGACGCCATGCGCACCCAGATGCGCAGCGACAACGCCGTCAGCGTGATGTCGGCCGAAGACCTGGAACATACGGCGGTTCACAACGTCGCCGAGGCCCTGGCCCTGCTGCCGGGCGTCAGCGTCCAGAACACCGGAAACTCCTTCTTCGGCGGCGTCGACGGCGCCTCGCGCGGCGAAGGCATGTTCGTCGGCGTCCGGGGCATGAACTCCGAATTCACCCTGGCCCTGATCAACGGCGTCAACGCCGCCCAGGGCATGCCCTATTCGCGTCAGGTGCAGCTGTCGCTGCTGCCGCCGTCGGGCCTGAAGACCATCGTGGTCAACAAGAATTCCACCGCTGACATGGACGGCGACGCCATCGGCGGCACGATCAACTTCGTCACGCCCTCGGCCTTCAGCATGGCCGACGACTACGCGTCCTTGTCCGTTTCCGGCCGGGTCGAAAGCCGCGCCCGCGACTATGACGAAGACGGTCTGGGCGGCGGCGTCAGCGGCGAGATCGCCCGCCGCTTCGGCCAGAACGACCAGTTCAGCCTGTATGTCAGCGCCTTCTACGACAAGCGCAACTTCGCCAACTCCATGATCGCGGGCCTGATGGCGGCCCAGAACGACGGCGGCTGGGCCTATCTGCATTCGACGACGGACTCGGCCGCAGGCGTCAATCCGGACGGCATGGGCCAGGAGGCTAACCTGGCGCTGACCGGCATGAACGTCGGCGTCTCGACCGGTTACACCGAGCGTTTCGGCGGCAATTTCTCGCTGGACTGGCGCGCGGACGACAGCCTGGACGTCTATCTGCGCGGCTCCTACGCCTTTGCGGAAACCCAGCAGAACTCGACGTTGAACCAGTTCATCCAGAACCGCGCCCGCGTCTTCAACACCGCGACGGGTCTGTATGATCTGAACCTGACCAACTCTTCGGTGCGGGTCTGGTACACGACCAATCCCGAAGACGCGGACCTGAGCACCCTGACCTTCGGGGCCGTGAAGCGCTACGGCGCCTGGACCCTGTCGCCGTCGCTCTTCTACTCCTACGGCGGCAACGACCGCCCGGACCATATCGAAGCCTCGATGCGCAACAACCAGTCGGACAAGTACAACACCGGCTCGCTGCTGCCCTACAGCGGCCTGTTCGCCGGCTATGACGCCGACGGCTATCCGATGCCGCTGCTGACCGCGGCGCAGCAGAACCTGGTCAACAACGCCGGGTCCGCCCTTCTGGCTCGCCGCGCCGGACAGCGCACCGAGCAGTTCTCGAACCAGCAGAAGGTCGGCGCCCGTTTCGACGCCCAGTACGATTTCGGCGGCGCCCTGTCCTACGTCAAGACCGGGGTGAAGTACGTCGAGAGCCACCGCCGCGTCAGCAGCCACGACTGGACCAACGATCATTTCGCCAACCTGCTGGGCCGCGCCGGCGTGACCTGGGATGAACTGGGCCTGGTCGAGGGCTATTTCGACTCGGCCTATCCGGGCCTCTACAATATCCGCGCGCCGAAGGTGAACCACGACCGTCTGGTCGAACTGTTCAACCAGTATTTCGACGCCGAGGCCGCAGCGGCCGACCTTTGCTACCTGAACTGCAACACGCTGAAGGGCGACGAGAACGTCGCCGCCGCCTATGTGACCGGCAAATGGAATCTGGGCGCGGTCGAAGTTCTTCCGGGCCTGCGCTACGAGCATACCCAGATCGAGAACACCTACTGGAACAACGACGAAGCGGCGCAGCGGTTCGAATCCAACTCGACCGAATATAACGAATGGCTGCCCAGCCTGTTCGTCAACTATCGACCGACCGATCAAACCGTGTACCGGGCCTCGATCACGCGCGCCTATATGCGCCCGGCCCTGGTTCAACTGGGCGGGTCGGAGACGACCGAGCGCGGCGACAACTCGATCACCGTCACGCGCGGCAACCCCGACCTGAAGACGCTGAAGTCCTGGAACTTCGACACCTCCGCCGAGTGGAGCAACGACTTCGGCGGCTACGCCATGGTGGGCGGCTACTACAAGCAGCTGTCGGACTACATGTACGACAACGGCTCGACGACCGTGAACGGCGGCGAGAACGGCGGCGGGACCGAGTACAACGGCGAGATCTTTGATCGCGTGACCATCGTCTCGCCGACCAACGGCGGCGACGGCTACGTCAAGGGCGTCGAGATCCAGCTGTACCAGGCCTTCGACATGTTGCCCGGCTGGCTTTCGGGCCTCGGCGCCGGGGTCAACTACACCCGTCAGTGGACCGAGGTGGACATCGGCGGCGGCGAGAAGCACCGGATGCAGAACGCGCCGGACGAACTGGCCAACGTCAAGCTGAACTACGCCTGGCGCAACCTGACGCTCGACCTGAACTGGAACTACTCGGGCGAGACGGTCACGGCCTACAATCGCGTCGCCGGCCTGGACTACTGGACCCGGCCGATCCGCCGGACCGACCTGCACGCCGGCTATGCCTTCGACAACGGGGTGATGCTGGACCTGTCGGTGTCCAACCTGTTCGAAGACTACAGCTACTGGGCTCACGTCGGGCGGAACAGCCTGGCGCTTTCGGACGTGGTCAACTCCGGCCGCACCACCCTGCTGACGCTGAAGTACGACTTCTGACGTCGGCTCGGGGGCCCGGCGCGTTTTCCCCAGCGCGCCGGGCCTTCTTTCCTTGAGATTTTCATGATCCGCCCGCTCGCCGCCGCCCTGCTCATCGTCCTGATCGGGGCCGAAAGCGCCGCCGCCCAGACGCCGCGCGCCCTCGCGGCCCTGGACGAATTGCGGGCGGCGGCGGGCGGACTGAGCGATGCGCATCTGCGCGAAGAGACTTTGGCGGGGCTGCAGTCCCGGCCCTGCGTCCGCCACCGGGCGGGTCTGACGGCGGCCGACGAAGACGTGATCTTGGCTGCGCTTCGGGCGGACGGATTGATGCCCGCGTCCGCCGATGGGGTGCAGGCTGAGGTTCAGCGCCTGACGGTCTTTCCGCCGCTGGCGGACGGCGCGGCCTGTCCCGCCCTGCCCCAGCCTTTGGAATCGGCGCCGGGCGGAAACGCCGGCTCTCATCACGACTGGCCCGGCGGACTAGTCGATCACGAAGTCTTCAACCTGCGCCTGGGCCTGGCCCTGGCCGATCTGTATGAGGCCGAGGACGGCCTGCCGGTGGATCGCGACGCGGTGATCGCCGCCGTCCTGTGGCACGATTGGGCCAAGGCCCTGGTCCTGGTGTGGAACGATGACGGAAGCCTGCCGCCGGAACGACCGATCGCCGGGGCCGGCGCCCATCATGTGCTGGGTCTGGCCGAGGCGATGGCGCGCGGCCTGCCCGAAGCGGAGATTCTGGCCCAGGCCTGCGCCCATGCCGCACCGATCGGCGATGACCAACGGACGGTGCAGAACTGGCTGCGAGCGGCGGCGATCATTTCGCGCACCGCCTGGACCGTCCCTGCCGTCCCGACCCGCGAATGCCTGATCAGCAACGCCGCCGACGACAACTGGGTTCATGCCGAGGCGGCGGTCCATGCCGCCGACGCCGCCCTGGCGCGGCTGGCGCCCCGCTTCGGCTATCCGGCCGCCGACGGTCCCGCTTACCGGACGCGCCTGCGCAATCCGATGCTGGAAACCCTGGGCGCGGACCGGATCAAGGCCCTGTCGGATGTCGAGGGCGACGCCGGGGTCGAGCGCGCCCTGCGGGCCGCCGGCTTCTAGAACACGCTGCGCAGACTGACGACGACGCGCCGACCGGAATCCACCACGTCCGACAGGGCGGCGCCGTCACGTCCGACATGGGCCCAATAGCTGTACGCCCCGGTGAGGTTGGTGACGATCACGTCCAGCCGCGTCCGCTCGTCGAACCGCCACCGGGCGCGCGCATCCAGCCGCGCCACGGACCGGACCCACAGATTGTCCCAGTCGCCCTCTGCCTTCAGGACGTCATAGGCCGACAGATAGGCGCCGGTGTAGTTCAAGCTCAGATAGGCGGCGGCGCGCCCCTGGGCGTAGGCCAGTTCCGCATTGCCCAACCATTCGGGGGCGTTCAGCATCGGCTGGGACCGCCCCAGAATCTGCCCCAGATCGACACGGGACCACTGCCTGCTGAGATTGAGGTCCAGGCTGGCCTGACCGCCCAGGTCGAACGGGTCGCCGAGCGGCTGAAACCACTCCATTTCCAGGCCGCGTGTGTCGCCGCGCCCGCCGTTACGGGGCATGACCACTCGGACGGCGGCCTCATCAGGAACCACGCCGACGTCCAGGCTGGAGCCGCTTTCGTACAGATAGTGATCGATCTGTTTGGCGTAGGCGGACAGGCTGAGCGCCCCGCCGCCCGGCAGCCAGGTCTGATGCGACAGGTCCAGGTTCCAGGCGTCGGCGCTCTTCAGGTCCGGATTTCCCCGCGTCACGGTCGTCACCCCGTCCAGGGTCTCGGTCCTGACGCCGCCGCCCAATTGCATGAAGGCGGGGCGGCTGTACGACCGCCAGGCGGCCGCCCGCCAGACGCCCCGATCATTGGGGCGGTAGGACAGGTTCAGACTGGGCAGAAGCATGTCGTAGCGGCTGCGGTTGGCGGCCCAGTCGCCGGGCGTTTCGCCCTCGCTCGCATCGGGCAGAACCCAGAACCGGTTGACGATGCGTGCCCTTTCTTGGCGCAGGCCGAACTGCGTCTCCCAGGCTCCGGTCGCATGCGTGGCCATGACGTAGACGGCCTGAACGATCTCGCGCCCCGACTGGCTGTTGCAGTTGAGGTTGTTGACGTACAGGGCGCCGCAAGTGTCGAAACTCTCGGTCGTGCGGTTGGCCTCGAACAGGGCCTCGAGCCGGTCGTGATCGATCCGGGGGATCGACCAGTCGTAGAGGCCGGGAAAGACCTCGGCGTAGGTCCCCTTGGCGATCCCCAGCGCCTCCCAGGTCAGACCGGCGGTCTGATAGATGTCGCCGAAGAAGGCGTTGGTCCAGTTCCGGTCCGTCAGGTCCCGGTCGCTCCGCCCCAGTTTGGCGCCGATCCGAAGGTTGCGCCACGGCCCCTGCATCGGCGTGAAGCTCAGGTCGAAGCCGCCGCCGTATCGCATCTGTTCGCTGAACTGTTCGGTGCGCTGGCCGGCGCGACGCGCCACCAGCACCGATCCCGCCTGGTTCAGATCGTCGAACACGCTCTGCGGCCACTGGGGCACCGGCAGGCCGTCGCGATACTGCACCGTCACCCCGCCGAAGGCGCGCGGGGTCCGCCCGACGTTGTACCCATCGTTCTGGTTGATCCATGCCGAGGCCTCCAGATGGTCGGGGCGGGCGCTCTCGCCGCGGCTGGCGAACAGATAGGGCGTCAATCGCCAGCGGCCGGAGACCGCATCGGCCTTCAGACTGAGCGTCGACAGGGAGACATTGTCCGGATTGGTCTCGTACCAGACCCGCGTCGACAGATCCCGGACCGACAGGCGATAGACGCCCGATCCGTCGTCGATCCAGGACTGGGCCCCGCTGACGACCTGGCTGAAGGTGGAATTCTGCTCGGTGCGGGCCTGGGCGTGGGTGGCGTTCAGCCGCAGGTCCAGACCGGGAGCCGCGCGCCAATCCAGCGCCAGGGCGTAGTTCTGCAGGCGACTGCGCCCGCTGGAGACGCCCACGTTCAGGCTTGTCTGAACCAGCCCCTCCTGCGGATTTTCGGCGTCGGGCGCCCCGCCGGCCGCAGAGCCTGAAACCCCATAGGCCCAGCCCCGGTCGTTCTGGGCCGCCATCACCCCGGCCAGTTCCGAATTGACGAAGCTGCGGTCTTCGTGGGCGGCGGCCAGATAGAGGCCGAACTGTCCTGCGGCGCCGAAACGGCGGCCGTGTTCGACCCGGATCGTCTCGCCCAGACCGGATTCGCCATAGTCCCGCGCCCGCGTCTCGACCCGACCGCCGACGGTGACGGCGGTCCAGGGCGATCGCGACAGATCCGTCGGTCCGGGCGTCTGGAAGTCCAGGGCGGCGCCAATGAAATCACCGTCCAGATCCGCGCGCCCGGTCTTGTGCACCACCACGGTCTGGAAGGCGTCCGGCGGCAGCAGGTTCAGTTGGACCCCGCGCGAATAGGGCAGACCCTGGGCCACCGACACGCCGTTGATCATGCTGAGATTGTATTCGGCGTTCAGGCCGCGATAGGCGGCGTACAAACCCTCGCCGCGCGAGGCCGAGTCGATGCCGCCGATAAAGGACCGCCCGGTGTTGATCACCGTCATGCCCGGCAGGTCGCCCAGGGCTTCCGACAGGTTCTGCGCCCCGCCGCGCTCCATGTCCTCGCGCGAAAGGCTGCGCACCGACGTCGGCGCATCCAGATCAGTCGCCAGGCGACGGGCGATCTCGCCGGGCTCCGGACGGCGCCCCCACACCTGTATGGGCTCCAGGTCCGCAGTCGGAGCCTCTATCGGGGGCGGCGGCGACAACCGGGGCCGGGCGACGATGACGAAGGTTCGGCTGTCCACCCGACGCGCCGCAAAACCCGCGTCGGCCAAGGCCAGGTCGAAAGCGCGCGCCGTCTCGAACCGCCCGACGACGGCGCGGCTCCGTCGCCCCTCAAGCCGTTCCGCCGGAAACAGGATCTGGACGCGTCCCTGGCGCGCCAGGGCCCGCAACGCCGCAGCCAGCGGCTGGGCGGGAACATCGAAGACCGGAGCCCGCCCGGCCGCCGACACCGACGACGGCAGGATCGCGACAGCCAGAACCGCTCCGCCGACAGACCGTAGGAAAGCGTGACGTCCGCCACAGCCCATGTGGGACGATCCGTGATGAACCCCGCGACTGCGAGGCTTCTATGGGGCGGCTGCAATGAATTGATGACATTCGCGGCCCACGGATTTGGCGGCCTGTCGACGGCGCTGCGTCTCTTGAGGTACAGGCTAGCGAGTTCGGATGTTTGACGGCGTCGCCCCATCGATGACAGCTTCACGAAAGCCCGCCGATCCGGCGGTCGCGATCATGGCCGAGCTGATGCAGCGGTTTGACGCGCGACTGCGTCTGTACCTGCGTCGCTTCCTCGCGCCCGCCGATGTCGAGGACGCCTTGCAGGACATCTATCTGCGGCTCACGCGGCTGGCGGGCCGGGTTCCTCCGCCCGATTTCAACGCCACCTATGTCTTCAAGACCGCCGACAGCGTGGCGCGCGACCTGCGTCGGCGACGGCTCGGACGCGGCGGCGACCGCCATGTCGAGGTGTCTGACGATCTGGCCCACGACGCCCCTTCCCCTTTCGACGAGGTGCGCTGGCAGCAGAACGCCGACCTGCTGCGCCGCGCCATCGCTTCGCTGACGCGCGATCAGCGGATGGTGCTGATGATGCATCGTGTAGAGGGTCTGACCCTGGTCGAGATCGCCGAACGCCAGCGCATCCCGCTGCGGACGACCCAGCGCCTGCTGGCCGACGCACTTGCCCGTTGCCGGCACAAGCTTAAGGATTGCGGATGGTTCGAACAGTAATTCCATTTCGCCCCCCTGTGCGTGACGCCGAAGCCGAGGCCTTCGTGGCTGAACGCCTGCGCGAAGAGCAGGGCGGGCGCGCCTCGGACGCCGGGTCGAGCGAGATCCAGGCGGTCTGGGACGCGCTGGGCCAGATGGAAGCCGCCGATTTCGTTGCGGACGACGGCCGGGCGGCGACAGGCCGTGTCGTGAACCGCCGCGCCTGGATCGCGGGCGGAACCCTGGCCGCCGGCGTGGCCCTGGGCGGCGTCTTCCTCTGGCGCCAACAACCCGTGATCTACGAGACCGAGGTCGGCGAGCGCCGCACGATCGCCTTGCCAGACGGCTCCCAGGTCACTCTGAACACGGCCAGCCGCATATCGGCGCGGTTCGCCGGGCGTGAGCGCGAGGTCGTGCTGGAATCGGGAGAAGCCTTCTTCGCGGTGGCGCATCAGGATGACGCCCCCTTCGACGTCCTCAGCCACGCGGCGCGCATCCGCGTCACCGGCACGCGGTTCAACGTGTACCGCCATGCGACCTTCACCGACGTCGATCTGCTGCAGGGCGGCGTGGCTGTGGGACCGGCGGCGGAGCCTTCGCAAGCGCGCCTTCACCTTCGCGCCGGACAGGCCGTACGTCTGTCATCGGCCGGAGACCCCGGCCCGGTCTCCGCCGCACAGGGCGGCCGTATCGACGACTGGCGCCAGGGCCGCATCAGCTTCGACCGCACGTCGCTGCGTGCGGCGGTCGTCGAGATGAACCGATACAGCAACGCGCCGCTGCGCATCCTGAACCCGTCGCTGAACGCTCTGGAGATCGACGGGGTCTTCGAGGCCGGCGACACGGCGGCCTTCGCCAAGGCGCTGGGGCGGCTGCACGGCGTGTCGGTTCGCTTCGACAGAGGGGCCTGGACGCTGTCCTGATACGACGCGCCGGGCCGCGCCCGCGAAAGGCGGGAGCGGCGTCTCATCTTACGGCGACACGCCGACGCCGCAGAGCCCGGCTTCCCGTGGCGACAGCGGCAGAATATCCAGAGCCATGTTCTCTGGCGACGTATCGGCGTCGAAGACCTGAGCCCGCTCGAAGAAGAGGCCGGGCGCCGGCAACCGTTTCCGGCGCGCGGCGCCCCATCGTCCCTCGATCCTCATCTCCGCCTAGACGGTAGGAATCGTGCCCCCATCGATCACATACTCGCCGCCGTGAATGGCTGCGGCGCGGTCGGAGGCGAGGAATGCGATCAACTCGGCGACCTCCTCCGGTTTCGCCGCCCGCCCCAGGGGGATCCCGCCGAGCGCGTTCAGGACGCTTTGCCGCGCATCTTCCAACGTCCCGCCCGAGCCTGCGGTGATCCGTTCCAGCAAGGCGTCCGAGGCTTCCGTGGATATCCAGCCGGGCGACACCACATTGACCCGCACGCCCCTGGGCCCCAGTTCCTTGGACAGGGCCTTGCTGTAGGTGGACAGGGCCGCTTTGGCGGCGGCGTAGGCGGTGGTGGATTCCGGTAAAGGCAATGTCCGCTGGATAGACGAGACGTGGATGATGGCGCCGGATCCCCGCCCGATCATCTGCGGCGCCAGCAGGCGATCCAGGCGAACCGCAGGCATCAGGTTCAGATCAAGTTCGGTGCGCCAATGCGCGTCGGTCAGGGCGGCGAAGCCTCCAGCCGGCGCCGACGAGCCGCCGACGACATGCACCAGAACATCAACGCCGCCAAACCGGTCCATCGCGGCCTGGGCCAAGGCCTCGCACCCTTCCAGCGTCATGAGATCGGCCTGGACGAACTCAGCGCCGGTCGAGGTCTCGGGGGCCGCCCGCGCGGCTGTGATCACCCGGGCGCCGCCGGCGAGAAAACGCTGGACGGTCGCGCGGCCGGCGCCCTTGGTGCCGGCGGTGACGAGAATCCGTCGACCTTCGAACTCTGTGGGATCGGGGCGCATCGTCACAGCGAGATCTCGAGCGCGCGGATGGCGTCGTCGCCCAGAGTGAAGCGAAGCGTGAACCGAAGGGGGCTGCCCTTGAAGTCGCCGGCCGTGGGTCCCTCCAGGACGACCTGGTCCCCGTCGTGGCGCATCGTATCCGGCTTGAAAATCGCCTTGCTCGCGATCGTGGCCTCGAGCATCCACCGTCGGAGCGCCGCATGGCCCTGATGGCGCCCGCCGTCGTCCTTCACGACAGCGTCAGGCGCAAAGGGCTGCAGCATGCCGGCAAGGTCGAGGCGCGCATTGGCCGCGACATAGTCAGCGATGGGTTTGGGAAGGTCGGCGATCATTGGGTCTCCCGTTCGGATTCTTGCGTTCGATCCAAACTGCAAGTACGCTCCCACAATGGCAAGAACCGACGAAAAAGTTAGGTACGCACCTGAAGGTAAGCCCTTCGACTACACCCCCCAGACTGCGGCCTTGAGCGCGCAGAATGTCATCCGTGTCCTCGAAGGACGCTGGAAGCTGGTGATCCTGTTCCAGCTGTTCGGGTCGAACGTGCGGCGGTTCTCCGAACTCGAAAAAGCTATTCCCGGCGTGTCGCAGAAGATGCTGATCCAGCAGCTTCGACAGCTTGAAGCCGATGGAGTCGTGGCCCGCATCGTCCACCCCCAGGTCCCGCCCAAGGTGGAATATCATCTGACCGAATGGGGACAGTCCCTCTGTCCGGTTCTCGACAAGCTCCTGAGCTGGGCCGAAGCCGCCCCCGCCGATGTGCGTGACCGGCTGATCGAAAGTGATCGATCAGCGGCGAACACACAGGGCTGAGTTCAGGACAGGCGGCCAGTGCGTCGATGTTTCGATTGGCTCCCACTCCTGCCCCGCAATCGCCTTTCGGCTCATGAACGGCGCTGCTTGCGGTGGTGAGGCCGACCGTCTTCCCTTTCGCATTATGATTTCATTACGCCGAACGTCGGGATTCACATCGCGTCTTTACGCCCCGCCGTGGTCCTTGCCGGCTCTGATTTGAGCTGAGGAGGCCGGCATGGCCGACGTGATTTTTCTGGCGGTCGGGGCCGGGGCGTTCATCGCCTTCGCCGCGCTGGCCGCAGCGTTGAGACGGGTGTGACGATGATCGCCATGCTCTGGGGCGCGGGGGCGGTCGTCGTCGCCGTTTACATGGTCGCGGCTCTGCTGCGGCCCGAGCGGTTCTGAAGAACCGGGACTGAAATCATGAACATTCAAGGATGGGGCGAGATCGCCCTGACCCTTGGGCTGGCCGTTCTGCTCGGCTGGCCCATCGGCGTTTATATGTCGCGCGTCTGGAACGGCGAGCGGACCTGGCTGGATCCGGTGCTGAAACCGGTCGAGGCCGTCTTCTATCGGGCGGCCGGGGTCGATCCGAAGCGCAGCCAGGGTTGGCTGGGCTATGCCGGCGCCCTGCTGGCCTTCAATGCGGCGGGCTTTGTCCTGCTGTACGCCATCCTGCGTCTGCAAGGCGTGCTGCCGATGAACCCGCAAGGCTTCGCCGGCGTCTCGCCGCACCTGGCCTTCAACACCGCCGTCAGCTTCGTCACCAACACCAACTGGCAGAGCTATGGCGGCGAGACGACCCTGTCGACCTTCACCCAGATGGTGGGTCTGACGGTTCAGAACTTCGTCTCGGCCGCGACCGGCGCCACCATCGCCGCCGCCCTGGCGCGCGCCTTCGTCGCCAATCGCGGCGAGGGGGTCGGCAATTTCTGGGCCGATCTGACGCGGACCACCCTCTATGTGCTGCTGCCCGCCGCCTTCGTGTTGGCCGTGGTGCTGTCCGGCCTGGGCATCGTCCAGAGCCTGGCCGCCAGCGTCCATGCGACGACGGTCGAGGGCGGCTCCCAGACCCTGCCGCTGTTCCCGGCCGCCAGCCAGGTGGCGATCAAGCAGTTGGGCATCAACGGCGGCGGCGTCTTCAACGTCAACGGCGCCCATCCGTTCGAGAACCCTTCGCCCCTGACCAATCTGATCACCGCCGTGGCGATCAACGTCATGGGCTGGGCCGCCTTCTTCGCCTTCGGCCGCTCAGCCATGGCGGGGCGCGACATCCGCGCCCTGGTCGCCTCGGCCCTGATCATCCTGAGCGTCTCCAGCGCGGCCATGTATGTGATCGAGACCCAGCCGGCCCCGGCCCTGGTCGCCGCCCACGTCGATGCATCGGCGAACATGGAGGGCAAGGAGGTTCGCTTCGGCGCCCCGGCCTCCACCGTCTGGTCGGTCGTGACGACCGGCGCCTCGAACGGTTCGGTCAACTCGATGCACGCCAGCTATATGCCGCTGGGCGGGGCCTTGCAGATGTTCCTGATGCAGCTGGGCGAGATCCTGCCGGGCGGCATCGGTTCAGGCATCGCCATCATGGTGGTGATGGCCCTGCTGTCGGTC
This sequence comes from Brevundimonas sp. GW821-FHT10E09, assembly GCF_058809375.1. Classification (NCBI taxonomy): domain Bacteria; kingdom Pseudomonadati; phylum Pseudomonadota; class Alphaproteobacteria; order Caulobacterales; family Caulobacteraceae; genus Brevundimonas; species Brevundimonas sp. GW821-FHT10E09. Next base: position 12,592 of record NZ_JBXASO010000001.1, on the reverse strand, counting down.
TTCGTCGCCGGGCTGATGGTCGGTCGTACGCCGGAATATCTGGGCAAGAAGATCGAGGCGCGCGAGATCCAATTCGCCATGATCGCGGTCCTGGTTCTGCCGCTGGCCATCCTGGGCTTCTCGGCTGTAGCGGCGGTGTTCCCGACGGCGCTGGCAGGCCTGCTGAACAAGGGACCGCATGGCCTGTCCGAGATCCTGTACGCCTACACCTCGGCGGCGGCGAACAACGGCTCGGCCTTCGCGGGTCTGACCGCCAACGCCCCCTGGTGGAACACGACCCTGGGGCTGGGCATGCTGTTCGGACGGTTCATACCGGCCGTCGCCGTCCTGGCCATCGCCGGCAGCCTGGTGGTCAAGCCCAAGCTGGCGGCGTCTACCGGCACCCTGCCCACCGACAACGGCTTGTTCATCGGCCTGTTGATCGGCGTGATCCTCATCCTCGGCGGCCTGCAGTTCCTGCCCGCCCTCGCCCTGGGACCGATCGTCGAGCACTTCCAGGTGCTCGCGGCGGTCGCCGGCGCCTGATCCTCCGGACATCCTGACATGACACAAATCACATTGGATTCACGCGGAGGGGAGCCCGGCGAAGGCGGTCGTTCGACCCCCATCGCGGGCGGTCTCTCCGGGGCGATGATCGGTCGCGCCGTCGGCGAGGCCTTCCTCAAGCTGAACCCGGCCAAACTGGTCAAGAACCCGGTCATCTTCACCACCTGGATCGTGGCCCTGCTGGCCACGGTGTCGGCGGTCGCGGCGGTCGTGGGCGGCCAGTCGGCGGGGTTCGCGGTGCAGCTGGCGCTGTGGCTGTGGGCCACGGTCCTGTTCGCCAATGTCGCCGAAAGCGTCGCCGAAGGGCGGGGCAAGGCGGCGGCCGACAGTCTGCGCGCTACCCGCGTCACGACCAAGGCCAAGCTGATCGTCGATCCCGAGACCGGCACAGTGGTTCCGACCAATGCGTCCGAGCTCGAGGTCGGGTCGATCATCCTGGTCGAGGCCGGCGATGTCATCGCCTCGGACGGCGAGATCATCGAGGGCGTGGCCTCGGTCAACGAGGCCGCCATCACCGGCGAGAGCGCGCCGGTGATCCGCGAAAGCGGCGGCGACCGTTCGGCCGTGACCGGCGGCACCACCGTGGTGTCCGACTGGATCAAGGTGCGCATCACCGCCAAGCCGGGCTCGACCTTCCTCGACCGCATGATCGCCATGGTCGAGGGCGCGGACCGTCGCAAGACGCCGAACGAACTGGCCCTGGCCGTGCTGCTGGCGGGCCTGACCCTGATCTTTCTGATCGCGGTCGTGACCCTGGTCGGTCTGGGCGCCTATTCGGGCGTGAACATCGATCCGATGGTGCTGGGCGCCCTGTTCATCACCCTGATCCCGACCACGATCGGGGGCCTGCTGTCCGCGGTCGGCATCGCCGGCATGGACCGGTTGCTGAAGGTCAATGTGCTGGCCACCTCGGGCCGTGCGGTGGAGGCGGCCGGCGACGTCGACACCCTGTTGCTCGACAAGACCGGCACCATCACCTTCGGCAACCGCATGGCGACCGAGGTCATCCCGGTTCCGGGCGTGCGTCCGGAAGCCGCCCTGGCCGCCGCCGTCATGGCGTCCCTGGCCGACGAGACGCCCGAGGGCCGCTCGATTGTCGAACTGGGCCGCAACGCGGGCATTTCGGTCGAACAGCCGGCCGGCGCCGTCGCCATCCCCTTCACCGCCGTCACCCGCCAGTCAGGCCTGGACGTCGGCAAGGACAGCTGGCGCAAGGGCGCGGTCGATGCGGTGCTGAAGGACCTGAACCTGTCCGATGGTGCGGCTCCGGCCGAGTTCCGTCAGGCCGTGGACCGGATCGCCCGCTCGGGCGGCACGCCCCTGGCCGTCACCCAGAACGGCGTCCTGGTCGGCGTCATCCACCTGAAGGACGTGGTCAAGCCGGGGGTGAAGGCGCGCTTCGCCGACCTGCGCCGCATGGGCCTGCGCACCGTCATGATCACCGGCGACAATCCGGTGACGGCGGCGGCCATCGCGTCGGAGGCGGGGGTGGACGACTACCTCGCCGAGGCCACGCCCGAGGACAAGATGCGGCTGATCAAGGCCGAACAGGCCAAGGGGCGTCTGGTCGCCATGTGCGGCGACGGCGCCAATGATGCGCCTGCCCTGGCTCAGGCCGACGTCGGCGTGGCCATGCAGACCGGCGCCCAGGCCGCCCGCGAGGCCGGCAATATGGTCGATCTGGACAGCGACCCGACCAAGGTCATCGAGATCGTCGAGGTCGGCAAGCAATTGCTGATCACGCGCGGCGCCCTGACAACCTTCTCGGTCGCCAACGACGTGGCCAAGTATTTCGCCATCATCCCGGCGATGTTCGTGGTCTCGCTGCCGGCGCTGGGCGCGCTGAACGTGATGCGTCTGCACAGTCCCGAGAGCGCCATCCTGTCGGCGGTGATCTTCAACGCCCTGGTCATCGTCGCCCTGATCCCGCTGGCGCTGAAGGGCGTCAAATACCGGGCCATCGGCGCCAGCGCTCTCCTGGGTCGCAACCTGCTGATCTACGGCCTCGGCGGCCTGATCGCCCCGTTCGTGGGCATCAAGCTGATCGACCTCATCATTTCCGCGCTGGGCCTGGCCTGATGCGCGTTTCCAGGGATATTCCGATGCACAATCGTCTCAACAAGATGCGCGCTGCGGCCGCGTCGAAAACCAGCTTCTGAGGCGACGATCATGGTCCATTCGTTCCGTCCGGCCATCGCGATGATGGCCCTGTTCACCCTCCTGCTGGGGCTGGCCTATCCGCTGGCCGTCACCGGGATCGCCCATAGCGTCTTCCCCCGCCAGGCCAGCGGCAGTCTGGTGCGCGACGCCGGCGGCCGGGTCGTTGGCTCGGCCCTGATCGGCCAGGCCTTCGCGGGCGAGACCTATCTGCACCCGCGTCCCTCGGCGGCGGGCGACGGCTATGACGCCGCCGTCTCGTCGGGCTCCAACATGGGGCCGTTGAACCCGGATCTGGCGGCCCGCGTCGCCGAAAGCGCCCAGGCCATCCGCGCCGACGACGGCGCGGGGGGCATCCCCGCCGATGCGGTGACGACCTCGGCCTCGGGCCTCGACCCGGACGTGTCCCCGGCCTACGCTCGGCTTCAGGCCGCGCGGATCGCCCGCGCCAGAGGCGTCCCCGTGCAGCAGGTCCAGACCATCATCGACGGCCAGACCCAGGGGGCTCTGCTGGGCTTCGTCGGCCAGCCGCGCGTCAATGTCCTGCTGACCAACCGCGCCCTGGACGCCCGTTTCGGCGCGGAGGGCTGATTGCCCGAGACCGAGGCCGAAACGCCCGCGACTTCAGCCGTTCCGCGCCGCAAGCGCGGGCGGCTGAAGGTGTTTCTGGGCATGTCGCCCGGCGTGGGCAAGACCTACGAAATGCTGCGCGCCGCGCGCCGGCGAAAGGCCGAAGGGCTGGACGTCGTCGTCGGCGTGGTCGAGACCCACGGCCGCAAGGAGACGATGAGCCTGCTGCGCGGCCTGGACGTCATGCCGCGCGCGCCGATCGACCATCGCGGCCGATCGCTGATGGAGTTCGATCTCGACGGCGCCCTGGCGCGCCGCCCCGGCCTGCTGCTGGTCGACGAATACGCCCATTCCAACGCCCCCGGTTCACGCCATCCGAAACGCTGGCAGGACGTGGAGGAACTGCGCGACGCCGGCGTCGATGTCTGGACGACGCTGAACATCCAGCATCTGGAAAGCCTGTCCGACGTCATCCTGCGGATCACCGGCGTTCGTCAGCGCGAGACGGTGCCCGACAGCCTTCTGACCGACGCCGACGATATCGAGGTGGTGGACATCACGCCCGAGGACCTTCGCGTCCGCCTGGCCGAGGGCAAGGTCTATGTGCCCGAAACGGCGCGGGTCGCGTCCGAGAACTTCTTCAAGCTTGAGAATCTGACGGCCCTGCGCGAACTGGCCCTGCGCCGCGCGGCCCAGACGGTGGACGATCAACTGCTGTTCCATCTGCGCGAGCGGGGCGTGTCGGGGCCGTGGGCGGCCGGTGAGCGGATCCTGGTCCTGGTCGGGGGCGACGCCATGAGCGCGTCGCTGGTGCGGACCGGACGACGCATGTCGGACATGATGATGGACGCCCCCTGGTCGGTGGCCCACGTCGAGCGGCCGTCGGGCTCGCGTTCCGACGCGCGATCCGCCGGCCGTCTGTCCGAAGCCTTCAAACTGGCCGAACAACTGGGCGGCCGACCGGTGACGCTGAGCGGCGACGACGTCGTGCGCACCGTCCTGGATCACGCCCACCGCAACAACGTCACCCAGATCGTCATCGGCAAGACGCGGGGCGGCCGTCTGGCCGAATGGACCGGTCGGGCGCTGGCCACCGAACTGCTGCGCAAGGCCCAGGGCGTGGCCGTCCATGTCGTGACCGAAGGCGATGGGTCGGCGCCCGAGCCGACGATCAGGCCCGGTCTCCGGCCTGGTCTGGACTGGCGTCCCTATTCCGCCGGCGCGGGTTTCGTCGGGGCCGCGACCGGCGTCGCCCTGTTGCTGGACACGCGGTTCGAGCGGGTCGATCTGGGCGTCATCTATCTGGCCGCCGTTGTGGCGGCGGGGGTGCTGAACGGGCTGCGGCCCGCTCTCGTCGCGGCGACCCTCGCCTTCCTGACCTACAACTTCCTGTTTCTTCAGCCGCGCTACAGTTTCCTGATCGGCTCGCCGACGGACTTCCTCACGCTGTTGCTGTTCTGGGCCGTCGCCCTGGGCACGGGGGCCCTGGCCGGGCGGGTGCGCGAACAGGCCCGCGCGGCCCAGCGTCGCGCCGCCGCCGTCTCTGCCCTGCTGGCCGCCAGCCAGACCCTGTCGGCGGCCCAGGATCGTGCGACGACCGCCCTAAGCCTGGCCGAACAGGCCTCGGCCGCCGCCGGGGCCGGGGCGGTGGTCCTGCTGCCGGACGGCGACGACATCGTCCTGACGGCCGCCAGCCCCGAGGGCGTGGTCCTGGGCGCCGACGCCATGGCCGCGGCCCGCTGGGCCTGGACCCACGGCGAGGTCACGGGTCACGGCACCGGCACCCTGCCGCAGACCCGCTGGCGGTTTCAGCCCCTGCAAGGCGTGCGCGGTCGCGCCGGCGTGGCGGGGATCGACGCCTCGGCCGTGGCGGCGGGCTCGGACGAGGAGCGGCTGGCCCTGGCCCTGCTGGATCAGGGCGCCGTGGCGCTGGAGCGGGCTGATCTGGCCGGACAGGCTTTGGAAAGCGAGACCCTGCGTCGCGCCGACCGGTTCCGCGCCGCCCTGATGAACTCGGTCAGCCACGATCTGCGCACGCCCCTGTCGACCGTGCTGGGCTCGGCCACCACCCTGATCGACTATGGGGCGACCCTGAAGCCCGAGGTCCGCGACGATCTGCTGCTCAGCATCCGCGAGGAGGCCGAACGCCTGTCGCGTTATGTCGGCGACCTGCTGGACATGACCCGGCTGGAGGGCGGCGGGCTGAACGTCCGCACCGACTGGACCGATGTGCGCGACGCCCTGAACGCCGCCGCCGACCGGGTGTCGCGCCGCCTGGGGCGACGTCGGATCACCCGCGACTTCCCGCCCCAGCTCAGCATGGTGGAGGCCGACCCCGGTCTGCTGGAACAGGCGGTGGTCAATATTCTTGAGAACGCCATCGCCTATAGTCCCGACGGGACGACCATCGAACTGGCGGCCTATGAGGACCGGGGCTCCGTCGTCATCTCCATCGAGGACGAGGGGCGCGGCATACCCACGGCCGAGCTGGAACGGGTGTTCGACAAGTTCCGCCGCATGGAGGATTCGACCGACCGCGCCCCCGACAGAGTCCAGGGGGCCGGCCTGGGTCTGGCTATCGCCAAGGGCTTCATCGAGGCCATGCGCGGCCGCATCGCCGCCGCCAGCCCGATCCACGACGGACCCGACGGCGGCAAGCGGGGCACGCGCATCCTGATCAGCCTGCCCAAATCCATCGCCACCCATCCGGATCTGCTGTGATGCCTGCCGTCCGTCCCCAGGTCCTCGTCATCGACGACGAGCCCCAGATCCACCGCTTCCTGTCGCCCGCCCTGGACGCCGCCGGCTACGAACCCCGCCGCGCCGACAGCGGGCAGGAGGGGCTGAGGGCCATCGCATTGTGGAGCCCCGACGCCGTGGTGCTGGACCTGGGCCTGCCCGACATGGACGGCAAGGACGTGCTGAAACGGGCGCGGGAATTTTACCAGGGGCCGATCATCATCCTGTCGGCCCGCGATCGCGAGGCCGAGAAGATCGCGGCCCTGGACCTGGGCGCCAACGACTATGTCGAAAAGCCGTTCGGGGTCGGCGAACTTCTGGCGCGCATCCGGGCCGGGCTGCGCCAGGGGGCCTTGGCGCCGGTGGCGGGCGGCGTGGTCACGGTCGGAGAGGTGGTCATCGACCTGGACCGCCGCATCGTCACCCGCGCCGGCGAGCGGGTGAAGCTGCGCCCCAAGGAATACGAAGTCCTGGCCTGTCTGGCCCGCAACGCCGGCAAGGTGCTGGGCCACGCCGACCTGCTGAAGACCGTCTGGGGCGCGGGCCACGCCGCCGATGTCCAGTATCTGCGCGTCGTGATCGGCCAGCTGCGCCACAAGCTGGAGGCCGACCCCGCCGAACCGGCCCTGGTCGTTACGGAACCGAGCGTGGGATACCGGCTCGAACTCTGATCGCTCGCCCCGGCGGCTCAGGCGGCGAAGGCGGCCTTCATGGGCTGGACGGTCTGGACGGGACGTCGCGTCGGCAGATCGAAACTGACCACCGTGCCCACCCCGGGCTCGCTTTCTATGTTCAGCCGGCCGCCATGCATCTCGATCAGCGACTTGGTCAGGGCCAAGCCCAGGCCGGTGCCCTGGGTGGTCTTGGAATGCTGGCCTTCGACCTGTTCGAAGGGCCGCGCCAGACGGACCATATGTTCAGGCGCGATGCCGATGCCGGTGTCGGCGCAGGCGACCCGGACGCGATCCTCGCCGGCCGCCCCCTTGAACGGCGTCAGCGACAGGGTGACGGTCCCGCCTTCGGGCGTGAACTTAACGGCGTTGGAGATCAGGTTCAGCATCACCTGTTTCACGCCGCGGTGGTCCGCCTCGATGTCCGGCAGGTCGCCCGCTTCGATCTCCAGGGTCAGGCCGGACTCCAGAACCTTGCCGCGCATCAGCCGGGCGGCGTCCTCGCACACGTCCCGCAGCGAGACGGGCTCGTAGTGCAGGGTCATCTTGCCGGCCTCGATCTTGGCCATGTCCAGGATGTCGTTGATCAGGCTGAGCAGATGCTGGCCCGACTTCAGGATGTCGCCAGCGTAGCCCTTGTACTTCTCGCCTATGGGGCCGAACAGCTCGGCGGCCATGATCTCCGAGAAGCCGTTGATGGCGTTCAGCGGGGTACGCAGTTCGTGGCTCATATTGGCCAGGAATTCGGACTTGGCCTGGTTTGCGGCCTCGGCCCGGGTCATGGCGATCTCGTATTTCCGGGCCAGTTGCGACAGCATCTGCTGGCTGGCTTCGAGCTGGGCCACGGTGCGGCTCAGGTCCTCGACGGCGCGGCGGCGTTCGGTCTCTTCGCGCTTGATGGCGGTGATGTCGGCGGCGGTGACCACCGAGCCGCCCTCCGAGGTGAAGCGTTCGGACAACTGCAGCCAGCGGCCGTCGTGCAGTTCGACCTCGCGAAGGCCCGCCCGGCCGTCCGTCGGCGCATGTTCGGCCTTGATGGCCAGGGCGGCGATGCGGTTCAATTCCTCCTTCGCCGCGCCGCGCCGCACGACGCCGGACTGGAAGTCGAAAGCGTCCTCGAACGCCTGGTTCCAGAGGATGAGGCGGCCTTGGCGATCAAACAGGACGAAGGCGTCCGAGATGCTCTCCACCCCGTCGCGCAGACGGCTTTCGGCGGACTGGGCGGCGGCCTTGGCCCGGCGGGCCTCGGTGATGTCCAGGGCGACGCCCAGGATGGCGGAGAAGCCGGCCTCGCCCCGCGCCCCTCGCGCCTGGCCGCGCGCATCGATCCAGCGGGTCCGGCCGCCGTCGCCCGGGACGGGGAAGGTGACCTCGAAGGCGCCATAGGCCGAGGCCTGGCGCAACGCGTGCTGCACCTGGTCGCGGTAACGGGGATGGATGCGGGCCATCACGATCTCTGCCGGCACGACGCCGCCGGTCTCGAAGCCCAGCAGGGTCGCCATATAGTCGGACAGGGTTACTTCGGCGCCGTCCAGATCCCATTCCCATACGCCGCAGCGCGCCGCCTCCACCGCGATGCGGAAGCGTTTTTCCGACGAGGCCCATTCCCGGCTGGCGCGCGCACGACGCAGGCCCTGGAACAGGAACAGCGCCAGGACGCCGAGGCCCAGCAGCACGGGGGCCGCCAGAACCCAGGCCTCGCCCAGCAGACCCGCCGCACCCGCGGGCGGTCCGCTCTGCAAGGCGACCACATAGGGACCGTCGGGCGTGATCGGCGCCGCCACGACCGACGCCCTGCCCCCCGGCGTGGCGACGGGCGTGGTCAGGGACGCCAGGTCGCCGGCCTGGACGCCGATCAGCGGCGTTGCGGACCGGCCGACCTCGGCGGCGTTCGGCGAGGCCAGGATGACCCCCGTCTTCGACACGATCCGGACCACGCCAGAGGCGGGCAGGGACGGGAGAATGCGCGCCTCAAGCCGCCGCCCCCCGGCTTGCGGCCCCGTCAGGGCGACGACGCCGGGCGACTGCACCGGCCCCTGGCTGGCCAGAATCGCGCCGTCGGCGCCGATCACCGAAAAGCCCGCGTTCGGCGCGACGCCGCGCGCCCGCTCGACGGCGGCCATCGGGAGCGCGTCGTCCAGCAGTGCGGCTGTCCCGACGTCGATCCCGGTCTGGGCGGCCTGCATCAGGACGGCGGTCCGGCTGGCGGCGAGCTGGGCGCTCAACGTCAGGTTCTCGTTCTGGAGGCGATGGGCTTCGCGGGCGGGGCGTGTCGCGTCTCGCGACATCAACAGCACGTATCCGGTGGAGCCGAGGGCGAGGACCAGCACGCCGATGCGCATCCAGGCCGGGGCGCTGGGGGCCCTGTCGGTGGCGCGTCGGCCTCGCTTGTCTTGCCGCCGCTCCATGCCCCGCAAGGCGCTCTCCCGACCAAATCAGCTACAGGGGGAATCTAGGCTGCGTCGCGGATTCCTGTCGAGGCTTGGTTAATGCTTTCTGAATTCTCAGGCCGCCTAGAGCTTCACCGCGCGCAGCCTCAGCGCATTGCCGATGACGCTGACCGAAGAGAGCGCCATGGCGAGCGCTGCAAGAGCGGGCGAGAGCAGCCAGCCGAAGACGGGATACAGCAGGCCGGCCGCGACCGGGATGCCGAGCGCATTGTAACCGAAGGCGAAGATCAGGTTTTGCCGGATGTTCCCCATGACCGCTCGCGACAGACGCCGCGCCCGGACTATGCCTTGCAGATCGCCGCTCAACAGGGTTACGCCCGCGCTCTCGATCGCCACATCCGAGCCCGCGCCCATGGCGACGCCGACATCGGCGGCTGCGAGAGCCGGGGCGTCGTTGACCCCATCTCCGGCCATGGCGACGATGCGGCCCTGTGAGCGAAGCTGCTGAACCACCGACGCCTTGTCCTGCGGCAGGACCTCGGCATGGACCTCGTCGATCCCGAGGCGTCGCGCCACGGCTTCGGCCGTGGTTCGGTTGTCCCCGGTCATCATGACCAGTCTCAGACCGGCCGCCTTCAGCGCGAGGATCGCGGCCGACGTGGTGGCCTTGACCGGGTCGGCGATGCCGAGGACCCCGGCGGCCTTGCCGTCGATGGCCACGAAAATGGCCGTGGCGCCGTCGTTCCGGAGTGCGTCCGCCTTCGGCTCCAGCGTGGAGACGTCGATCGAAAGCTCACCGAGATACCGGGTGTTGCCCAGGGCCACCTGGCGTCCCTCGACAACACCGCGCACGCCGCGTCCCACCGGACTGTCGAAGTCCACGGCTTCCGACAGGGGCAGATGGCGGTCCTTGGCGGCCTGGACGATCGCATCCGCCAAGGGGTGCTCGCTTCCGCGCTCCAGACTGGCCGAAAGACGCAGCACGTCTGTTTCGTCGAAGCCTTTGGCGATCACCATCGCTGTCACGGACGGGCGTCCCTCGGTCAGGGTGCCGGTCTTGTCGAGGATCAGGGTGTCGACCCTTTCGAAGCGCTCCAGCGCTTCAGCGTTCTTGATCAGGACCCCGGCGCGCGCGCCTCGTCCGACCCCTACCATAATCGAGATGGGGGTCGCGAGACCGAGCGCACAGGGACAGGCGATGATCAGGACCGAGACAGCGGCGACCAGGGCATAGGACAGCCGGGGCTCCGGCCCGACCAGCCCCCAGACGGCGGCGGCCAGCAGGGCGATTGTGATCACCGTCGGAACGAACCATCCAGATACCGTGTCGGCCAGCCGCTGGATCGGCGCGCGGCTGCGTTGGGCCTGAGCGACCATCTGGACGATTTGCGCCAGCAGGGTGTCGGCCCCGACCTTGTCGGCGCGCATGATGAAGGATCCGGTCTTGTTCAGGGCGCCGGCGACGACCCGGTCGCCGACCTCCTTGGTCACCGGCATGGACTCGCCGGTCACCATCGACTCGTCGACGGCGATACGGCCATCCAGGATTTCGCCGTCCACCGGGACTTTCTCACCGGGGCGGACCCGCAGGGAGTCGCCGACAGTGATCAGGTCGAGCGAGACATCCTCGTCAACGCCGTCCGCCCGGACCCTTCGCGCGGTCTTGGGCGTGAGATCCAGCAAGGCCCGGATCGCCCCCGACGTCTGCTCGCGGGCGCGAAGTTCCAGGATCTGTCCGACGAGGACCAGCACCGTGATGACCGCCGCCGCCTCGAAATACACCGGCGCGCTCCCGTCGGCCTTGAGGAAGGCGGGCGGGAACAGCCATGGCGCTACGACGGCCACGATGCTGTAAAGCCATGCGACCCCGACCCCCATCGAGATCAGGGTGAACATGTTCAGCCGGCGCGTGCGCAGCGAGGTCCAGCCGCGCTGGAAGAAGGGCAGGCCGCACCACAGGACGACCGGCGTGGCCAGAACGAATTGGATCCCGTTCGACAGCCGGCCGGGGATGAGCATGTGCAGGTTCGTCAGATGGGCGCCCATCTCCAGCGCGAAGACCGGCAGGGTCAGAATCAGACCGATCCAGAAGCGGCGGGTGAAGTCGATCAGTTCGTGATTGGGCGGCGCTTCGGCGGCGACGGTTTCAGGCTCGAGCGCCATGCCGCAGATCGGGCAGGACCCCGGACCCTCCTGCCGGATTTCCGGATGCATGGGGCAGGTGTAGATCACGCCCGGAATGGCGGGGGCGGGCTCCGAAGCAGGCTTCAGATAGCGCTGTGGATCCGCCACGAATCGGGTTCGGCACCCTGCCGAGCAGAAGAAATAGTCCTGCTCGTCATGGCTGGCCCGGTGAGCGGTCGTCTTTGCATCAACCGACATCCCGCAGACCGGATCCTTTAGCGCGACCGATCCCGCGGAGGGTTCCGCCGAGCAGCAGGAGCGACCTGCGGCGTGACCGTGAGGATGAGTGGACATGACGCTCTCCGGCTGATCCAAGCGCCTCGAATATACCTGTAGGGGGTATGGAGCAAGATACCCGCATGGGGTATACAGACACTCTGGAGCGAAGCCGCATGCAAATCGATACGAAGCCCAAAATCCTTAACCGGCTGAGCCGGATCGAAGGCCAGGTGCGGGGCATCGCCCGCATGGTCGACGAGGACCGCTACTGCATCGACCTGCTCACCCAGTTGCGGGCCGTCCGCGCAGCGCTCCTTCGCGTGGAGACGGAAGTGTTGAGGGACCACCTCGACCACTGCGTCATGGGAGCCATGACAGGTGACGATCCTGAGGATCGAAAGGCCAAGGCCGGCGAGCTAATCGAACTCTTGGCTCGCGCCGGTCGATAGGTCGGACGGAGTGCGGATCTTCTGGCCCGACGCCATGATCCGGGCGGAGCCCCTACGGCGACGTTGACGTGCCCGTGAGAATTTCCTCCACGCGGCGCTAGAGTCCGGTCCTTGGAAGGGGGGACTGTCAATCGGCGTCTAAAAGGGACCCCCTATCGGCGTGCAATAGGGACCCCCTTTTGAGGTTCGGGATGGACGTCACGAGCGCACCGCTTGCGAGGGTTGGGGCGTAGGGAGGGCGTAGCCCGACCGGAGGCTCAACCCTCGCCTGGCGTTCTTCGTGGAGGGTTAGCTGCGGTGTTTGAAGCGCCAGCTGTCGTTGCCGGTCTCGACGATGTCGCAGTGGTGGGTGATGCGGTCGAGCAGGGCCGTGGTCATCTTGGGATCGCCGAACACGGTCGGCCATTCGCCGAAGGCGAGGTTGGTCGTGACGATCACCGAGGTCCGCTCGTAGAGCTTGCTGATCAGGTGGAACAGCAGCTGGCCGCCCGAGCGGGCGAACGGCAGGTAGCCAAGCTCGTCGAGGACCACGACGTCGAGGCGGCAGAGGTGAGCAGCCAGCGCACCGGCCTTGCCCAGGCGGGTCTCCTCCTCGAGGCGGTTCACCAGGTCGACGGTGTTGAAGTACCGGCCACGCGCCCCGGCCCGCACGACGTTGGCGATGATG